>JAIORZ010000002.1 GCA_021107855.1 archaeon
CTAATAGGCAATCTATACTGCTTATTATTATACACATAAATACCCTCTGGCTGCCCATAGCCAACATGACTCTGATTGCCCAACTCAACGACACTCTTCTCCAAAACTATCGCTCCAATTCCCGCCTTACCCTTCGGCAAAAGCACATTTACAGACCCATCGTTATATATCAAATCATCATCCAGAATAGTCCCACCCCTATACATTCGAACAGAACCATTTTTTGTTTCCTGAATATCAGAAGGGCTCGAAGTCAAAGTTGCAATCCAAGAAGTCCGGTCATCAACCTCATTACCAGTACCGATAGAAGAATAAGCCGCATATTTCCCAATGTCCGTCGGGTCAATCAACAAATAAGAAATATTATTCGACTTAAAAAAAGACTTAGCACTATTTGGATACGGCGTCGTCAAAACATAACGTCCCATCATATGATTTCCAAAAGCTCCCTGAGAATGTCCACCATCTGAAAATGAAGGCCTATTCCCACCAGTCTGAACCCAATAACCATAATCCCACCAATGCCCGAAAATAGAACCCTCAGCAGTATTATCACGGACCCAACTCATCGCATTCTGCCAATCCTTATTATAAGAAGGAGTTTGATGTTTCGCCTGGGAATCCACCAAATTATAATACCCAAACAAAGAAAATACCAACAAAATAGACAAAGCAACTGCAACAACCATAGACGTCACCCTCACCAACTCATCTTTACTCTTGCCCCATTTCCCTATCTCAAACAAAGCCAAAGGAACCATCATAGAAATAAACGGGACAATAGCAAAGAAAACCCTAATAGCCGAACGAACCGCCAAAAGCATCGGAATCATCCAAGCAACAATCATAATCCACCTCACATCAACTTTCCAATCCGATTTCTTATAAATATAAATAGAAGATATAGCAATAATCAAAAAAGAAACAAAAAATAACACCTTCGAAGCAAAATTGTCCCCATTAAAAAAAGAAGTCGACGAAATTTTAGAAAATAAAATCCCAAAAATAAAAAAAGCAAAAGAACCCATAAACAGAGGTCTCAATTTCTTCTTCTTAATCCCAAAGGCGATTTTACCCCCGACAATCAAACACCCCACTAAAAAAGTATAGAACATAGTTTTCCCAACCTGTCCAATTAACTCACTCAAATAAGGGGCTTTCTGTTCCGCAACAGTTTGAGCCAACCTACTCCCCTTAAACGGATCCAATACATTAGACAAAACACTCAAAATAAAATCAAAAACATTACCAATAAATATCTGATAAAATAACGCACCCAACAAAAGAACTACACCCAAAGATATCAACTCCCTATATTTTTTCAACTCCCTATTCAACAATTTAAACTGAATCAACAACGCCTCAATAATTAAATAACCCAAAACAATAAACGTCAAAATTCCAGAAGGAGACAGCCCATTCCCCCTAATCGTTTGCACCATAGGATAGCCAAAAATAAAAGTACTAACACAAATCCCAACAAACCATGAGACATAAAACAAAACATAATTCCACACTTCCTCATTGTCTTTCAAGAGCCAATTAACCAAAAACGTCAAAGGCAAAATCATAAACAAAAACTTACCAACGCCACCCCATGTAGCAATAGTAAGCATCGTCCCAAACCCAGCAACTAAACCCAAAGCAGCAGCCTTGCCAAGCGACAACTTCCCTTTCTCTAGATACCACAACCCAATAAAAAACAACAGCAACGCAATAAAAAAACCAAACATACCAATAGCTTCATGGTCACTAAACCCAGCCAATGTCCTATAAAGATAAGGAGGAATAACAGTTAAAATAATAGAAGCGACAAGAGCTACCAATTTACTCCTAGTCAACATCCAAACCAAAACAAAAAAAGCAATCAAACCCAAAACAAAAAAAATCACCGGATTCAAAACTGCCGCATAATTCAAAGTAACATCTGGACTAAAAACCCGAATCACCTTATAAGTCAGAACTATAGACTGCGGCAATATCTCACTATGCCAATTAACATCCAAATGAGGAGACCTAAAAGTATCAAAACCAGGATAAACTCCATCATTCGCTATCAAAGTCTCAGCATGCCTCAAAAAATAATAAGGGTCCAGCGCCAGAGGAGTATAATCTCCAGTTGTCGAATCGACTAAATTTTCAGTAGTAATCGGCTGAATCCTTATATCTATTCCAACAAATAAAGTAACCAAAAATAAAAACAAAACGAACCCCAGTTGCCACTTCTTATCCCCAGCAATTTTTAAAACAGACCCCTTAACCTCATCATAACCCATGCACAAAAACACCAAACTCTATTTAAAAACATTCTCACATCATCAAAAACCCAATCAAAATAAACAAAATCTGAAACGCATGAATCAAATAAACAATCTTCTTCTCCGTAGCACTCTTCCCCAAAACCTTAATCGCCAAATGCTCCAACCCATAAACCTTATCCTCAGGCATCTTCAAAATCCCATTCTTATCAGGAATCCCAAACGAAGAAACCTTCAACTTCCCACGCACCTTCAAAGCAACTTCCAAAATATAGGGAATAAAAATCACAAAAGCAATCTTCTCAAAATTCCCAAGAATCGCCATCCCAGCAATCAACGCCCCAATCCCATACGTCATAACATCCCCAGGAAAAACCTTAGCAGGAAACTTATTAAAAATCCAAAACCCAGCCAACGCCCCAACCATACAAAGACCAACAATCGCGAGCCACGCAGAACCCGTCGCATAAGAAACAAAACTCAAAAAACTCAAAATCAAAATACCCTGCCCAGCCTCAAGCCCATTAAACCCAGCCAAAAAATTATAAGTCGTACTTACACCAACAACAGCCAAAGGAACCAAAATCAAAGGATATAAAATTCCAAAATCAATCACCCCCAAAAAAGGCAAACTCATAAAATGCGTACCAGCGTTAATAACAACCAACGGAACAGAAGCCGCAGCAGCCAAAAGAAGCCGAATTCTCATAGGCAATCCCCCATTCTTCCAACCCAACAAATCATCGACCAAACCAGCAATTCCCAAAATCAAAATAACAGCCAACAAGGCAAAAATCTCCAAAGCTTTAACCTGCCCCCCAAATAAAAAAGTCTTCAAAGCAAGATAGCTCAAAACACCCAAAACAAACGCCATAACAACAACAGCCCCGCCACTAGAAACCACATTCTTCGGATGCCCAAACTTATTCATATCCTCCCAGACCAGACCCACTTTCCGACAAACCCGAATCCACATCGGCAAAAAGCTAACCGCTAAAACAAAACTAACCAAAACCGAAATGAGCAATACATATTCCATGAAGTATTCTAATAATATCAGCTTAAAAATCTTACCTTAGCTGTCCATAATACCATAATCATAACGGCTTTCCTCAAAAATATCATGATTCACCGCCTTAACTACAAAATCAGGAGACTCAATTTCTTCATTATCATAACCAAAAATCTTCATCTCTTTCACATGAGGGTCATAAATATTTACCTCGCATCCATACGAAGCCAGCTCATGCGCAACATCACAAACTTTTGAATTTCTAATATCCGAAACATTTGGCTTAAAAGTAGCGCCCAAAATAACAACCTTCGCTCCCTTTATTTTTATATCCTTATCTATCATAAGTCTTATTATTCTAGAGGTCTCATACTTCGCCATGTAGTCGTTTATTTTCCTCCCAGCTAAAATTATTTCTGGAGAGTGCCCGAGCCTTTTCGATATATCAGCAAGATAATATGGGTCCACACCTATACAATGTCCCCCAACAAGCCCCGGCGAAAATTCAAGAAAATTCCATTTTGTTACAGAAGCCTCAATAACCTTTCTCCAATCAATATCCAACAAATCAAAAATTATCTTTAATTCATTCATCAGCGCAATATTAATATCCCTCTGAGTATTCTCAATTATTTTAGCAGCCTCGGCAATCTTAATAGAATCCGCCCGATGGACCCCAGCGGAAATTATTTTCTCATATTTCGTCGCAATAAGATCAAGAGACTCCGCATCCATTCCAGAAACAACCTTAACAACCTTATCGACGGTATGAACCTTGTCCCCAGGATTCATCCTTTCCGGAGAATATCCTATTTTAAAATCAGTTCCACAAGACAAGCCCGATTCCTTTTCAATAACCGGGACACAATCACCCTCCGTACATCCAGGATACACAGTAGATTCAAAAACAACAATAGCGCCAGGCTTCAAATTTTGTCCCACAATTTTAGACGCCGAAAGCAAAGGCCTTAAGTCCGGCTGTTTTGATTCATCAATTGGCGTAGGAACAGCAACAATAATAAAATCAGAATCCGAGATAGACTTTGGATTTGTAGAAAAAACTATATCCGCTTTCTCTAATTCCTCTGCAGAAAGTTCCCCTGTCGAATCAATATTTTTAGAAAGTTCTTCAATCCTCTCAGAATTAATATCAAATCCAATCACTTTTTCGGTAAGACCAAATCTTACAGCTAAAGGCAACCCTACATATCCAAGACCAACAACACAAATCATAAAATTTTATAAGAATGACCCCTTTTAAACATATTTAGATTCAAAACAAAAGCGGCGTCAAATAAACTTCCATCAAAGCCGCCACAATCAAAACCATAATCGCAATAATAATCATCAGCAACGAGTCCTGCAAAATTCTCCAAGTTCCCTCTCCCCTCAAATCCTTCCTAATCACCGCGACAGAAATTATCCCTCCAGCCAACGCCCCAATAAAATACGCCCCAATCTCAGGTATCCCATGAATCATATATCTCAAAACACCAAGAGGTAAATTAACGAGACTCCCTTTCGCAAAAATCCCAATCGCCGCCGCAATCACCGAAGCGTTCCAAACAAGAATAAACATCGCCCCGGCCCCAAACACCAACGAAAACAAAATCGTAAAAATCAAAACATAAATATTATTAGCAAAAATCCCAAGAACCGCCCCCGTCCCCGCCGCATTTCCAGTCCCAACCGGCACCCCATTCTTCTCAACACAATAATCATAACTCGACGGACTATTAATAGCGCAAAAAGTTTTAATCTGAAAATTAAAATTCTCCCCAGCAACATCAGGCAAAACCAAATACCAGAAAGAAAACGCGATAACAAATCCAAAAAACATCCACATCAAAGCACGAATAGCCTTAGAATGCTCCTTAATCAACATTCCAGAATCACTAATCTCAATATCCTTCCCCTCCTCCAACTTAATAATATAATACATAAATGGCAAACAGCAGATAACCGTAAAAATAACCAGCAACAACCCGTTTCCATCCCTCAAGACAGAATCATTTCCAAACACAAAAGTCACCAACAAAAACGAAATCGACGCCCAAAACAACCCAACAAAAAACATTTCCCACGGCCTTCTCTCAGCATGCTTGGGTTTCATTAGAAGTTCAATCATTTTCTTTCTCCATCGAGCCCCTCCATGAACCAAGACCTTGGTACTTTAGAAGTTCTATCATAACATCACAACTCTCATTATATCAAATACATAAACATCTTTTTAAAGTTTTATCAGCTAAAACTTCTATGAAAAAGAAGGTGCAAAATAAAAAATTTGATAAAATTATCTCCGACATAAAATCAATCAAAATCCAAGGCGCCGAAAACGTAGCCAAAGCCGGTATCCGAGCCTACCTTCTACAACCAAACAAAGCCTCAGCAAAAAAAATTCTCTCACTCAGACCGACCGAACCTCTCCTCCAAAATGCAATAAAGTCCCTCCAAAAATTCAAAAGAGTCCACCCACAGTTCAAAAAATACAAATCCAAAATCCTAAAACAAGCAGCCAGCAAATTCCTAGAAGACCTAAAATCCTCACACGAAAAAATAGCAGAAAAAGGTGCAACCCTAATAAAAAATGACATGAACATCTACACCCACTGCCACAGCTCAACCGTAATGGACACTCTCAAATACGCCAAAAAGAAACAAAAGAAAAAATTCGTAGTTTATACAACCGAAATCGAACCTTTATTACAAGGACGCACAACCGCTGAAGACCTCGCAAAATCCCAAATCAAAACAATCATCGCACCAGACCTAGCAGCCGAACAATCCCTCTCAAAATGCGACCTCTTCCTATTCGGAGCCGACGCCTTCACATCCCAAGAAGTCGCAAACAAAATCGGAACCTCAACACTAACAAAATTAGCAAAAATACACAAAGTCCCAACCTACACTTGCGGCGTCTCCCTAAAATTCACAAAAAAAATAACTATCAAGCCACGTTCAGGAAAAGAAGTTTGGGATGAACAGATAAAAGAGGTAGAAGTCTTAAATCCACCATTTGACAAAACAAAACTAAAAGACATAACAGGGATAATTTCGGAATTCGGAATATTAAAGCAAAAAGAGTTCGCAAAAAAAGCTAAAGAGAAAATTAGAGCAATTTAAATAATGGAACAAGTGATTAATTCGAATTCCAAAGAAGTTCAAAAATGCTTTTATAGGTCTTTGCTATTTCAGGGTCATTAATTTTAACAGCAAAAAAGTCGTCATTAACAAGGTTTCCAGTAACTACAACATCCCCATAAATAAAAAGTGCAACTCCAGTCGAATTCTTCTCATGGACAAATTTTATTTTAAAATTTGAAAAATATTTTTTATATTCGTTGTCTCTAGGTTTAGGTTGAATAGTTCTTATGTCTAAAGAAGAAAGCTTTTCAACCAATTGCTTGCGTTTAAAATCCAACATATTTAAAATATTGAAACCTCCTCCAATCCAATAAATTTTCCCTCGCGCCTTCTCCATTTCATAAATAATAGTTTTCACGGCATCTGTTCCCCTTAATATTTCCACGCAAGGGTTTTTCATTTGGTTCGAAAAATATTCATTTAAGACAGGAAGAATAGAATCAATCTCAAGCATTTTTTCTTCCTCATTCTTTTTCAAGATATCAGGAGAGTTAGCTTGAAAATACTTAACACCTTTCTCGCTAAAAAAAACAACAAACCCCTTATTGGCCAAGATATTAAGGTTATCATAAATAGTCCGCCTATGTATTTTGGTTTCTTTTGCAATGTCAATAGCAGTAAGGCTCCCCCTTTTTATGAGTTGCAGATATATTTCAGCTTCAATTTTAGTAAAACCAATTCTTAATAAAGAGTCTTTCATGGTGTGGAGATGCCCACACACATATTTAAGATTTACGCTTCTTAATTTTTTTTATGAAAAAGATTAAAATTATTTGGGTAGCACTGACAGTAATACCAATACTCCTAATAATTCTAGGTTATATCTTCCCATCACAATTTTTTTCAAATCAGGAATCAATAAGAGATTTTGTAAATCAGTTCGGGGCGCTAGCGCCCATAGCCTTTATCCTTCTACAAATCCTCCAAGTGGTAATAACGCCAATAAGCCATTACGTAATCTCAATAGCAGGAGGTTACATTTTCGGAGTCTGGCAAGGATTCATATACAACTGGATAGGCAGAGTCATCGGAACAGCAATCGCATTCTATATTGGAAGATATCTAGGAAGAAGAATAATCAAACATGTCGTAAGCCCAAAAACGATAAAAAAATATGACCACTATTTCAACAAGGGCAAACTACTATTGTTCTTAGCATACTTTCTCCCTCTATTCCCAGACGATGAACTTTCCTACCTAGCAGGAATCTCAGCAATGAGCCCAAAAATATTCCTACCGCTAATGGCAGTCGGACACATAGGAGGCAGCCTAGGGCTTTCATATTTAGGGAATGGATTACAATCATTAAACGACCCAATATTCATAGCAATCCTAATAACAACATTGATTGCTGGAGTATGGTTTGCATGGCACTATAGAAAAATAAAAAACATTAAATCCATCAAAACTACTTAGCAAACTTCAACTTCCCATACTTAAAATAATCATAAATAGAAGAAATCTTATCAATCCTATCCATAATTTGAATCTGATGAATATAATCCAAAACCAAATGAAAACCAAATCCTAAACTCACAAAATAAAAACCATCCCAAACAAAATAACCCAAGGCCCCAAACAAAATCAAAGCCTCAATCCCATGTAAAAAATAAAACCCAATATAAAATTCACTACGTCTCTTCCTTCTCATCTTCTTCAAAATCTTGCCCTTTCTCAAAACCCACCTAATCGCATTAGCCAAACTCCAATCCCTCTTCCTATAAATATAATACAAATAATGGTCAATATCAATCAAAACGGTCGCCATCAAAAAAACAACCAAACCCAAAAATTCAATCTCAGGAAAAACCAAATACAAAACAACAGAAACTATCAGCCCAAACAAAAAATGATTCTGTGGTAACATTCAAGCAAAACCCCAAAATTCTTTTTAGACCTTACGCTTCGATAAAATCTTTCAAATCCAAAAACTCAACTTCTTCTCTTGTCGCCTTCAAGTCCCGAAACGTAAAATTCTGCGTCTCATCATCCATAGCGACACAACAATCTTTAATCACTTTTATGCCAAAGTCTCGGTCATAAGCACCCTCAACAAAGCTCCGAACACAAAGATTCGTCAAAATCCCACAAACAACAATCCCACTCACTCCCTCGAGAGATTTTTTCATATCTGTCTTAAAAAAAGAACTAATCCTCTTCTTCTCAACAACTAAATCAGAATCTTTCACATCAATTCCATCAATAAACTCAACGCTTTTCGACCCCTCAATGAAAGCATTCCCACTCTCTTCAATATGCCGGACAAAAATTATTTTATAATCCTTTCTCCGGCAAAACCCAATCAACCTATTAACTTTCCCAACAATATCAGAAACATCTCCAACAAAATAATCCGAATCTCCATCGACCCACTCCTTCTCAAAATCAATAAGCACCAAAGCTTTCATAATAGAGTAAAATCACGCAACTTTAAGAACTTTCCTCAAAACAATACTCGCCACAACACTATATCCAATATAATACCAAATCCATCCACTAAGCACTGGAGCATAAACTCCCCTCAGCCAAACAAACAACAACAAAAACGGAATCATCGTCACAAACATCGGCTTCATCGACTTCTTAAACATCACCCCAGTCAACTGCAACATCTCGGCATTCAACTCCTGCATAACACTCGGCTCCTTCGTCTTCTTTATCTCCTTCTGAATCTCCTTCTGCCTTTTCTTCAAACTCTTCAAATGCTCCTGGTCCGTAAACTTCTTCTGAACTAAAGTCGAAATCAGCGTCACAATAACCGAAAATATCCCAATAGAAATCTTCGGACTCGCGGTCATCACCTCAATAATTGTCATCACAAGAAATACAATTTTACCTATATAAACTTAAGCCCCAAAAAATCCCTTCAAGGCCGGATTCATGTCGACCGCATGCTGCTGCGCAATATTCTGGTACAACTGATACAAAATCATAATAGCCAAAAGAATAGCAGTCCCACCAACCAAAGCCCCAAGCAGATCAGCAATCGAAGCAAGAAGACCAATCGCAACACCACCCATAATCGTCAAAGGTCCAATATATCTCTTCAAAATGCTCTCAAGCACCCTCTCGTCCTTCCTAAACCCAGGCATACTCATACCACTATTCACAATCTTGTTCGCCTGACTCCGAGCATCCATCCCAGAAGTCCCAACCCAAAAGAAAGAAAACATAACAGAGAACACAACATAAAACACAACATGACCAACAGCCTGACCCGCATAAATCCATCTAAAACTCCCAGTAATAAGCGTCTCCAAAATCGGAGTCGAACCAATCCAAAACGCCAAACCACTAACCGCATGTCCACCCTCAGCAAACCCTCCAAGGAAAGTCGCATGACCCAACCAATTCTGCAACAGCGAACCAAACAACTGCAAATTAGCAACCAAAGCCGAAACCAAAATCACCGGAATAACACCAGCATAAAAAAACTGCAACGGCCACTTAACAGAATGCCCACGAATTCTATCAAAAGCCAACGGAATCTCAACCTTCAAACTCTGCGCAAAAACAACCGCCAAAAACAACAACGCCGTTACGACAATCGGGAAAAAGGCCCGAATAACCCCAGTCCCATCACCAATAATCACCGAGGAAATAATCGCCAAAACATGCCCACTAGCTTCAAAATCTCCCTGCGGTCCAATAAACTGAAACAACAAACTAAACAACCTCCAACCAATACCAGCAGCAATAAACAACGAAACCCCACTCCCAAAGCCCCACTTCTGCGTAACCTCATCCATAAAAATAATCAAAAAACCACCAATACACAACTGCGTAATCACAATCCCAGTAAACCCAGGCTCGGCCGCAATCCCCTTCATCAAAACATAAACTATCGCCTCAAAAATCACAAACGCAAACGCCAGCAGCTTCTGCAAACCCTGAAAAAACTTCTTCCCCTCAGTCGTATTCGTATCAATATTCAAAATCTGCGCCCCATTCAACAACTGCAAAATAATCGAAGCCATCACAATAGGACCGATACCAAGCGAAATAATCGAACCGAAACTCGTTCCCAACATAATCGCCAGATACTCAAAACGAGACAAAGAACTCCCACTAATTCCAAACAACGGAATATTCGCCAAAATGAAATATCCAACCAAAATCACAAGCGTCCACTTCAACTTTACGTTAAAACTAACCTTCTTCTCCGTCGGCGCCCGAACCTCAGGCAAATTCTTCAATAAATCCCTCAAAGCCATGTCACATCAACATAAAAATGTTTTATAAAGTTTTGTAGAACTATTCCTTCTTTTCCTTTTCGACAACCTTCTCTTTCTTGACCCACTGCTTAACCCCCTTCCCCTCAACCGGCAAAACAATCTTCCCACCAGCCTTCGCCATCTTCTCAATCGCAGCCTTCGTCGCACCCAAAGCCAAAATCTCAGCCTTAAACCCGTCCCCAGTCCCAAGAATTTTATGCTTACTCAAATCAATCTTCTGCCCTTCTTTCACAAACAAATTATCCTTAATCGAATACAAATTAATCTTCTCATACTTATGAACAGCAGTCCCCCTGGAAGTCACACCCTGCTTCCCAAAATACTTCTTCTTCTTATCAGCCATAACCGCAACCTGTTTTTTATGGTCCGCCTTCTTCCCAGTCCCAGCCATCCCAAATCCGCCCTTATTTCCATGACCCTTGTGCTTCTGCCTAAATCCCCAACCAACAGTCCGCGCCCCACGAATCCTAGAATTCTTCGGTCTCTTATGGACTTTCATAATCCAGCCTCTCTTAACATCGCCGTATCTCCATCGACCATATCATCAATCTTAGCAAGATATCTATCTTGATACGCGAATTCCCCAGTTTTATTATCAAAATCCCCAACACAAGCAATTATTTTTTCTACCAAACGAGAATCTCCAGAACTAGTCTTGCCCATTATAAATAAATGCTCACTATTTTCAAAAACAACTTGTTCCTCCCCGCAGTATAAAACAGTCGAACCAGTTGGAATATCTTTTGGACCAAAATTAGACCCAAATTCATACACAACCCTAGCACATCCCTCCCCACACATCACAACATCCTCCCAACCAATTTAACAATATCCTCATGCTCCCCCAAAATTCCCTTAGGCGTAGGCAATCTCGAACTCTTCTTAAACCCACCACGCGCAGGATGCAAAAAATGAACCCCGTCCTTAGCCGGTCTCTTCTTCTTCAATTCCTTAACAAAATCCTCACCAACCTTTCCGAAAGCAACCATATGAGCAACCGACCTCACCATTCCCATCCTCACAACATCGCTCTCCTCAACAAAAACCGAAGAAAATTTCTTCCCCATCTTCAATCTCTTCAAAGTCTCATTATCTTTCTTCCTATTCTTAACTTGCCCCGCAATTCTTACAACAAAATATACCATCACTTACTACCTCCCACAACATATTTTTCTAATCCGAATTGCTGAACTGCATTATGAACATCCGTATGCTCACTTCCAAAGACAAATCCCCTACCTAATAAAACATCGTTCCAATGATGACGTGACCGAGTTACATGGATACTTATAACAGCTCTCCCCAAATCATAATTCTCAACATCGTTACCAAGAGTCCCATTACGGAGAGAGCAACCTTCTCCAGCTTTAACGATAGTAGCATAAAGCCCATTTTTTTCATTTTCTTGTAAAAATTTAAAATCAAGTTTTACATTTACCATCAAACCCGAACCTCCCCAATCTTCTCCAAAGCAGCCATACAAGCCTTAGCCGCGTTAAACGTCGTCCTAACTTTCCCCTCAGTCTTACTATAAATATCCTTAATCCCAACAGCCCTCAAAATCTTCTTCAACTCATCATTCACAACCAACCCAGTCCCCTGAGGCGCCGGCATCAACTTAACACAAACCGAAGAAACCTTCCCCTCAACCGCAACCGGAATACTATGCTCCTCCTCACACGAACAATCAAACGAAGCACATCCCAACTTAATCTTAGTAATATTCAATTTAGCCTTCCGAAAAGCCTTCTCCTTGGCCGGCAAAGTCTCAGCAGCCTTCCCATAACCAAGCCCAACATGACCCTTCCCGTCGCCAACAACAGCCATAACACCAAAAGTCAAAACACTCGCCTCCTTAGTCTTCTTCTGCGTCTGTCTAAACGGCCTTCTCTTCCCGCCACCAAATTTACCCTTAGCCTGTCCAATAAAAAGCGTATCACTCTTCAAATTAGGAAGCAACAAATCAACAATCTCAGGCTCCATAATCTTCTTACCCTCACTCAAAACCACATCAATATCAGTCACCTTCCCAGCCCGAACAGCCCTGCCCAACTCAGTCTTAGGAATCCATTTCTCCAACTTCTCTTTATGCTCCCTAGCAATCCTATCCTCAAAAGATTCTCTCGGCCCGTTGCCCCGCCCCTTATATCCACCCCGTTTCTCCTCAACCTTCGCCTTCGCATCAAACTCCTTAGAAACCTTCGCATCTTCCTTCTTCTCTTTCTCTTCAACAACTTTCTCCATTTCCTTCAACTGTTTCTCAGCGTCCGTCATTTTATTTCAACCCTCCCTTAACTTTCTCAACCATATCTCTAATCTTAACATGCTCTCCCATCAACCTATCCTCAGCAGGAAAAACTTTATCATTAGCAGGAATATCAAGTCCACCCTCAATCAAACCAGCAACAACCGCAAAAACCCTTCCACCTTTTCTGGTCCGAGCCATTCCCAAATCCATAATATACTTACCCTTGCCTAACTTCTTCGCCATCAAAATCCCCGTCAAATACCCAGCAGAAATCCCCTTCAAACTTCCAGCCTTCTTCTTATCCCAGCCATTCTTCAAAAGCTCCTTCGATGTAACCGTCATCAAAACCTTATCCTGCGCCTCAACACTCTCAACAACCTGCAAAATAAAATACTTATTCGTACTCCTAACAACAATCCTCGGCACACCCGAAACCAACAAAATCCGACGAGCCTTGTAATCCGTCTTATTCTCCCTTCTCCTTCGCTTCTCTGTTCTTAGTCCCATTATTTTAACATTCCTACTATTTTATTAGTTAAATTAATATGATTAGAAACCACACACTCATCATTTCTCCTCAGAGGCTTTGATTTTTGAGAAGTGGCAAAAAGAAATTTCTCTTTTATCTCCTCAGTATAAGCACTTGAGGGTTTTGCTGGGGCAACATTACAGATATAACTTGCATATCCACCAAAACAATCTCCTACAGTTCCTTTTCTAAAGTCTTCTTTCCGATTTCCCATCTTAATTGCTCTCAATAGCCTCCTTTAACTGTCTTTTGCTTCTAAATTTCCGAGCCCTAATCTGCTTCCGAATCTCCTGTTTCTCAACAGCGGTAATCTTCCCAGTCCTAAAAGCTCCCCTAACAAACGCCCTCAACTTCCGCGTAATAATGACATACTCCGCTTTCCGATTATTAACCTGCTTCTTAATCTTCCCAGTCCGCCTCCGATGCTTCCTCCCAACAATCTTCTTCCTCCCACTAACCTCTCGAATCAAAATAGCGCCAGACTTATGCAAATCCATAATATCCATCCTACTAATCGCTTCCTTAATTTCTTTAAGCCGACCCTCAGCAAAAACAATCCGATTCTTCCCAACCTTCAAAACCTTCGCCGCCAACTCCTTCTTCCTAGCTAACTGCATTATTTCTTAGCCTCCTTCATATAACGATTCAAAATCTTCAACTTCATCTCACCAGCCTTCTTCACAATCTCAGCTCTCTTCTTCGCTCCAACCTTTCCAATAATAATTCCGACATTTTTTAAGCCCTCAAGCATCTTAACATTCTCAACCCTAACAGACTCGACACCACCAATAAAATTCTTACCATCACTCTCCGCTCCCCATCCAACCTTCGGCCTCTGCCCCCGACCCTTCCGACACAACCTAAACTTATTCTGCCTTCCCTTAGCCCCATGCCATTTCTGATTCTTCTTAACTCCTCGCCCAAGCCTAATCTTCTTATGCCAATCCGTTCTCAAAAACTTCGGCTTCTTCCTTACTGTAGTTTTCTTTTCTTCCGCCATCAAATAGTCCTATAAGGTTTTTTAGTTATAAATATCCCATCCTGAAAAATCCGCCTATCACGTCCAGTCAACTTCGTAGCAATCTCCAAATTCGCCGCAACCTGTCCAGCAGCCTCGATATCATGCGAAGTCACACTAATCTTATTCCCCTTAATATCAACCTTCACACCATCCAAAACTTTCGCTTCACGAACAGTCGTCTCACCCAAAAAACTCTTAATCACAATCTTATTCCCCTCAACCTTAACGTTCATAGGAAAATGCACATTGCAAACTTCCAACTCATAAACAAAATCCTCGCCAACACCCTTAACCATATTCTTCAAATGCGCCCAAATCGTCCCTATCATCTTTGACTCCCTTCTCGTCGCACCCTTAGCAACCAAAACAACCTTCCCATCCTTAACACTAGCCTTAATCTTCCCAATATCAAAACTCCGCTTCAACTCCTTCCCATTCCCCTTAACAACAAACTCATTCCCCTTAACAGAAACCTCAACACCATCCACAATCTCAACAGTCCTTTCTAAGTCTTTATTCATAGTAAGCCCTCCAATTTCAACAACTCGTCATTTAAACCCCTAATTTGGTCATCAGCACTATTAAGAATTTCAAAAGAATGAACCATTTTGCCACAATCAGAAGTTTGTTCAGCCATAACAGAATATACCTGTCTAGCAGCCCCTATTTTTTCCCGAGCCACACCTAAATTACCTTCATCAATTGCAGCAGAAGCACCCCTTACAGAACCATCAAAAGCACTTACAACCTCACAAGGATAATCATTCATTTTAACTCCCATCAATAAAAATAAGCAACAACGCTCCCTCCAATATTTTCTTTCAAAGCATCCAAATGACTAAGCATCCCCTTATTCGTAGAAATAACCAACGTCCCAAAATTCCTCGACGGCAAAAACCGTCTCAAATACTTATCAATATCCCCAACACCAACAAAATACCGAGGTTTCACGGCCTTACACTCATTCAACTTAACAATCTTAACAGTCACGGTTTTAGCCTCAGCATCAACCTCAAAATCAATATGCCCCTTCGTCTTCATCATCTCAAACAAATTCAACAAAACCTTAGAATACCTCTTAATCACAAGTTCCCTTTTCTCAATACGCTTAGCATTCATAATCTCATTCAACCCATCCGCAACAATATCCTGACTCATCCTTCATACCTCCAATTACTTACATCAACTTCAAGGCTGTCTATCTCTTTTCTCATATCAGAAGCCCTACTTTCTTCGGGAGTTTTAAAATAATAAGAACTTGCGACACTAAGAAAAAAGTCAACTTTACTAATAGGCTCTCCTACTGCAAATGCTTCTCGAGCAATAGCTATAGACGAATAAAAATTCTTAGCATTTCTGTCTTGTATTTCCATCTTAACTATACTTCTTGAACCCCAACTCAACCGCAAGCTCCCTAAAACAGTGCCTACATAAATTTATATTATAAGATGAAATATGCGCCCCATGCCTACCGCAAACCTCGCACTTATACGCAGCAACCCCAAACTTCCTAGGCTTAGGTCTATTATGCTTCAAAAACTTCTTCAAAATAACAGGCTTACTACGAAGCTGCCTCGTTATCTTCCTCCAATCACTTGCTGTCATTATGACATACCTCCCTTAGCTGCTTCATATTTAACATCCAATGCCCTTTCAAGCTCACTAGCTATTTCTTCCGCCCTTGCCTTGTATGTTTCACAAAATCCAGACTCAAGTTTCAATTCCTTAAAATCCACATACGTCTCTATGGCATCGTCCATACTCGGAGATTCCTTTATGGAAGCCTTCGTCCCAGAGGCTGTTACACTATAAATTAACAATTTCTCCTGCTGTTCTTTATTCCCCATTATTCTTCGTCCTCCACCATTTTCTTCTTCTTCCTCAAAATTTCAGTCTTAAAATTACTCACCAAATAATTCTCAATCTCTTCCCGACTAACAGTCAACCTACGAGACTTACCCCTTTTAATCTTTTTCATCTCAACGGATTTCCCCGCTCTACTAAAAACGACACTAACCTCGAACCCCATAATTCCAACCTCACGAATATACTCAACACCGGGAATCTCAATATACTCATGAATCCCAAACGAAAAACAATTCTTCTGAATCTGCTTCTCCTTCAAAGTATTATCAATCGCAGGCAACAACTTCTTAACCATAGCCAGAGCATCCTTCCCCCTCAAAGTAACCTTCGTTCCAACCTCCAAACCCGGCCTAACATTCCAAGTCGGAATTCTCTTCCCAGCCTTAACCTTAACAGCCTTCTTCCCAGAAATCGCCTCCAACAAAATAACACCCTTATCCAACTTCTCGCCAACTCCACCAATATTCAAAATAACTTTATCCAATTTAATCTCCCTCATTAAATTCTCCTTCACCATTATCCAACCACCAAAATAGTCTTATAAGGCAAACTCACAAGCCCATGCTCCAATTTAACTTCATAATTCCTACCACGAATCAACTCCTCAAACCCAACCAACTCACCCTTCTCACCAGCATGCTTACCTAAAATAATTTCAACCTTCGCGCCCTTCTTCAAACCCAAAACCTTCCCAACCTTATCATTCTTAGTATCCAAAACAACAGAATCCCCGACGCTAAACTTAACCTTAGTCAAAAAATTCTGCCCATCCCTCAAATTCATCTGAACCTTCCCTTCACTCAAAACCTTCTTTCCGACAATCTTCACAATCTTACTATCTGCCTCCTTCGCATCAATATCAACCAGACTAAACTTCTTATTCACAATCGCCAACCTATAATATTTATTTTCCTTTCCAGCATTCAAATTAAGAATATCAAGAACATTAACAGGAAAATTCTCATCATGTCTAACCTTATTATTAATTTTCACCATTCCATTCAAAGTCATATGCTTAACTTCCTTCCGAGTTTTCGCAATCCCCAAAACATCCCTAATCAAAAATAACAAACTAATCCCTTTCCCAACATTATGACTAGGCACAGCCACAAATCTCTTACCCCTACCCTTCCGCGGAACAGGCCACGTCTTCGGCATCTTCGTCTTCTTTATATGAGCCATTATTTTTTACCCTCCACAGTTTTCTTCTTCACGACCTTCTTGACTTCCTTGACTTTTTCTTTAGTTTTTTCCTCAACAACAACCTTACCCCTCTTCAATCTCCTCTTGTCATCAACATTCAAAATAATAATCTTAACCTTCGACGGATGAAACCAAGTAACCAACTTCTCCCCACCAAGTTTCTTCTTCCTCTGAATCCCCTCAACCTGAATCCTCGTATTCTTAACATCAACATCCCCGACCTTCCCCTGCTTCCCCTTAAACTTACCCCTCATAATCTTAACTTCATCCCCCTTCCGAACCTCAATATTCCTCCGACCATATTTCTCCCTAAGCTTCTTATCCAAACTACAGCCCATAAACTTCCTCCGAATATGATTCGGCGCATTCGCCCTAAACTTAACCTGCCTCCGAGGCTGCACACTCGAATTCCACGATTTATTAAATTCAGATTTCATTATAATGTTTCCTCCGAAGCATAATTAATTGCAATGTATCTACTAACATAAGGAGTAACATTTCTTTCAATACACGCAATTTTTCCCTCTTCTTCCCATTTCTCAATTATTTTAGTAGCACTACCAAAGGGCAAATAGGCTTTATTCTCAAACTCAGTAGGCACAAGCCCACTTTCTTTCACCCTATCAAGTTCCATTCTAAGTTTTTTCCCAACATTTTGCTTCCCCATCAATACACACTCCCCGCAATCTTAGCAATTTCCTTCCACCTTTCCTGAACCTCTCGAGCAACCGCTCCCTTAATCTGCGTCCCCTTCGGATTCCCCTTCTCGTCCTTCAACAAAGCAACAGCATTATCAGAAAAACAAACTCTCTCCCCAGTATTCCTCCTCCACGGCTTCCTCTGCCTCACAAGAACAGCGTCAAAGACCTCACCCTTCATCTTCGGGTCTCCCTTTCTAACCGAAACCTTAACATGGTCCGCAATCTTCGCATAACCCATCCGACCCTTCGATGTCTTCCCGTGCTTAATCGAAACAATCTTACAAATCCTCGCACCAGAATTATCACAAGCCTCAAGCAAACTCCCAATATTCAAACTCTTAGTCGTCTTAGCACTCACAGCTTTCATTCTTTCTTCTCCTTCACTTTAATTACCTTCGAAACAACAAAATGAATCATCTTCGAAATCGGCCGAGTCTCCGCAATCTCAATCAAATCTCCAACAGCAACATCATCCTTCATACAATCAGGCAATCTCGCATGAATCTTAGTCCGCCTCTTCTCATACCTCTCATACTTAGGCAACTTCAACATTCTCTCAAAAGCAATCGTAACCCGACCCGGCAACTTCTTCACAACCTCACCCTGAAAAGTCCGACCCCTCATCTTCAACTTCTTATCCCCATGCTTAGGACAAAGTCTATCTTTACAAGCAACTACCGTTTCCGCTTTCTTCTTCGCTGTTTTCTTCTTTTCTACTTTTTTTACCATTGTATTTTAATCTTTAATCTGCTCCTCGGGAAAACCCTCACTAACCAAAATCGGTTTAATGAAGCCCTTATGATTTCCCTGCAATTCGATTTTCTTGTTTTTCATCGTCCCACCACAAGCCCGTTTTGCCTTGAGCCTTTTTGCGATAGCCTTAATGTCAACTCCGTCGTCAAATCCCGAAATTATCGTATTAACTTTTCCAAAGCGTCTTTTCTCAGTTCTAACTTCGATGTTCTGCTGCGTCTTAGCAATCTCGCCACAAACACAGGCAGCCTCGGGCAAACCACACTTCGGACAAATTTCCACTTAACTACTGCCCTCCACTGATTTAGCTAAATTCTCCATAGTTAAAAGTCGCGCAATTTCCTTTTTAATCCTTCCTCTCTTCGTCGGACTCTTCAACAACTCAATCTTCAACTCCTTAATCTTCTTCGCAATTTCCTTCTCGCTCAACATTTTCTTATCCGCCATTATTTTTTATTCTCCTTTTTCTTAGCCGCTTTTCTCTTCTTCTTAACCTTCTTCACAGTCTCCTCAACTTCCTCAAAAGTAAGATTCCTCTTAACCGCCTCCAACAACTCCTCATCTACAATAATTTGGTCAGGCATCTTAACCCCAGGAGCCAGAACCGCAACCTTAATCCCCACAATACCCTGCTTAGTCTTAGCAGTAGCCTCCGCTCTATCAACCAACTTAACCGCATCCCCAGTCTTCTTCAAATAACCAAACGCAAACCTCCAAGACCGCGCCCTATCACTAGGCAACTTCCCAGAAACCCTAATTTCAGCACCCAAAGCCCCACCATTTTTAATCCGTCCCAAGGCCCGATAACTCGAAGCCTTGTATTTCTGCGAACCAAATCTCTCAAGAGTCAAAGCAATATCATCAGCAACCAACTGAGCATCAAACTCCGGATGAATAATCTCTTCAATATCAACATGCGGATTCTCCATCTTAAATCGCCTCTTCAAAATCTCAGTCAACTCCGCAATCTTCTCACCCTTTCTACCAATAATCCAACCAGGCCGATGCGTCGCAACAACAATCCTCTCTCCAACAGGCGTATACTCAATTGTCACCCTCGAGACCTTCCCCTTCCCAAACATCCGCTTCACAAACTGCTTAACATTATATTCATCCTTCCTAACAGCAACAAAAGTCTTTTCTTCCATTATCTCTTTCTCCTAAGCAATTTAGTTTTCTCAACAATCTCAATATAAATATGCGTTCTCTTTGCCTTCCGACCAGCTTTCCTATACGGAGCAGCAGCCCTATCCGACCTAGCAATCCGAATCACAGGAGCCTCAATACCATTAACAACAGCATTCGCACCAGCCTGCTTCACAATTTCCATAATACCCTTACACGCATTCTTAGGAAAACGACCACCAGCCAAACCCTTTCCCTTTCTATGCCCAATCTCCAAACCAGCCATAGGCACCGGTCTCTTCTCGTCGATAACAGCCTGCAATCTAGCAACAGCAGCATCAGGACTCTTCCCTCTAATTATCCTACAAATATACTTCGATTGTTTAGGCGAAATCCTCAAGGCAAACCCATTCGCAATCGCAACATCCTTTTTCTTAACCTTAGCCACAACCTTCTTCTCAGTCTTAACCTCAGCCGTATCTTTCTTAACTTCCTTCTCAACCTTCACATCTTTTTCTTTCGCCTTCGGAGATTGCTTTACTTTTGTAGTTTTCTTAATTTCTTTCTCAATTTTCGTGTCCTTTTTCTCTACCATTATTTCTTTTTCCCCAGCGACGTATGTTTAGCTATCTTCCTAGTCATAGAAAACTCTCCCAACCTATGACCAAGCATATCAGAAGTAATCACGACCTTCAAAAACTCCTTCCCATTATAAACTCCAACAGACTTCCCAACCATCTTCGGAACAATAACAATAGTTCTATCATGCGTCTTCGGAAGTTTCCCCTTAGCAGACTTCTCCTCAACCTTCCGAACAAAAGCCTCAACAACATCATAATTCCTCAAAAGCGTCCTCCGAGCCCGAGCCTTAACCAACTTAGCAAACTCCCTAGTATCAGCCTTCTTCAATTCCTCAACATTCTTCCCCCGGAAAAACTTATCCTTACTTTTCCTTACTAATTCTTCAGCCATTTTATCTTTTCTTCCTCCCTGTCCTACTCGGTCTCAAATGCCCAACCTTCTTACCCGGCGACGCATTCCTCTTCGCAATCTTGCTCTTAATCCGCTTCCCTCGACCCGAACCAAACGGATGATCAATAGCGTTCATCTTAACAGCGGAAACCCGAGGCCACAACTTAGACTTCATCTTCATTATATAAAACTGCTTACCGGCCTTCAAAATCGGCTTATTAACTCGACCATCCCCAGCAGCCCTACCAATCGTTGCCCTACAATTAACCTTAAACTTCTTAATTCTCTTCGACGGCATCATAATCTTCGCAACATCCCCCTCCTTCGCCATAATCACAGCAGCATTCCCACCAGTACGAACAAACTTCCCACCATCTCCAGGATTATGCTCAATATTAAAAATCTCCGTCCCATTCTTCAAATCCCCAAGCTTCGCAATATCCCCAGAACTATTTCCACCTATCTTAATACTCTGCCCAACATAAAGCAAATCAGCAGCAAAATTACAAAAAATAACACCAGCCTTATCCATAAACTTCGCAATAGGAACCGAATGCCCAACACTCGAAATCAAACTCACACACTTAAACTCCCCCTTCAAATCAGCCAGATAACCAACCCTAACCCTTCCAGCCTTCTCCCTAGTCTTATAAGTATGCCCACCCCTTCCTCGCCTCTGCTGAATAATTCTCTTACCCATTATTGGCCTCCTCAACAAGTATTATTTTCCTGCCAATAAGATTATATTTTTTAAGAGCCAAAAAAACAACATAAGGTCCGGAAAAAATCTCATTAGATTTCCAAGAATAATGATTTCCGGTACTCCCGATAACAGCTTCCCCGTTGAAGCTAGGCAGAATAACTTCGTGTTCTTCAAACTCCCCATTGTTAAGAATGTCAAATAAAACATCTTGCTTTTCCGCCAGCCTTCCTTCCAACCCTACCATCACATCATCCCCAACTTAGTCGCAACATCCACAGCTGGAAAATCCGACTTCAATTTAACATAAGCTAACTTCTTATTTTTCAAAGTATGCGTCCTGACCTTCGCAACCTCAACCCCAAACAAATCCTCAACTTCCTTCCTAATCTCCGGCTTATTAATCGCCCTATCGACGACAAAAACCAAAACATTCTCAACTTCAATTTGCCGAACAATCTTCTCCGTCGACTTCACCTTCTCCAAAATTATAGTCTTACTCATCTTCTCCCTCCAATGTTTTTAAAATATCCTCAGCTTCATTACTCCTCAATCCTACCAAACCTTTTCTGGTACCAGAAAGAAGAAGTTTCTTCTCTTCATTAGCACGAGAGATATCATAACCATAAACTCCTGAGATCCTGGAGGCAATATCATAATTTGCATTAAATTTGCCTACGCATTCCCTAATTATTCTCAAGTTATTCTCATTATTACTCTCAGAAATAGTTGTCATAGATTTACGGAGCCCGCTCAATATCCCTAAAATATTAGCATAATCATTCTTACTAATACGTTTTGCAACCACACTAGAGGCATTACCATTAATATATACCCCCATCATCCAAACCGCCCCCCAATTTCCTCAACAGCTTTCTCCGTATAACAAACCAACCGACCAGCAACACCATTCGGAGCCAAATCCTTAACAGCCAAATCATTCACATGAACAATCTCAATCCCCTTCCTCTTCATGCTTTCCTCGTTCCCAACAACGAACAACAAACCAGCATTGGACTTATACTTCCGACCCCTCATCTTCCCAATCCCAGCACGAATCGACTTATGTTTCAAAACCGAATCAAACGACTCACCAAAAACGCTCTTCATAGCCAAAACAAAATCCTTAGTCTTAACTTCCAAAATCCCAGAATTAAAAACCCCACCCATCCCCATCTTCCTATTATATTTTTTCTCCAAAGCCTTAACATCAAATGTCCCAACCAAAGCCGACTTCAGAGCAATCAACAATTCCTTCTTATTAATTTTCTTAAACAAATTCTTCTCAGCCCTCGGAGCATGCGGTCTTCTACCTCCCCGAGTCGAAGCAACAGTCGCACCAATCCAATTAAAACTCGCACCATGTCTCGACATAATCTTCCGCGGAACCCTCGAAATCCCCTTCCCATAAGTCGCCTTCCAATCATGCCTCTTCTTCTTACTAATCCCCGAGGCCGAATACTGAGCACCGGCACCTTCCTTCGCACCATAAGCCTGAGCAAACGAACCCTTCTGCGCCTCAAAAACCTTCAACAAAATATCCGCCCTAATCCTAAAACTAAAACACTTAGGCAAACTAACATCCCCCTTCGCCTTTCCTCTCTTGTCATAAAGTTTCGCTTTCATATTAAACAGATGCCCCCATTTTTTCAAGAGAAATAACTTTGCTTGGCGAAGCACACTCAACACTATAAACAATCCCATTATCTTTTGTTTCTCTTCCCCCTCTCACTTCCCTATCCCCACGAATATAAGTTCCAACACAAGCTTTTCCTTCGCCAACTAAACTACATTCATTAGCAAGAGGACACTCCTTAGCTCCCTCATAATATTCTACCATCTTATCTCAACTCAAGCACCTCAAACTTCTGCTTAGCAGTATATTTAGTCGGTCTCAAAGCATGACTAACAACAATTCCCCTCTTAGCAGGTCCAGGAACCGAACCCTTCAAAATCAAATAATCATTCTTCAAAACCCCATAATTCTTAAAACCACCCTTCCGATTAACATCCTTCTCACCAGCCTTCCCAACTTCCAAAATCAAACTATTATAACTAATCCTCTTATGATACCCAGTCTGTCCAGCCTGAGGAGCCCTAAAAGTAACCCTCGCTGGATGCCACGGAGCCAAACTCCCCGGTCGCCTCTGCCCCTTCTCCGACTTATGACTCTTCAACGAAATCCCAAACCTCTTCACCGGTCCAGAAGTCCCATATCCCTTAGTCACACCACGAACATCAACCAAGCCACCACTAAAAACATCCCCAACAGAAATCTCCTTCCCCAGATTTTCCTTAACAAAAGCCAACTTCTCATCCTCTTTCCCCGAAACACCAACCTCAACCAAATCAGATTTCTTCTTCCCAATGCCAGTCTTCCCAACACCGCTCCCCATAATCACACGAACATCATCAAAACCCTCAACACTATCCAAATCCTCAGCCTTAAACTTCTTACCAACCAAAAATTCCTTACTCACTCTCCCCTTCTTATAAAACCGAACCGAATAAATCTTCATAGCAGGACACTCAATCAAAGTCGCCGGAACCACAATCCGCTTCCCTTTAGTCATAGAATCCGCACCATCATCTTTAGCAAAAACAGAAATCATCCCAACCTTATATCCAACAAAACCCATCAACCCAACACCGTCCCTCTTCACCGGACTCCAATTCACTCTAGGCACGACCTTCTTCGCACGAACCCTCGGGTAAAACTGCAAACTTCCACTGCGTATTCCGTTGTTATCTGTCATTTTTCATTTACGATAGCTCTAACTACCTGATAATTTCTCGATAGCACTCGAGCAGTTATCGTGACCAACCAATCACAAAATTCTCTTCATCCAAACATTTAAGTTTTGGATGGAACCGTAAGAATTACCAGAAATAAGGGTATATAAAGCTTACTCCAACTCAAAAACCCCATCAATAATACCCCCCAAAATTTATAAAACAACATCTCGTTTTAACACCATAATGGCAATCAAAACACCAGACATCCTCCCAGGAGAAAAAGGCTACATCTCAAAAAAGCAAAAAACAGCCACCAAAAAAGTTCGAGAAAAAAAAATAAAAGCAGTTAGAAGAAAAAAAGAAAAAACAATTGGCAAAATAAAAACCGGAAGAAAAGGATACAGAATAGGAAAAATGTCGATAACTCCCCGAAAAGAAAGAAAATACCCAATCTGGAGATACTCAAAAAAAATCGGAGAAATCATAGTAAAAAACAAAGACACTCCCGAAGAAAAAGCCACTCTGGCATTCAAACGCCTCGGAGGAATCGGAAACCACAAGCACCTAATCCAAGACGTCGACTTCCAACTCCAGTGGGCAATCCGAGAACAAGAACTCCTAATGACCCAAGAAAAATGCTACACATGTCCCAAAAAAATATCCAAAGCCGCAAAACCGAACCTCTACCACTACAACATGTTCAAATTCAGAACAGACCTCCTAGAAAAGGCAGCAAAAGTCCCAGAACAAGTCGTCTCCGGAAAACTAACAATAGAAAAAGGCTGGGAAAGATTCAACAACATCCTAGAAGAAGGCAACCGATACTACATGTCCCTCAAAGACACAGCTCTACTCTGCGCCGCATGCGCCAAACAAAAAAACCTCAATCTATAACATGGAAGAAAAACCCTGGTTCGTATACATCCTCGAGTGCCAAGACGGCTCTTTCTACACCGGCGTCACAAACGACCTCGACAAACGAATGAAAACCCAAGCATCAGGCAAAGGATCAAAATACGTTCGAAACAAAAAATTCAAAAAACTTCTTCACGCAAAACAATGTCTTTCAAAATCCGACGCACAAAAAGCCGAATGCCACATCAAAACATTATACAAATACGATAAACTAGATTGGTTTAACCCCGAGCCTCCAAAATAGGCAAGTTCGCCTCAGTCGGGACATAAATCACCTCGGTATTCCCATCATTCAAACCCTCAACAAACTTATACCGAATATATTCCTCAGTAATACTCCCCGCAATAATCTCATTCGCCTTCGCAATCCCCTCAGCTCTCAAAACCTCAGCCTCCGCCATCAACTTCGCCGACTCCTTCAAAGCCTCAGCCTCCTGAATCGCAATCTGCCTATTCCACTCAGCCTCCCTCAACTGCGCCTTACCATTCAACTCCCGCGCATAAACCTTATAATTAGGAATCCCCCAAAGCAAACCAACAAGTAAAAACAAACCAACAACAACACCACCAACCGCCAGCCAATCAACTCTCATAACAAACACAGACATCCAAATTATATAAACTTAACTAAGCCGCAAACTCCGCCTCGCTCACCTTCTCCTCGCCATCAACAACAACCTTCCTCTTCAAAACACCTTTCCTCTTCGCCATCTCCCTAATCTCCGCCGGTTTCAAACTCTCCATATCAGCAGGATAAACAATATCAGTCACATCAATCTCATGCGAAACATTCACCTTCCCAAATTCCGAAACACCAAAAAACAACTCATCCAAAATCCCCTTATCCTCAGTCTTCAAAGTACAAAAATCCGGAACAGGTCCACCCTCTTTCTCTTTGCCCGGCTTCCCGCTCGTCGGTGCCTTCGGTTTAATCTTCAAAACAAAACCATCCCCCTTAAAACTCAAAGCAAAAAACGCCTTCGGATATTTATCCATCAAAGCAAAAATCTCCTCACTATTAACTTCTCCATCGACGACGTGTTTCCTCACACCCTGAAAATTAGCAACCTTTTTCAAATCAAAATTAATTTCATCCCTCAAATCCAAAGTCGAAACAATCACACCCTTAACACTAACAACATCACCCATCTTCTCCAAACACCGTCGAACCAAAAAATTCGCATATTCCGAACCAGCCTTCACAGCCCAATTCTTCGCCTGTCTTTTCCCTTCAAGTAAAAACTTATCACGATAAACACCCTTGCCAAACTTCAAAAAACCAACATGCACCTCATCATCAAAAACCCCATCAAAAATTTTCTTAATAATCATCCTCTAAAAATATCATTTCCCTTTATAAAATTTCCTAAACTTTATAAGTAGCGAATACATATACTATAATGGCAAACTCTAATCATGTAAAGAAGTGGGTAACTCTAGCTATTATCCTCTCTATATTCACCCTAACCTTCCTCATTCTAAAGCCAATAATCATGCCAATCATCTTCGGACTCCTCTTTGCCTACATCTTCGGTCCCGTCTATAAAAGAATCAAAGCTATAGTAAAAAACGAAAATCTAGCCGCAACCCTTCTAGTCCTCAGCCTAACCGCACTAGTCGCAGTACCAGTAATATATCTAGTCCCAGTTATAGTCAACCAAGCATTCGAAACCTACGTCATGATTCAAAACTTAAATCTCACAGAAATTCTAGGCAATATTATAGAATCCGACGCAGTCTCAACTCTCGCAATAAACATAGACAGCATTATTGGCGCAATGTTCACCACATTCCTCACCCAATTCAAAGACATGTTAGTCAACCTACCCACCCTAATATTCCAATTCGCAGTCTTCCTATTTACCTTCTTCTTCGCAACACGAGACGCAGAGAAGTTACAAAAATACATAAGTTCACTCTCTCCATTCCCAAAAGCGACAGAAGAAAGATTTCTAAAAGAGTTCCGAGGAATTACAAACGCAATAATCTTCGGGCAAGTCTTCATCGGAATCATTCAAGGTCTCGCACTCGGAGCAGGATTATTTTTCCTAGGAGTCCCAAAAGTACTCGTCCTAACCTTCATCGCAATGATAGTGTCAATGATTCCAGTCCTCGGCTCATGGCTCGTCTGGTTACCAACCAGCATCTTCCTCTTAATGACCGGTCAAGCATTCGCAGGAATCTTCCTAATTCTATACGGCGGTCTCTTCGTCTCATCAATTGACAACCTACTCAGACCCTACATCCTCTCCAAAAGATCAACCCTCCCAATAGCTCTAAGTCTAATCGGAACAATCGGCGGACTCTTCTACTTCGGAATCATCGGACTAGTACTAGGACCTCTAATTATCGCATACACACTAATCATCATAGAATTCTACCGCCAAGGAAAATTAAAAGACCTATTCAGCAAGTAATAAATCAATGAAACTAAAAGTAAAGAACTTCAACTGGTATGCCGGTCACCCAGTAGTAATCCTAACTGACAAAACCGCGAAAGAAATGAACGTTTTCGTGGACGACAGAATAGCAATAACAGCATCAAATAAAAAAATCTATGCAGTAGTAGACATTTTCTCAAAACTAGTAAAAAACAAAGAAATAGGAATCTCCCACGAATTAAATAGAGTTTTAAAAGTAAAAACCGGGGACAAAGTCGAGGTCACAGTTTCCGAAACGTCCGACGCATCTTTCCTAATCAAGAAAAAAATAAAAGGAGAATCCCTTTCCCAAAAAGAGCTAGAAATTATAATATCAGAAATCGTACACAACAACCTAACCAATTCAGAAATCGCATTTTTCACAGCAGCAGAAAAGCTCAACGGAATGAATTTTGAAGAAATAATTTCTTTAACAAAAGCAATGGTAAAAACCGGCGCAAGATTAAAATTCAAAGGAAAATATACCGCAAATAAACATTGCATCGGAGGAGTCGCGGGGAATAGAACAACTCCAATCACAGTAGCAATTTGCGCATCCGTCGGGCTAACCCTTCCAAAAACTTCTTCTCGAGCAATAACCTCTGCCTCAGGAACAGCCGACGTGATAGAAACAATTTCAAACGTAGAACTCCCATTAAAAAAAATCATAAAAATCGTCAACAACAAAAAAGCCTGCCTAGCATGGGGAGGCTCCCTCGGACTCGCTCCTTCCGACGACAAAATCATCCAAGTCGAACGACTCCTGAATCTCGACATCGAATCACAACTCCTAGCATCAGTCATGTCAAAAAAAATAGCAACTGGCGCAAAACACATTCTAATCGATATCCCATACGGACACGGCTCAAAAATAGAAGATTTAAAAAATGCGAAAAGTCTCGGAAGAAAATTCTACAAAATAGCAAAACGTTTCAATCTCAAGATGAAAGTCGTTTACACCGACGGAACTCAACCAATAGGAGATGGGTTCGGACCAGTCCTAGAAATGATTGACATCATAAAAGTTTTCAAAAGCGAAGGTCCCGAAGACTTAAAAGAAAAATCAATATACCTCGCAGCCGAACTAATAAAACTCTGCAGAATAAAAAACGCCAAAACCAAAGCTCGAGATGCCCTAGAATCAGGAAAAGCCTACGAAAAATTCAAAGAAATAGTCAACGCACAAAACGGGAAAAACAACTTCGATAAAAAAATCAAAGAATTAAAATTAGCCAAATTCAAAAAAATCATCCCAGCAAAAAAATCAGGACGAATAACCAAAATAAGCAACAAAGGAGCAAACTCACTCTGCAGAATTCTCGGAACTCCAGAAACAATATCCGCTGGAGTCTACCTCCACAAGCATCTCGAAAAAATAAAAAAAGGCGAACCACTTCTAACTCTCTACACAGAGTCCAAAGTCAAAATGAAAGACGCCCTAAAATTTCTAGAAGAATTCAAACCAATTAAAATCAGATAACCATTGCCTTCAAAATCACAACATCCTCAACCGGCCGAGCCCCAGCACCAACAGCAACCTTAGCAATCTTATCCACAACATCCATTCCCTCAACAACCTCACCAAAAACCGGATGCTTACTAGTCAAAGGCTCCTTATCATAATCCAAGCGAGAATTATCAATCAAATTAATAAAAAACTGACTCGACCCAGTATTCGGTCCAGCATTAGCCATCGAAATCGTCCCCCTAACATTAGAATGCCCAGGCACAAACTCATCCTTAATCTTCGGAATCTTCGGGTCACCCATCCCAGTCCCAGTCGGGTCACCTCCCTGAATCATAAAATCATCAATCACCCGATGAAAAATAACCCCATCATAAGTCCCAGCCTCGACCAATTCCTTAAAATTCCCAGCAGTCACCGGCATGTCCCCATACAACTCAATCACAATATCCCCATGATTCGTCTCCAACTTAACTTTCACATTTCCCATATTTTTATCAATGTTGTCAAACATCTTCATAACAAACAACGTAAACAAAACAACCAAAACCACACTTAAAAATATTGCCACATCTTTCCTCTTCAAAATCTTAACAATATGTTTCTTCATGTTTTCTACTACCAGCCCCAATTTAAAAATCCTTCCTCAACACTATCTCCTCATCACCCAAAATAATCAAACTGCAATAATTCTCATTACACCCAACAGCCCCACCACTATATTTCTCCAACTTAACTATATTCTTAATAAAATAGATACGATTGAATTCTTCCTTGAAACCCTTAATGTCCCGACCCCCCAGAGAATAAATATTAGTATAATGAACAGAAGCCTCAGTCAAACCAATCCTATTCTCAATAAATTCATTCCTCTCAGGCGCCTGCCTAAACAATAAAGCATCCTTATCCTTCCTGTTCGCCATATCCAAAGCGACTATATACACATCATAAGAAAAATCTAAAGCAGAAAGATTATTCGCGACACGAAACTCATTAACATAATCAAACGCCTCTTCTGAAAGAGCATCCGCACGAAGAATAATCTCTTCCCTCTCTTCAATCTCCTCGCTCTCCAACGAACCAAGATTCTGAATAATCGAATAACCCAGAACCAAGAAAATCAACACCAACACAATAAGCACCCCAGCAATAAATTTCTCAGATTTCACCAATTTCAACAAATCCCCTTCCACCTTCTCCTCCTCCTTCTTAACAGCCTTCTTAGCCATAACACTCACCAGCTAAACAAATTTAAAAACCTTTCCAACTCCAAATTGCGAATAGTCCAGGTTCGATTCACCAACGCAGACAAACTTAAAAACCAAATCTCTCTTCACCTATCAAGCCTGTATCGCATAATGGTATTGCACTGGACTTGAAATCCAGGCCCTTCGGGGCATCCCAGTTCGATTCTGGGTACAGGCGTGCTCGTATCGCATAATGGTATTGCACGCGGCTCGAACCCGCGGCCCTTTGGGCATCCCCGTTCGATTCGGGGTACGAGCGTAGTCTAGATAAATTTATTAACAAAATAAAGCAACCATTACTATGATAGGTACTAACAAATGTCCTAATTGTGGAGAAAATAAAAAGCCATGGTTTCCATTATGTTGGAAATGTTCTGAAAAAGAAAAAAATAAACCCATATGTGAAAAATGTGGAAAACATACTTCTAATGGAAAGCCTCTTTGTTTGGATTGCTGGAAAGAAAAAGAAGAAGCAAAGAAGGAAATAAAAAAAGTAGATTATGTCAAAAAAACAAAAGTTAAAGACTATAAGAAAAACTTTGAAAGTGGAAAAATCTACGATTCACCTTTCGGAAAAGTTAGATCAAAAAGTGAATTAATTATTGCCATATTTCTACATGCAAATGACTTTAAAAAAATCGAGTATGAAAAGACATTATTCATTAATGATGTTTATTACAAGCCAGATTTTATTATCCAAGAAGATAATAAAACTGTAATTTTAGAGCATTTTGGAATGAGTGGAGATGAGGATTACGATAAAAACATGGAGCATAAAAAAGAAATATTCACAAAATATTGCAAGGAAAATGAAGGTATCGAATTTATTTATACTACCGAAGAAGACATTAAAAACATTAAAGACAAATTAGGTTATAGATTCAATAAAAATACTTCTATACATAGAGATATGTGGAACTGATTAGAAATATCAGGAATTATAAATAAAATCTCCACAAAAAACCCCCAACCCAAACCAACCCCATCATCCGTCGCCAAGCCAACCAGACCTCGCTACCCAGTCTACCTTCAGTCGCTCAAAACCCAATTCAGTCGCCAATTCTACAAACAAAAATTTTAACTGCAGGTGTCCTCTGGACGGCAGTATTAAGGAATTTTTGTTTGCCTTATATCGTGAGCGATAGCTCACCCGACTAAAAGGGTACACGTCTGAGGGAAATATTTCCCTGAGACTATCCAAACAACGAAGCCAAACCTTCAGCCGCTTCAGCCTTTGGTTCTTCTTTCTTCTTCTCTTCCTTTGGTGCCTCAGCAGGCGCATCCCCAGAGCTAGCAGCCGGAGCCGCAGCAACAGACGCATTCGCCAACTTGTCAGCGATATCAACACCACTCAAAGACGCCACCATTACCTTAACCTTCGCTTCGTCAACCTTAGCGCCAGTCGCGGAAATAACAGCCTTCAAGTTAGCTTCGTCGATATCCTTGCCAACCTTGTGCAACAAAAGAGCCGCATATGTGTATTCCATTTATTCCTTTTCCTCCGAAGTATTTACTCCTTCAGTATTCAATGTTGAAACAAGTATATCTTTAGACCCAAGTGCAGCTTCTAGTTTTCTCATTTTTATTCTAGTTAATTCTAATTCAGAAGTCACCTCTCCAACGAGATATTTCCGAGCAATATCTTCGGCCTTTTCAAGAGTTGCTCCAGCATCAGGTTGTTTCCCCGCATAATAAACCACGTATTGACTCCCAAATTGAATTATATTACACCCCAGTCCACAAACTGAATATTTTTTAGAAACATAACTCATCTACCCAAACAAACTAGCAAGACCCGCAGCGGATTCTTCCTTAGCCTCCTCCTTTACTTCTTCCTTCTTCTCCTCAACCGGCGCTTCCTCAGCAACAGCTTCCACAACAGGCTCCGGCTCTCCACTAACAATCCGACTAATCACACCCCCATGAGCCTTAGCCTTCCCCAATATAGAATCCAAAGTCTCCGAATTAACAATCCCCAACTCAACAGCAAAAGCAAACCCTCGCCCACAAGCATACTCCAAGTCAGCCAAAGCCGCATCCTTATCAATCACAATATCAACATAAACCTTCTTCACGTCCCCATCAAAGGCAGCAACAGGCTCGACACCAACCTCAAACGGAATAATATCCAACTTAGCCATAATCGAAGCAGCGTTCTCACTAATCTCCTTCCCTTCCTTAACAATTACCTTATCCTGCATAACCGCAATCTTCCCATTCTCAACCTTAGGTGCAAGCCCAACAGCACTCAAAGCAGAAATATCAGGACCAGGCAACAACTCGGTAGGACCAGCCTTAACCTCAATATCAAACGGAGCAATCATCCCAGCCTTCGCCTTCGCCGGACTCTTCTCATCAGCCAAAATCCCAGAAATCACAAAAGCATCCTCGTCGCTAAACAACATAGCAGTCGAATCCTCAACATACGGAATCAAATCATCCAACTCCTTAACCTTATTAGCCTCCAAAGCAAAATTAACCAAATTCTTTTTCACAACCTGAATCTTCGCCTTCCTCCTCAACTTCTTCTTAATATCCTGAAACTGCGCCGACGGCAAACCCTTAATAGAGATAATCATAACAGTCTTCTTCTTCAACAACTCAGCCAATTCCTTAACCTTCGCCTTTTTCACGTCGCTGACATGCGTCGTGGTATCATTCGCATTCATTTTCTCTCCACAACAACAACCGGCTTAGTCATCGTAAATTTAACCAAAACATCCTTAACATTATCCCGACCCCGAGGCAACTTCTTCTCAAGCTCCTTAGCCGCAGCATCAACATTCGCAGCCAACTCCTCGTCCTTCATGCTCTCCTTCCCGACACAAACCTTAACCGACATCTCCTTATTCTTAACCCTAATCGCCTTCTTCATCTTATCAACCATAGCCTTAACCATCTCGTCACTCTCCTGAGGAACAATCCCAGCCAAAGGCGACGGCATCTTATTCATCGGACCAAAAACCCGACCAAACTTCGTCGCGACCTTACCCATCATCGGCGCAACAGCCAAAAACGCATCATACTTCTTCGCCAATTTCTTCAAATCCTTCAACTCCTTATACTTCACAAAATCCTCCTCGGTAATCGTGTCAACAAGCTTACTCCTCTTAACAAAAAACGCAGCCAACTTCCTAGGCAAACCATACGGCACAAAAATAAAAGTATTCAAAGCCTCACGCCTCACATCAAAATTCTTCAAATTCACAATCAGGTCCACCGACTGGTCAAACTTCCGTTTCCTTTCCTTTCTCAGTTCCCCAATAGCCTTTATCGTTTCCATGTTCATAAAACTGTTAGAATTATTTCGGATTACTCCTCCTACTAACAGTAGTATTAATCAATCAAAATTTTAGTTTATAAAACTTACCTTTCTCAATTTTTAACAACAGCACAATAATAATTAAATACCCAACTCAATTAAAATCAAAATGGAACTCGTAGCACTCCTCTCAACCGGCAAAGGAACATGGGGACAAGTCGCAGGACTAATCCAAAAAGGCGAATGGGAAAAAGTCATCGTAGTCGGCCCACCCTTCGCAAAAGATTTCACAGTCCAAAACGAACCCTTCGATTTCATAGAATTCGACCCCAACAAATCCCTAATCCAACTCAAAAAAGAACTCTCCACCAAGCTCAAAGGCAAATTCCAAGGACTAGAAGTCGCACTCTCAATTGCATCCGGCAACGGGAAAGAACACATGGCACTCCAGTCCGCACTTCTGAACCTCCCAGTCGGGGTTCGATTTACAGCGCTGACTAAAGACGGGATAATAATGTTGTAATCTTCAATCCAACCTTCCATAAGAAATGCAGCGTCGAAGACGATGCAATTTTTTATGGAAACAAATACCCAATCCCAAATACCCAATCCCTTATCTTCAGACCTTCCCAATCTCCAACTCAACCCCGTCCCTCGCAATCATCACAACACAACTCCTCTCATCCTCAGCCCTAATCGAATACCCGTCCAACCCCTCACAAATCTTCCCAGCATAATCCAAAACCTCATCATGCCAAACCTGACTATCATACCCCATCCTCTCCCTCGCGAACCCAACAGCCTTATACCCCTTAACATGCACAAAATCAGGACTAGCCTTCCTAATCAACTCACAATACTCCCCAACATTTTCCTCACTCATATTCGTCATCCCACCAAACTCACCTTCCTTTCCCCTCTTAACAACCGTCAACCGAATCACCCTTCTAACCTTCCCCTTCAACTCCCGCATCACATCCAAACTCTCCAAAAAAACATTCCAAGCATCCTTCTTGCTAGACCGATGCCATTTATTCCATAAAGCCTCATTAGGAGCATTAGTAGAAATCACAAGTTGCGTCGGTAACCCACTCTCTTCCAACCCCCTCAAAACATCAGGATTCAACCCATTCGTCACCAAAAAACTCACAGCCCCACGCTTCCTAATCTCAGCAAACATCTCCCCCAGCCTCGGATAAAGCGTCGGCTCCCCACTCAAACTCATCGTAAACAATTTCGGCTCAATATTCTTTTCAAAATTCTCCAAATCAACCTTCTTATTCCCCTTCATCCCCATCAACATCTCCCTCCTCTTCGCAACAATCCCATCCAAAATCTCAACCGGGTCATCAACCCCAGGCAAATCCGTCCCAAGATTCATCTCAATCGGCCTCCAACAATGTAAACACTGATTCTCACACCACATCACAGCCGGCGTCATCTGAACACAACCCGAACTCGAAATCCCATAAAACTTTTCCTTCCAACACCCACGGTCCCCCCGCAAAGAATTCTTCGTCCAACGACAAATCTGCACCGCACTCGTCTTTCCAACAAGCCCATAATTCATTTTTTTTAATTTCTCTCGAACATCCTTCAAATCACGATTATCCATAAAAACAAAAAACAAAATTCCCTTATAAAACTAATCACTAGCCGTTTCTTCCAATTCAAAAAACCTGCATTTTTTTCGCAGTTTTCTCACAACACCAATAGAAGCGGAGCGCCTTCTATACGCGCTCTGAAAAATACAAGGTTCTGCAACAAGATTTCCCCTAGGACAACCCTTAGAGGTATAATGAACAAGACGTATTTCCAAAGAACTATCCCTGACATAAAGTTTACATTCATCCATAGACGGACATTCAAATCTCTTACGAATATCGTCCTCAATCACCTCCAAATCTTCATCGCCACATTTCAATACCATAACAATACATAAGAGAACACCTTATATCTTTTACCAAACCCGAATAAACCAAAAAAACATCATCACCGCAAACAAGAACAAAATAAAATAAGTCGCAAACTTATACGCACCCTTAGCAATCTTCTTCGAGCCAAAAGCCCCCAACACCATCAAATAAAAGAACCTCCCACCATCCAAAATCCCCAACGGCATCATATTAAACAACGCCACAAGCAAATTAATAATCATAATCCACCACAACAAATGATAAATAAAGAAAACAAACTCCCCATCCCACGTCGGCTTATAATAAGTAGATGATTCCTTAAAACTCATAAACTTCGCCAAAAATCCCTGGATAAAACCCTTAGGCTCCGCAACATTATGCCCAACGCCCAAATACGCCCGACCTCCAACCTCAGGATGCTCGCCCAACATAACATCATACTCATTCAGTCCATCAACATCCTCAGTCACAAACCTAACAATATCCCCAGGATTCTTATTCTCCAAAAACCACCTCAAACTATCCATTCCCAAAATCTTAACATCATCAGCCTGAATAATCGCTCCCCTCATCCCAGCCAAAACCGCCGGCGCCTCGGTATAAACAAGTAAATACTCCACACCCTCATTCTCCAACTGCACCGCCAACCCCTCATCCAAATAATAATCCCCCTGCTCAGTCAAAACCTTCGTCAATCGTTCCCCTTCTTCATACCCAGTCACATTCTCCAACGGAATCGCCGCAGCACCATAAGAATTAAAAATATAACCCGACGCAGCAAACGAACTAAAAAAGAACCCAACATAAAGCCCATAAAACAACAACGCTGTCAAAGTATTCGCAAAAACACCCGCAGCCAAAACCGTCATCTGCTCCACCTTCTTTTTCTTCTTCATGCTCTTCTCATCCTGCTCAACAAACGCCCCAAGAATAGGCCCCAAAAAAACCAACCCAGTAGATTTAATCTTAATCTTGAACAACTTCATAAAAATCCCATGACTAAACTCGTGGACAATCGCCACAATCGCCAACGCCACAATAAAATAAGTAAAATAGAACGGCGGGAAGAAACTCTCCATCCCAAACAGCTTCGGGAAATACGGAATCAGCGGAGCAATCGGAGGCGCCTTAATCAACTTCGTAATCTCAGGATGCAACAAATAAATCAACGCAGTCTGTCCCAACATCCAAACCATCACTCCCATCAAAAACACTCCAATCCCAATAATCAAATACTTCAACCTATGCAACAGCCCAGAAAATTTCTCCGCAAACCAGTTAATCGCCTCCACCCCAAACTGCGTTCTCCACATAAACATAATCCCCTCACGAGACAATTCCTTCTGCCTATTCCTCAAAAACCAAAAAACACCAACGCTAAACAAAACCAGAAACGTCACATCATAAACCCAAAAGCTCACCATCCCAACCAAACACAATTCTTCTTTAAAAAACTATTCTATCAGTTTTTTGGTTGACCAAGCCCGCAAATTAAAATTTTAGTTGCAGGTGTCCTCCGGACGGCAACGTTAAGAAATTTTAATTTACATTAAATACGATATTTTAAATTGCATTTTTTATTAGAAAATGAAATTTAAAAGAATCGCTAACTAAGTTTTGATTCCAGGGAACCTTTTTCTAAAAGGGAGCCTACTTTTTCCTAACCGGTCTAAAATCCCGCCCCTTACACTTCCGACATCTAACCTTCCCACCAATAATCTTCAAAGGCTCAACCTTCATTTTATGCTTACAGACCTTGCAAACAAACGCATTCTTATACAACCTATTTTGCGCAGCCGGAATTTTCGTTGCCATAATAAGAAGCAAAGATTTTACTTTTTAAAACTATTGGTAGACTTCCACTCTCGCAACAATGTGCGGCGAGGAGTATCATTAATATAATCATATTCAAGCTCAGTCATTTTTCTGTCACGCATTTTCATTTCGAGATTAGCAACATGATTATAGACCAAAGTGGGATAGTCAGTAAATCTAGCCCAAAATCCAGAATCTATGGCAGCCTGTTGCACAAACTTAATTTTTCTATAAACAGGGTCTAAATCTTTAGCACCATCGAGACAACCTGTTCTTTTATTACACTCACTTATTCTCATTTTAACATCAGAAGGGGAATACATTCTGTCCCAATTAAAAGCAAGATTCATAACAAAATTAATTCTTTTCTCAGTTTTCTCTATTATATCGTGTTGGTTTTCAATATATTCCGGAAATGAAAATTTATCCATAACAGAATCAAAATAATCTACTTAATAAATATACAACATAATAAAAAATATACTTCAAAAATCAAAGAGCTCTCTTCAACAATTTCTCACCCTCGACATCCCAATACTCAACATTCCCACCCTCAACAATTCCCTCAACACCCTCGCCAATCTCCAAATCCAAATTCTCAAAACTCTCACTATCCATAATACTCGCCATATTCCCATGAACCGACAGAACCTGCCCATTCCGTTTATCAATCATAGGAACCTCAAACTTATCATGCCCAGGAACAACCTGAACCTTTTTCTTCCCAGTAAAAATATTCACAGCCTCAAACCGAACCTTCGAATGCCCATGCTTCCCAGTCTTAGAAATATCCATCTTCTTCACCTGAAACGCAGAACCGTCAATCAAAAGGAAAGTATTTACCCTCATCTCCGTAGCATCAATAACTCTAGCAACCATGCACAACTAAAATTAATTTCTTTTATAAAACTTTGCCAGATTCTATAAATTTCCTAACAGAAAGAACAACATTTTCTTTTCTCACTTCCTCCACGGAAAAAAACCTCATACCCTGTCCCTCTTTTTGCTCAAGCTCATCGATCTCAACAGTCCCCAAATATTCATAGATATAAACATCCGAAATCCCAGGAATATTAATTTTCTCAATAAATTTAACTTTTCCAGAAACATCAAAACAAAGCTCCTCCATAATCTCACGAACCACAGCTTCCTCAGGAGCCTCCCCTCCATCAACCGCTCCACCAAAAAGCCCCCACATATTACGACAAGCAATCTCCTCTTTATCATCTCTATGCTGAAGCAAAAACTTACCTTCCTCATTCCTCAAAATGATACCAACACTATCCATGAAAAACAAAAGTATAATATATTTATAATTTCTTCCCAAACTCTTAAAAAGCAAAATAATTTCACTGACTTATGACAATCCAAAAAAACGACTTCATAGAAATATCCTTCACCGGGAAAATGACAAACACAGATGAAATCTTCGACACAAACATCAAAGCCGACGCAGAAAAAGCAGGCTTCAAAACAGAAGGCATAAAACCATTCATTCTTTCAGTCGGACACAAAATGCTCCCAGGAGGTTTCGACGACGACCTAACAGGAAAAGACGTAGAAAAAGAATACACGCTAAATCTAACTCCGGAAAAAGCGTTCGGAAAAAGAAACCCACAACTAATAAGAATGATTCCAACAAAACTCTTCCACGAGCAAAAAATCAACCCAGTCAAAGGCATGCAACTAAACCTAGACGGCCAAATAGTAAAAGTCCTATCAAGCGACAGAGGACGAACACTCACAGACTTCAACAATCCACTCGCCGGAAAACCAATCACCTATATATATAAGATAAACAAAATGATAACCGAGCAAAAAGAAAAAATCGACGCACTCCAAGACTTCCTCTTCCGACAAACATTCGAATACGAACTAAAAGACAAAACAATCACCTTCAAAGTCCCAAAAGAAGCCGAGCAATTCATAAAAATGCTTTCACCAAAATTCGAAGAAATCCTAGGATTAAAAATCAACACAAAAGTAACAGAAGAAAAGAAAAAATAATTATCCACCCAACCCCACAAATTCTTAAAAACCCAATTCTCCAAAAGAAATCTATGGAACTAAATCAAAACGTAGTTTTGGAAACTAAGTTTCTCTACTTGCGAGAAATTTCTCTTTTCTAAAGAGAAAGAAATCATGGAAGATATACTAAGAGATGATATGCCAGAAACCCAGTCGTTCCCACAGCAAAACGCAAACTCAGAAATAGACCACGAACTCGAACAAATTCTACGAAAACAATCCGCAAGAATCAAAGTTGTCGGAGTCGGGGGCGGAGGCGGAAACACAACTTCCCGAATGCGAGAAATCGGAATTAAAGGCGGCGAAATTATAGCAATCAACACCGACGCACAAGATCTCCTCTACACAAACGCCGACCGAAAAATACTAATCGGACGAGAAATCTCAAGAGGGCTAGGAGCAGGATCAAATCCAAGAATAGGAGCCGAAGCCGCAAAAGAACAAGCCCAAGAAATCAAGAAAAAAATTACTAATTCAGATTTAGTCTTTATAACATGTGGACTCGGAGGAGGAACCGGAACAGGCGCGGCACCAGTCGTAGCTGAAATTGCAAAAAAACAAGACGCCCTAGTCATCGGAGTCGTAACACTACCATTCACAGTAGAAGGGGCGAAACGAATCGAAAACGCGATGGACGGACTCGAAAGAATGGAAGGAATCGTCGACACACTAATCGTAATCCCAAACGACAAACTCCTCGACCTCGCACCAGACCTACCCCTAACAACAGCCTTCAGAGTAGCGGACGAAATACTAACAAACGCAGTCAAAGGAATCACAGAGCTAGTAACATCCTCGGGGCTAGTAAATTTAGATTTCGCAGACATCAAAGCAATCATGGCAAACGGAGGAGTGTCCCTAATAGGAATGGGAGAATCCGACTCAAGCGACCGAGCAGCAGAAGCAATAGACAAAGCACTAAACAACCCACTCCTAGACGTCGACATAAAAAACGCGAGCGGGGCATTAGTAAACGTAATCGGCGGAACCGACCTGTCCCTCGAAGAATATAAACAAGTAGTTCAAAAAGTCGGCGAACAACTTTCCCCAGACGCAAAATTAATCTCAGGAGCACAAATCAGCAAAGACCTGGAAAAATCGATAAAAGTAATGGTTATAGTAACAGGAGTCAAATCCCCACAAATCTCAGGCGAAAAATTACCCATAGAAGAAGCCCGAAGAAAAGACATAGAAAGCGAACTCGGGATAGAGTTTTTCGAAGAATAATATCAGATAGTATGCATCAATCCGTAAAAAAACCAAAAAAGAAATAAGGTCATTATTATCCAAAATATATTTATTTTAATATAAGATTTATAAAATTTATTTCTAAAGCTTTCGTCCTTATTTTTAACAAAAAATGAGAATAGAAGAGCAACCAAAGGTAATAATAAAATAAATGCAACAGGAAGAAAAAATACACCAAAAATTCCATCAAAAATACACCCAATACCAGGACAATATATTATAGAAAGTCCAATCATATAAGAAACAAAAACCAATCCTAAGATAAGAGCAACAAAAGAAACAACATAAAAAAGGGTCTTCCGCTCCATATTAACATTATATCTAAGTATTTTATAAATTTATCCGTACCCGAAATTTCATTTAATATCAGCAAAAACGAAAATAACAAACTCCGAAGTTTTAGCTCACCAGAGATACCTACTGGGTAAAAGCCAGTTTTTAAGAGAACCCCCAAACTCTTAAAAAGTCAATCTAATTACAACCTGTATGGCAAAAAAACTAACAAGAAAAATATCAACCCAATATCACAAATACCTTCGAGTCTGGCACCTACTTAAAAAACCGACCATGGAAGAATTCAAAACAATTTCAAAAGTAACCGTCATAGGACTCCTAGTAATCGGCGCCCTCGGATTCGTAGTCTCTATAATTATAAAAAATGTTTTTCAATTTCATTAACACCCAAACTTTTTTAAACCCAAACTTTTAATAAATTATATCTAGTTCTTAGATTTCTTTGAATTAGCATAAGCAAAATGGGCATAGGATACAACGATGAATTCGACTACCTCGATGAAGAGGATACTAGCAGCGCAGAAGAAACATTCGCACCAAAGATAAAGGGATCAAGCAAACCTTCTCTGGTCCCAGAAGATCAAGTAGACACAGAACCAGCAAAAGAATTAGCCGAAGAGGAAAAGGAAATAGAGGAAGAAGCAAAAATTAAAAAAAAGCCCGCAAGAAAATTCGAATCCCAAATCTACATCGTAAAAGTTACAACAAACAAAGAAGACAAAGCACTCGAGATGATTGCCGACAAAGTCAAGAAAAAGAAAATCGGAATTTACGCAATAGCAAGACCGCACGGACTAAGAGGCTATATATTTCTAGAATCTCCAGACCACAAACACGCAGAAGACGCAGTATTTAACCTACCATACGTAAAAGGAATCATCGGCGAAACCGTAACCTACGACAAAATCAAACAAATGCTCGAGCCAGTCGCAGCCGACATCAAAATCGAAAAGAACGACATCATAGAAATAATCTCCGAACCATTCAAGAACGAAAAAGCAAAAGTCGTACGAGTAGACAAACCAAAAAACGAATGCGTCGTCTCTCTCCTGGCAGCAGCAGTTCCAATTCCAGTAACAGTAAAACTAGACAACATCAGAGTAATAAGAAGGGAGGAACTCGAAGACGAGGAATAGTTTTTTAAACTAACCTCTCAAAAATCTAACATGGAATTAAATCAAAACGCAGTTTTGGAAATTAAGTTTTTCTACTTGCGAGAAATTTCTTTTTTCTAAAAAGAAAGAAATCATGACAGTCATCAAATTACTAGTCGAAGGCGGAAACATGACACCAGGTCCAGCCGTAGCACAGCAACTAGGACCAATGGGAGTCAACATGGGGAAAGTAATCTCCGACGTGAACGAAGCAACACAAGAGTTCAAAGGCGTAACACTCCCAGTCCATCTAACAATCAACCCAGAAACAAAAGAAGTCTCAATAAAAGTATTATCCCCTCCAACTTCCGAACTAATCAAAAAAGAACTCGGAATCGAAAAAGCATCCGGCGCAAGACTAAAACAACGAGTCGGGAACTTCGCAATAGAACAAGTCATCTCGGTAGCAAAAGCAAAACACGATTCAATGCTCTCAAATAATTTCATGGCAACACTAAAATCAGTATTAGGAACATGCCAAGCTCTGGGCGTATTAGTAGAGAACAAAGAAATCAAAGAAGTCCTAGAAGAAATCCAAGAAGGAAAATACTCAGAAGAAATCTCAGCTCAAAAAACCGACATCGATTCAGAAAAGCGTCAAAAATTAGATTCTTATTTCAAAGAAGTTGCGGCAGAGCAAGAAGCAATCAAGAAAGCCGAAGATGCTGAGAAGGCGGCAGAAGAAGAAGCAAAAGCCACAGAAACAACAAAGCCAGAAGAAACAGAAGAGAAATAAGTTTATAAGTCAATAATTCCCCATGAAACTCATGGGGCCATGGTCTAGCCTGGTATGATTCGAGGTTTGGGACTTCGCGACCGCAGTTCAAATCTGCGTGGCCCCATTCAAAATAAAAAATGGAAACAAAAACACACTACGGAGACGAAGGGATAGGATATAATATCCTAGCTAGAGACATGTCTCCCATTGGAGCACAGCAGTATTTAATTGAAACTAAAAATGATGGGCTTATTGAAAAAATGAATCAAGACAGGTTAAAAGCATTAAAAATAAGAGCAGGAGAAAAAAAATAAAATGGCAGTAAAGAAGAAAAAAATCGGAAGCGCAGGAAGATTCGGCGCAGGTTACGGCAAAGTAAAACAGAAACTCATAGCTGTAGAAAGAAAACAGCGAGTCAAACAAGAATGCCCATTTTGCAAAGGGCACGCAAAAAGAGAAGCTCCCTCAATTTGGCTATGTAAAAAGTGCAACAAAAAATTCGCTTCAGGAGCGTATCATTTAAAAAACCAAAAAACCAAGAAATAATCATGGAATTAAATCAAAACGCAGTTTTGGAAAAGAAGTTTCTCTACTTGCGAGAAATTTCTCTTTTCTAAAGAGAAAGAAATCATGGCAGGATACAAATGCTTTCATTGTGGAAATAAACTAAAGTCGGAAGACTTAAAAAAACGATTCGTCTGCCCAGAATGTGGCTCAAGAATATTTTACAAACCACGAGCTAAAATGAAAACAATTAAAACAGATTAAAATGGCAAAAGAAAACAAAGACGACCACGGGCAAGCACCAACAAACCCAAATCCCCTAGCAAACCTAGACGAGGAAACTCAACAAAAAATACAACAGCTCCAAATGATGGAACAATCATTCCAACAACTTCTCATGCAAAAAAATGCCTTCAGTATGGAAGCAACTGAAACAGATTTCATAATCAAAGAAGTCGAAAAAACCAAAGGCGAAGTATCAAGAATAATAGGAAACCAAGTCGTGATTAAAGCAACAAAAGAAGAAATTTTAGAAGATATGAAAAATAAGAAAAAACTTATCGACACAAGAATGAAATCAATCGACGAACAAGAAAAAGAATTCTCTCAAAAAATCGAAGAAATTCGAAAAGAAGTCATGGAAAAAATCCAAGGATAAATTTCTCAAAAGATTCTAAACATAAAACAATATTCGTTCTCCTATATAATACAAGTCTAAAGGATACTCTGTCACATAAATATTTAAATACTGACATCATAAAAATATATTATGGTATTCAACCCGTTTAAAAAAATGCTCGGAAAAGACGAAGATTTCTCCCCAGACTTCATAGAAATAGACCTAGAACAAGAAAAGTCAGATTCCAAAGTCTTAATCAAAACATTCACATTAAAAGTCTACGAAGACATCAACCCAATCCTGAACTCCTTACGTGAAGGCTACACAATCGCAATAATCGATATCAGAATCCTAAAATCAAAAGATGTAGTCGAGTTAAAAAGAGCAATCTCCAAAATCAAGAAAACAGTCGAGGCGCTAGAAGGAAAGATAGCAGGATTCGGAGAAAACACAATAATCGCAACCCCATCAAAAGTTTTCGACATTCAAAAGGGCACAGCAGAAGCTCCAAAAGCAAAATCCGACGAACTAGAACGATTCTAAATAAATAAAAACCACCTTCCCCATATTATACAATGAAAAATCTATTTATAGAAACAAAACGCAAATTCAAAGACGCCGAAATAAATCTACCCCTCTTAGACACACTCCCAGGCAAAACAATATCTCTCGCAGCAACAATCCAATATATAGACCTAGTCCCAAAAGTAAAATCCTACCTTGAATCCCTAAACAAAAAAGTCATAATAAAACAAGGCGCACACCACAAAGCCCACATCCTCGGATGCAACTCAACAGCCCTAGATAAAACATCAGACACTCTCCTCATCATAACCGACGGCAAATTCCACGCCATCAACAACGCAATCCAACTCCAAAAACCAATCTTCGTTTTCAACACAAAAACCCTAGACAAAGTCACTCAAGCAGAAATCGACACTCACAACGCCAAAACCCTCACAAAACAAAAAAAATTCCTATCCGCAAAATTCATCGGACTTCTAATCTCAACAAAACACGGTCAACACCACAAACAAATTCACAAAATAAAAAAGAAAATCCAAGCCCTAAATAAAAAAGTCTACACCTTCGAGTCCAACAGCATCAACACAGCAGAATTCGAAAACTTCCCACAAATCCAAATCTGGATAAACACCGCCTGCTTCGGTCTAGCCCAAGATGATATGCGAATAATAAATCTTCAAGATATTACACAATTTCTAAAATAAAATCAACTAAATTTTCGCCATCGAAAAAACCGTCTTCAACGCCACAACAATCGTCGCTGGAACAAACAAAACCAACAAACTCCCCAAGACATTCCGAAGCGAAGTCACAACATAATTATCAAGAGCAATATACTTCAAAGGCTCCGTCCCAAGCGAACCAACAATAACAAGCGACAAACTCGCAATCAAAAAAGTCATCGAATCACGATCACTCGTATTCATAAAACCAACAATCAAACCAATCAAAACCAACGCAGAATAAAACAACCCACCAGCCAACTCAAGCGGCTCATTAAACAATCCAAAAATAACAGCCAAAACCACCCCAATCAAAAAAGCATATGCACCCCACAAATTTTCCTTCGACTTTACCATACAACATCGACGACAATATTATATTTAAATCTATCCATCTCCAAAATAATTATCCCACACCAACAGAAAACTTTATAAATAGATGTAACTCTAGAATTACAACATGATAAAGAATACATTCGCAACTTTGGGGATTTTCGCAGTCTTAGTACTAACATTAGGATTAATTTCAGCAGTAGAATATAACCCAACATCACTTTCTCAAACAGCAGAACAAGGAACAACGGCGACAATGACATTCACAATCTATAACAGCCACACGGCAAACCTTACAGATATCTCAATGGAAACAGAAGATTTAGTAAGCGGGTCAGACACAATTTCAGTAAGCAATATAAATATTCTAAATTTACCTTCAGAAATAGAACAAGGCGCAAATTCTTCAACAGTTACATTAGAGGTAACAATCCCCACATCACAAGCTACAGGGACATACGAAGGAGAACTAGATTTATTTGGAACACTAACAGCAAACGCATCAAGAGGAAAATTGAACGTAACACTAATAGTAACTACTACATCTTCAACAGCAAACACCCTCTGCGAACTAGAAGGCTACGATGAAGACGGAGACCTAGAAATCTCAGACTTCGACATAAACGTTGACGGAGAAGGCTCAGATGACGAATGGCAATACCTAGACAAAATCGAAATAGTAGTAGAAATAGAAAACACAGATAACGACGACGACATTGACGATGTAGAAGTCATGATAATGATATTAGACAACGAAATAAACAACGGCGGAAACGACGTAACAAACGACTTCGATATCGACGACGAAATAATCACAAGCATCGGAAAATTAAGAGACGGCGACGAAGAAACAGTAACATTCTTGATTGACGAACTACCTGCAGACCTAGATGACGGAACATATTATATGTATATAATGGCCTACGAAGACGGCAACGAAGATGAACAATGTGTATCCGAATCGAACAAACTAGACGACGATTACTACTTCAAATTCACAGTTGAATCCGTAGACTATGACGAATCAGTCGTAGCAAGAGGGGCAGAATTACAACTACAAATTGACACTTACTGCGACCAGCAAAACCTAGAAATCCAAATACCAGTTTACAACTTAGGAAGCGACGAGGAAGAAAAAGTCCTAGTAAATATTTATAATTCAGAATTAGGAATCAACGAATACACAGTAATTGACGACCTAGACAACGGCGACAAAGAAGTAGTAACCTTTTTCATAGACATTCCTTCCCAATTAACCAAAGAAAAATACAACCTAGACATATCCGTTTATTTCGACTGGGACAGCGACGAAGACGACGATGAAATTCTATCATATGACGAAGAAACTTCCGCAACAATCAGACTAAATATCATAGGATGTAAAGCACCAGTCCCAACAATAACAGCAAATCTAGGGTCCACAGCAGAAGTCGGAAAAGAATTAATAATCAAAGCGACAATAAAGAATAATGGACAACTTAACGATTTCATAATCGCCCCAACGGGATTCGAAACATGGGCAGACCTAGTAAGTGTAGAACCTGGAACACTATCAATAGCTTCCGGAAATTCGCAAGAAGTAACAATCACACTATTGCCAAAACAATCTGGAGCACAAACATTCAAAATCGAAACAATGGTCGACGGAGAAAGTTACATCCAGCCAGTATCCGTAAACGTCAAAGGTAAGCCAGGCATTTTCGACGAACTAGGATTGAGCGATACGATGCTCTACCTAATCATAGGAATCACAGCACTATTAATCCTGATCTTTTTAGTATTAATAATCAAAATCGTTCGAAAACCAAGCAAGAGAGAATTCTAATCTTACGACATCTTTTTTAACTCAAAATCATTCTAAAAGAGATGAAGCAATCAACCAAAATTTCCATGCTCTTTGCTAGATACTTCTCAATAATCCTACTAGGACTCGGCAACCTTTACATCTTCTACGAAATCCTTATTCCCCTAACAGCCAAAACTACAAACGCACTCCTAAAAATCTTCACAAGAACATACCTAATCGGAGATATAATTTACCTCCCTCACGCCGTAATCGAAATTGCCCCATCTTGTGTCGCAGCCTCAGCATTCTACCTCTTAACCATACTAATACTCTCAACAGCAAACATCAAACCAGAAAAAAGACTCGCCGCAATCTCAACAGCATTCTCAATCCTCTTCGCCCTCAACATCACAAGAATCCTAATCTTAATCCCCTTCATAAATCAATCCTACTTCGAAACACTCCACTGGATATTCTGGCACCTAGTCTCAATCGTCTTTGTCTTGACCACATACTTCGTAACAACAAAAATTCACAAAATAAAATCAGCCCCAATATACACAGATTTCAAATACATAAAATCCTTAATAAAATAAACTCATTCTAACAACCTAGCTTTAGAACCAAAATCCCAGACAGACTTCGTAATAAACTTCTCAATTCCAGAAATATCCTCACAATCTTCCGCATAAATCGTATAACAATAAGGGTTCTTCTCGTCTTGTATAACTCCAGACTCCCCTATGTCAACAATAACCAAAGTTCTATCTAAAATCGTCTCACAACTACCAAACCGCCTACCACTCTCAACCGCAACAAATTTATCACTAGACCCGCTCTCAACAGGTCCCACACTAGCTCCCTGCCTCAAAAAAGCACTCAAATCAAAAATACCCCGACTCAATTCTCCTCGACAAGCATCAACCTCAGGACTAAGAGCAATAACACCTCCATACTTGAAACTATCAAAAATCCCAGTCGTAGCAACATCATTCTCTCTGGGGTCCACTCTCAAATAAACATTATAAAACAACTCCGGATTAGCAAAAGAAACAAACCTTCCGTGATAGATTTTCAAATATTCATAATCCTCAATCTGCCAATCTATACCACCAAACTCAAAACTCTTAGAGCTCTCAATCCAAAAATACGGTATCAGAACCCCAGCAAAAATAACCCCCACGACAACAAAAAACCAAAACAACATCCTATTCTCATTCCCCTCGACATCTTTCTTAGTAGGCTTTTTATCCTTATCAGAAGCCACCACCTTTTTGCCCGATGATTTCTTCTTCTTCATCTAAACCCCCAAAATCTTATACAGAAATGCGTCAACACCCCTGATAAAATCCCCCTCGATAAAAACACAATTCTCCTCCCCATAAACCCTAGTCTCATTCCCAGCTTCAAAGATAATTAAATTAGAATTACAATCCTTAACCGGCAAATCCCCCTCGCAAACAGTTTCGTTAGTACTATTTTCTTCATACCCAGAATCCAAACACGCTTCCTGATACCTCAAAAGATATTCCCCCAAAACATTCAAAATCTCCCCAGCTCCCTCACTAGGATTCACAAAATAAAGCGGCTGCCCAGGATAATTTCCAAACTCAACCGACACATTCACGTCAACTTCATCAACCTCCGACGGCAAATACTGAAAACTAAAAAACTTACCTTCGTCAAGACCCAGCTTCCACATCCCCCCATCTCGAACAAACTTAAACCCTCTTTCCTCGACGACATTTTCATCCTCAGAATCCGCACTCATCAACGAATACCCAGCCGTCGACCCAACAAGCAACGCAATCATAACAACCCCCAAAATAATATTATTCCTACGTCGAACCCTTTCAATATCCGCCATGCTCTTAATCTTTCTCATCGTAAAAAAAACAATTCACCGAATATAAACCTTACTAATCAAAAAACTCTCGTCCCGTTTCTTAAAAAAATAAAAATAAAAAAGAAAAAAAAGAAGGGCGAACCCTCCATAATTTTTGTAACTAACTTATGCAGTAACAACAGTAGCTTCAGTAGCAGATGTACCCTTCATTTTAGTCCCGACAGTTGTATCAACGTCGTTATTCAATAAATAAGTAACAGCCTTTTCAGTATCAGCAGCATTGTAACCAGCAACTAAGAGAGCAGTCTGTCCAGCCCTACTAAAGGACTCGATTAAAAACTCACCAGCAGCAACACCCGTAGCGGATGTAAACAAAGCCTCTCTGTAAGCACCACCAAGTAACTCAGCAGCAACAGAATTGATAGCCGAACCTCCGATAACAACCAAGTTCTTTCCAGCAACAGTCGCAACATCTGCGTCCTTTACCGTCATAACTCCAGCGTCTCCAGAAGTACTAGCTTGTCCACCAGCAACAACCGAAACCTCAGCGAAAACTTGCTCATCAGGGATACTCAAAGTAACCTCATCCTCATCAGCATTGCCTTCTACACCACCAGCGTCTTCATCAGCAACAATAATACCATAGTAATCCATAATTGATTCTTCCTTAGTGGAAACATCAGTTCCGTTTACTTTAATATCATCAGCATCAGCATCTTCAGCAACAGCTCCTAATCTCTCAAGAGTACCTGCAGTAGCAGTTATCTGAGTTCCTCCAATTGCCAAGTCGATATCACTATCGCTTGGGTTTTCGAAGTGAACTGTAGCATATCCACCAGTAGCAGAAACATCTACATCCATAACAGTATCTCCAATTTCGATAGTAGCCACATTAACTCTTGTCAAAGCACCAGCACTAGTCATAGTCTTGTTAAGTTCAAACCGAGCCCTTCCTGTAGGAGTAGCATCTCCATCATGGTCTCGATAGAAAACTTCAATACTTCCCGTAACTGAAGGAACAGCAGCCCCTTCCGTTTCGGAATTATTTGCAGCAAACCAGATATAAATCTCGTCAGTCTCTTCAGAACCTACGGTAATTGAAGAAGTAGTCTCTGCAGTAATTACAACAACATATTCATCTTCTAAGTTAGCAGTACCATAAGTTGAATTAAACAAATCCTCCTGAGCGAACTTTACAGTTACATCTTCATAATCAGCATCAGTTAAACTGTCTAATCTTACCTCAGCGAAGCTAGTAGGCATAATATACCCAGCACCTTCGTATTTGATAGAATCTCCAGCTTCATCATCATCAGCGTCATTAATGTTTGCATTGTATTTTACACCAACATAACCATCAGCCTGATCAGCATCCACGATGTTCCAAATCCACAATGGATCATCCTCATCTTCTCCAATGTACTCATCTCCACTACTATAAGTTTTAGTAATATCTTCACCAATTCTTATAATAACTTTACTAAGTTCTGGGGCATTAGAATGATAACCAACAGTATCCAGCCTTACCTGAACACCATCAATCTTTTCAGTTGCACCTTCAGAGATAATTTCTCCGTTAATTTGTGCTTTACCATCAAATACATCATCAACTGTGAAAACCTTGCCATCTGCGGTAACGCTTTCTCCAATTGATAAAGCAACCTCATCAGAAGTTACAACTTTAATAGTAGTTGCAGTCATATCGTCAATTTCGTATTGTTTACCCAAAATAGTCATATAAAGAGTATCAGCATCATCAGTGCCAATCAAACTCACATTAAGAGCATCATCAAAAATATACCGATATTCAAAGGCCTTATTGTTTGTAAGAGCAACACCGTCTAAATCTTCATCGTCAAGAGAAGTAATAAGCGACATATCTCCAATTATAATTTCTTCATGAATATCATAATCATCAGATCCATCTCCATCGTCCCAGGAAATCTTTTCATCCAAAAGACTTGGAATTTTTGAATCTGTCATTGTAGACTCAACCTTATATCCAGTAGCATCAATCTGTCCTCCAAGAACAACTTCTTCCTCAGTAACACCTTCAGCATCAGTTAAAGTAGTAGTAGACGTTCCAGCAGATTCAGCATCCAAATTAGCAGCAATACTAGCAGCAGCAATATTATCAGATGGAGCAGCACCTGCACCAACAACAATAGCAGTGTCACTTGTGAAAGGATCTGGGTAGGACGCAGCAGCAGCCACACCTACAGTCAAACCAACCAAAGCAACACTTCCCGCAACATTCATAGCTTTTCTAAATAATTTTTTCATTTTTTTAAACCTCCTTTCAGTACTATTAGGTTAGCCGCCTTTTTCAAGGCTGTGGAAATCCACATTCAACTTTTCTAACAGTCTGGCAGGTCTTATAACTTAGGGAGCGTTATAAGTTGTCATCTCTAGGATCCCTATATGTACACTGACGTCAATGCATTATTGATTAACAATAACGCTAAACAGCTCACTCACTTTCCCTATATAAAGCTTACCCCGCATACCGTCGACAAACCCCGAAAATACCCAATTTTAGCTGGTTTACTTATAAAGCTTTCGTTATCACAAGAAAATACAACACATATACAACCAGTCCATTATCACTTTAAATCTTATAGGCGATATATATGGTACAAAATAACCCATATCTATAAAACATAAAGTTTATATATCTAAATAAACTTACCCTATATATAAAATGGCACAAAAAAAAAGAACTAAAGTCCGATATGTCGACATAAACGTCAATAAAGAAAACTTCGTCTCAAAACTAATCGGCGAGAAAAAATCTCACGACTTTTCAGACGTCAAACTCTTCCGAAAACTCCTCTCAAACGAAAAATCCAGGATTCTTTACGCCCTCAAAACAAAAAACCCTCCCTCAATCTATGCTTTAGCAAAACTTCTAGGCAGAGACTTCAAATCCGTCCGAGACGACATTAAACTCCTAGAAAGATTCGGATTCATAGAATTCCACTTAGAAAAAACCGGCAAACGAGAAGCCCTCAAGCCCGTCCTAATAATCAACAAACTCCAAATAATAATAGACATCTAACCATTTAAATAGAACACACCCTCATCCTAACAATCAACTTATCGCCCCCAGAAACAATCGACCTCTGTGCCCCACTAACCCCCCCACTACAATTTCCCCAATTCTCTATCTTCAAAATCCCAATTTCCCCGTCCTCATCCTTCTCAACAAAATAAATACCCCATCCAACAACCCCAGACTCAGTCATCATCATCCCATCAATAACATCCACCAAGCTCTCATTTAAATAATCACACGCCTCACGACCCAAATTAGAACAAATCTTTCCCCCATAACAACTCTTAAACAAGTCCTCAAACGTATCATAATCCGGCTCATAGATAATCGCGCACTCAGTAGTCGTCCTCATAACAACATCCAAAATATTCGAAACCCTAACACTCTCCAAATCCTCTCCTCCGCCCCTCATCGAAATCACCAAAAACACCATCAGCCCAACCACAACCAAAACTACAATCAACACGAACCCCACAATTTCCTGCTGTCCCCTCTTACTACTATTCATCCCCACCTCCCAACTGCCTAGTCCCAACCACAATCTTCCCAATCTCACACTTATCATAAACACTCCCAAATTCTCTCATCCTCCTACAAATCGAAACAAACGAAGAATATGTCAGAGCATCCCGTTCTCCAGAATCCACAATCTCATAATAATTACACCCAACCCCAGGGCACTTCTTCTCTTCCCCAAAAACCGGATAAACCTTGTAAACCCGAAGTGAATTGACTGGCAAAAATAATGCATACTGAGCTCCAAAACCTCCCGACATCACAGTCAACTTATCCTCGTCCAACATCATCGACTCCCTAGAATTAAACGTAAACTCACCCATCCCTGCAATAACCTCAAGCGACGAAATCGCCTGTTTCTTTTCCAAATCCTGCGCATTCGCTCTAATATCCTTAAATGCAATCCCCAAAAAAAACAAACCCACCAAGACAAAAAAGAAAAAAACCGCCACAATCATAAACATCATCTGCATAATCTTCATCTGCCCAGAATTAAAATTCACCACACCCCACAAACCTCCCCATCGTTCATCCTCTCCAAATCCCTTGCCATACTCTCCAACGAAACCAAATCCTCAGCAGAAGCATTCTCAAGCAACGCACTCCAAGCAATCAAATCTCCCCTCAAATTGCTATCACATCCCCTAGCCCCCATCAAATTCGCTTTTTCACTAAAAATCCTTGCAATTTTAGAAGCCCGAAACATCAACCTTTCAACATTACACTCATAAATTCCCATATCCGAAAAAATCGCCCCATATAGCAAACTTCCAACATACATCATCTCCCCAGAATTCGTCACGACCTTCCCATAATCATAAATAGAATCACAACCCGACTCACACAAACCATAAACAAAAATATCACAATCCAAACCTCCACCAAAACAAACCTTTTCCCCAACACCCGAACAATTATCAATCTCAATATTCTTAATACCCAAACCCAAAATCTCATTCTTAATCTCATCCGGCGCATCCAAAAAACAATAATCCTCACTCAGTAAAAAAATCAAATCACTAACCTTATACGGGAAATCAAACGGCTTCGAAAATACATAATAATCCAACCCCTCAATCTTCTCCCCAGAAAAAATATACTTATTATGAATCGACGTCGCACCTCCCGCCAAATTCCAATCCTCCCCAACATTACTCCGCGTCGCAACAGAAATATCATTCTTCCCAAATCCCCCACTAAAACAGATATTATTTATCCTCGTCTCAGACTGGAAACTAATCTTCCCAACCGACCCTTCCGCAAATCCAGCCTGCAACGGGTCCGTAATAATCGAAATACTCTTCCCAATTTCCGTATCACTCGCAAACCTCATCGTATCCCCCGTCCTCACAGCACCAAAAATCGCCAAAGCCAAAATCGCACCCCCAGCCAAAATCGCAAAAATCCAAACAAAATTAAACTGCCCTCTTTTCATAAAAATATAAACTATAGTAAATTTATAAATCTACTCAACCCAAACCAACCTATCATAAAACCCCTTCCGAATCCTCAACCCCACATCAACATCAACACAATACGGGTTCTGCATCCTCGTAATATGCGAAACATTCAAATGCTCAATCTTCTTCCACTGCATCCCCTTCGCATACTCCGGCGGCACCAAAAAAACATTCGCATCATAAACATCATAATTTCTAATAGCATCATACTCCGCCCCATAATTAGTAATCACCCCAGACAAATTCGCAAAGCAAACTATCTTGATGTCCCCAGGCAAATCAATCTCAAACTCGGTATCACTCGACTGTCCACGCATCGCCCCATCCACAGCATTCTGCAACTCGTCATAAAACATCCCCACACCAGCAGTCTTCCCAATATCCAAAAACCCGGAAACAGCAATCCCAGCAATCACAACAAAAACAACAATCAGAATGATAGCAAAAATCATCCCAAACGGCATCCCCATCGTCTGCTGCCCTCTCTTCTCCATCCCAAACAAAACAAAACTAAATTTATAAATTTATAGATTAGTAAAAGTCTTTCCCCAGTCTCTCAGTATTTCCTCCCCAGTCTTCCTCTTAAATTCGGCAAAAGTCTTCCCCCATCCTCTCAATATCTCTTCTCGAGTCTCCTCATCGAAATCATTGGGGTCAGGAATCTCCAAAAACTCCCCCAAAATATTCCCACATTCTTCCTCAATCCGCCTCTTGTCCTCCTTACCCAGAGAACGAAATTCTTCATAATCATCCACAAGCAACTCAAAAGCAGAATAAGCATCCCCAATAAACTTCGCAGGAATCCCCAAAGACGCAACTCCCAAATAATGTCGTTGCAATTCAGAATCATATTTCCTGCTCAAAAATTCTCGCCTCTCCCTCAGATATTCCAGACTACAACAATCATTATGAGCAACGCAATGAAGAACCCCTTTCAGCTCATCCTCCAGACTCATCATCAATTCTCTAGAGCCATCACAAACGACATCAAAAACACTTCCCATTCACAAACAAGCCAAAATACATTAATAAAAATTTATATACTAAGCTACAAAAAATTCTGCGTCGGCCTAATAATCACATTACAACCAGCTCCCTCGCTAACAAACTCATCCCTACACTTAATATAATAAGTCTTATCCTCATTCCACTCCGCAACATGAACCGTGCTCTTCCCATACGGCATCTCCGTCCCCTCATCAAACACAAAATCACAATTATCAAAACTATACGCGCAATCACTCTCCCGAGTCGTCACAATTTTCAACATATTATCCTCCTCATAAATCCTCGCAACAATCGGCGGATTCGTATCAATATCCAAAGTAAAAGTAACATTACTATTAACCAAATTCCCACCCGCATCGATACAACGAACATAATAAGTATGTTGCCCCCCGTGCAAATCCAACCTCTGCGTATTAATCCCATCCTCGGTATTCGTATCAAAAAACTCAATATAATCCACCCCATCGTCAGACCAGAAACAAACTGCCCGACCGTTATTACAACCGAACAAAGTCTCCGCATACAACTCAACAGGCATCGGGTCAATCGCCCCACTAATCGTCTCATTCGGTCGCAAATTCTTCAAAACCAAAGCCGTGCTCCCCCTCAAACTAAACACATAACTCTGCTTCATAATATTCACATCATCAGCCCTGTCAGCACATCTAACATAAAACTCCGCCCCATCTCTAGGAATTCCACCCAACTCACTAATACAAGTAAACAACAATGCAGTATTCGACTGATAAGTCTCATCCCCACAATCCATATCATTCATCATATTCTCATAAGACTGGTCAACAGTACTCCACCTACACTGCGCCGGCTCATTCGTATAAAACCGAACCTCCGCCATATCAACACCCTCAGCAACACACCCACCATTCATAACCGAAGTCGCCTCAATCAACGGAGCCGTACTATCAGGCGTCGGATCCACACAGAAATTCACAGCATACTCAGCCCCATTCTCATTCCCATTCTTATCCCGACACCTCACAAAGAAAGTCAGTTCCTCACCATTCTCAATAATCAAAGACCCATTCTTCAAAGCCGCAGAACTAGGCAACCTGAAACTCTCACTATGATTATACAAATACAAATTACTCCCACCCATATAACTAACCATATCATCAAATTTCTCCGTATGGTTAAAATCAATCCTACACTGCGCCGGCTCGTCTATACTCAAACCAAACTCCAACGGAGTAAACGCCAACAAACACCCATCCGAAGCATCAGTCCTAATAATATTAAATCCCGGTCCAGGAGGTGAATTTCTAACATTAGTATACTCATGCCCAGAAGTCAACACAGCATAATTCGGCTTAATTATCGGCGGATTCACATCCCTCGGATTCACATAAACACACTTCTCCTCCTCGGTCCCAGAATTCACAATCTCACAAGCTTGCCCCAAAGACTTACATCTATACTCCGAACACGGCAAGTCCTCATCATTACAAATCTCACAATCATTCCCCCCAGTCGGCGCCTGCCAAGGCATACAAGTAAACGTCACAACCTTCGTGTCAACCTTCTTATACATCATAGCAAAAATAACAACCGCAACAGCAAGACCAACCCAACCAGCATTCCCACCCAAAGTACCCTCTGAGCCAAACATACCTGAACCCCCTAATCCATCCCCCTCCGCATAAACGGACAAAGCCTTATACACTCCAGCCCCAGCAGCCAACGCTGTCCCCAAAGCTTCACTATTATCCGAACTCATCCCCAACATATCCCCAAGCATTGTCCCAAGAAAATAAGCCATCACAGCCCACTGCACACCCGAAGCCAAAGCACTACCGCCAGTCCCCTCGTCAAGTCCTAGCATATCAGAAAGTCCGGAATCGGTGTTTGTGGGGGTTTGGGCATTGCTTGAACCCTTATTAGACAACTCATCAAACTTCTTCTGTTCCTCAGGGGTAAGAACCTTATCAGCTCCACTAACAACTCCTATCATAAATGCAAAACCAACAATTCCAAAAACCAACAACCAAACCTGCAACAAGGCAGCGCCTTCCACACCAATCTTCATAGACAATACAATATTTCTTTATTTATAAATTCTATTGTAGCAAGCTAAACCATCTATCAGAAAATCAATCATTAGATAATTCAACTAAATCCCTGGTAATGTTAATTTCTTTCTTAAAAACTTCAGAGCACTCATCCTGTTGAACATAAATTGTGTATTTCCCAGGACTTTCTTTACTTACTCCATTTAAGTTATCTATCCAATCTCCAGAAGTCACTTTTGGGCTACTGGTATAACCCATCCACGTTTTCTTTCCTTCTCTCCTTCCTTGTGAAATCTTGTTTCCGCTAGAATCCAAAACAAAAAAAGTTATCGGCGAAATAGATGTTGTTTTTAAATCAACGCTTAACCCATATTCATCTAAATTCACAGCTCCATCAACCTTCCCTAAAACTTCTCCCTTATCCAGCTTCCCATTCCCATTAAAATCCTTCCAATACTGCACAATCAACTTCCTCTTATGCTCAATCGGACTCGACCCGACCCGTTCCCCTCTATCATGCTGAGCATCACTCCGATTCTCCGCATCTCTCACCACATAACTATGCATATGAGCCTTAACCAAACTCTTCCCAAATCTATTCCCCGCAGGTGTAACACATCCAGAACTCAAACCAGCAACAGTAAGGGCAACAACTCCAATCAACCCATTCTTTGCACCCTTCACCAAATCAACATCAGAAGCCAAGCCATCACCAAGACCATCATAAATCTTATTCCCCAAATTCCTAGCTCGCTCATTCAAGCCAGCTCTCATCCCCGAAACATACTTTTCAATTGTCATATAATTACATATCTCCTAACTATATAAACCTTTCTATTTGTAACTATTCGATAGAGACAACACTACTATCCCAAAATCATAAAAAATAAATAAAGGGTAACCAATGGTAACCACATCCACAAAAAATTTGTGTATATAACATGGCGAAACCACACACACAAATTTATTTTTCTCATAATAACATCCTCCATATTTTATTTTAACAAACATTAATCTACCCACACCGAACAGAAACAACAACATCCTCATCCAAATTATCTACCTTAGAAATCAAAAAAGTTTTACTCTTCTCTCCAAACGACACAGCAAACATATTATCAATATCAAACAAAGTGCATTCAAGAGTTCCGGACGACATATCTAATCTCAAAATAAACCCCATATACCAGATATCAAGCGAACCATCCTTATACTCAAAAGGTTTATCCTTCTTCAGCAACGGCAACTTTATCGCCAGCTCACAATTTTCATTAGAATTCTTCTTAGACCAATTCCCAGAAGAAGCAAAACACGCCAAAAGGAAAAGGCCTCCAGCCATAATCACAACAAAACAAAACAAGTTTATATTTTTCACGGCATCCCCCTTTTAGCCATTATTTCAATTAATACCAACAAACCAATTCCCTAAATACATATCCGACAAATCAAACACACACATAGAAAATCGCCCAACAAACAGCGACGGGCTTGCGTGCGAACAAACACCTCCACACACAAGCCCGACCGGATTAGAACTTCAGAACAAATCCACCAGCTATCGCCTCTTTATTAAAATCGACGACGACCACACCTCCGAACATAGGATATTCAATACCAATTCCAGGCAAGAAAGTCTTTTTATCCCACTCAAAGTCAATATTAGAATCCATCGAATCTCCGCTCGGAAAGGTATAATACTCTTCCAAGTCGACTTCCACATTGGTCGCAGAGTAACATACATTACCCTTTATTGCCAATCCACGAAGAAAAGTCTTTTCAAAAAACCACGCCTTCCCCTCAAGACCAGCTTCCATATGAGTGATTTCCATTTCCGCCTCATAACTATCCGGAAAAGAATATCCAGCAACAACTGCCTCGGTGAAGTCCACTCCATTCAGAGTCATCTCAAGGTCTTTTACCTTTGCCTTGTAACCTTCAGCCCAGCAAGATAACGCAAAGTATTTACCCTTGACAACAGGGATAATAATTCCCCCACCAAAATACGGCGTATTCTTTCCCGATTCAAATCCAATATCCTCCCAGAGACCACCAGGCATCTTATCAAAATCAGTGAGTTCCACTTTCATCAACCCGACCGTAACATAAGGATTCACACCACCAGGCAAAATAATCCCAAAATCTCCAGATACCCTCTCTGTATTGAGAATCCCGTCTGGTTGATTTTCATCATTGGACCCACTGTCCTTATATGCCACCGTCCCATCCGGATTATAAGCTGTTATATCAAAATCAAACCCATCGGCACTCATATCCTCTTCAAAAGAACCCGCTTCCAGTTTAAAAGTAAACAAGTCACCTGCAAAAGCAACTCCACTCCAGCCAACAATACAAACTACAATAAGCATTAAAGTAAATCGTTTCATAACATTTCCTCCATTAAATTAAAAGTTTATAAAAATTAAATTAGAAAACATCCTCAATCAATAAGACCTCCTTTCAAAATTATCCTTCCTTGTCTTTATACTCCTTCCTTGCCCTCCATCGAACAAAGAACATAACGGCAACTGCCATTAAAACTATGACCAATAAAGCTGGTAAATCTTGATGTATATTAGAACCAAACATAACATTCCTCCTGTTATAAAAATTAAATCAAAAGCATCCTCAATCAGTAATACCTCCTTTCACATTTTTCAATACGATAAAATTTGCATAATAGTTCTTCGAACTTTCTTTCAAAATCAAAGTCCAAACTATGTCAATTAATCAAAGTCCAAACGTATTTCACTCACCTTCAGAAAACCTCAGAGGTATTCCGGGTACGAGCGAACGCCTGAACCAAATTTTTAACACAAGTTTTTATATAATCACCACGCGAAAGCGTGAGTAGTAGTTGTAGTTTCTGTTAGTTTTGCATATTATGTTATACAAAAAACTACACACAATCCTTTAAAAACTTTTCCATTGTCACTACTCAGAAAAGACAATACTTACCCCGTACTCGTCTTAAGAATTCCTCCAGTTGAAGTCAACTGAGCATCATTCTTCGGTTTCTTATTCACTCCGTCTATAGTCCACTCATATCCATCATCCGTATAAACTCCCTGATAATTAACATAACCACCACAATCTCCAAGCATCGAACAAATTTTATTCGCAGCCGCTGCCCAATTCTCCAACAAGCAATCACAATTTTCAACACACTTCTTATCTCCATACAACTTCTTCTCATAATAAACAGTACAGTTTGCATGAGCCTGCCCACAAATTGCCGAAGCACTCGAATTATCCCAAAACTTCAAACCAGGCGGATAATTTGGAAGGCATAACCCAATACGTACCTCAACTGCCACCTCGTCATCCTCGTCACCATCACCAAAAATCGACTTACCAGTAATCGGCGCGATAACAGACCCAGTACCAGCACTACTCCCCGGGTCAGATGCAGGCGCCCAATTCACTCCCGGCAATGCACTACTCCAAAGACAATCTCTCTTATCAATATTCAAACAATTCTCCTCCTTTGTCTGTATCATACAATCCTGCCATCTATTAACCCTGCAAGCTGCCGTCCCAAAAGTTCCAGCACTAGTTTCAATCGAACCTTCCAAACAAATCTCATTCCTATAATCCGCACACGGCTCAACCCTCACCTCACCATCCACACAAATTTCTCTATAATACCGTGAACCAGCAGGGTCCGTCCCCTCTCCAGTAACCCCATCATCAATACACCATGACTCCCCATTAATCCTCGCATTCCCGCTCCTATCCACACACTCAGTCCTCCTACAATAATGATCCCCATACTCCGGACCTCCAGCAAAACCACTCCACTCCGCACACCGACTTCCAAGCATATAATCACAATTTCCACAATCTATATCCGACCCACTATTAGGATCACAAACATCATCACTATCAATAACTTTCCCCCGATTCCAACTCCGAGCCATATCATCAGAATAAACATTCTCCCTATTCCCACAAGAATCAACCCAATAAACATCTCCCTTATAACAAGTCGTAGTCGTCTGCCGCGCACAAGCCGTACTCAACTCTTCCGCCGAACAAAGAAAGTCCTGATAAAAAATCTTCCCACTATCAATCGACGCATTCTCATCAATTATCTCAACCTGCTCAACCGCCCCACATTCCCCACGCGTCGTAAAATCACAAACTCTCTCAAAATCCTTATCATAAACACACGCTCCAACATCCTGCGCATTAGCAACAGCGATACACTCAACCTCACTCTTAATATCCGTCCGATAATCATTCTCAACTCCAAACAGCGTCGACAATCTCTTACATCGAACCAACGGAACAAACGCAGCCTGGTCAGCAATTATACAACATCCAAGCTGACATTGCGGAATCTCATTAACTCCCCTCTCATCCCAAGTGCCACCACCATCCCTACAAACTACTCCAGGCGTCCTCTCCATACAAATTCCCTCCTCACTCTCATAACAAGTCCCAAGCCTACAAAAAGAAGTCGATTCACACGAAGTCGGTGCAACGCTATAAGAAATATCACAAGCACTCTCTTCCTCATTTATACACCACCCTCCAGAAGTCGTCCTCTCGCAACAAAAACTCGGACCACTAGTAGCAGCCGCTCCAAGCCCAATCAGCAAAACAGCGACGAAACCAAACATTAATTTATTCATGCCCCACCTCCCAAATCAAACCCAGCAGGCCAAACCAAACTCCGACTAGCAAAAGAAAACTCATTACCGAAAGTCTTACTCTCCAAAACATAAACCGTAGTTCCCTCTCCCCGCTTAGTCTTCGCGATAAAATACTCCGGATAATAAATCATCAACTCACTAACATCACTATCCCCAAACCTAGCCTCAGACTGAACAATCGAAGTCGAAATCATCAACATCTCATAAATCGGAGAATTCACCCTAACATTAAATCTAGTAAAACTCTGATCCCCAATATTCGTCGGTGCACTAATCTCAACTCTAACAATCCCAGGCTCAATCTCCACGTTATAATCCACCGCTCCCGACGTAACTGAATAACCCTGATCCCTCAAACTCTCCAAACTCGAATCATAACAAGCATCCACCTCTTCCCGAATCAAAAGCTTAAGTTGCTCATCAAAAACATTTTTCAAAAACGGAACCTGCACCGTACAAGTCACGTAATAATCCTCGGTATAACAAAGATAAGTAAACTTCTTTCCTTGATAAGGATAAGTAAAATCAGGATTAATAAAACCAGCCTTCCCCTCTAACTCAGAGATTCCACGCTCCACAACATCCTTAACACAACCCTCAAAACCAAGGTTCCCAGCCCTGTCCGAAAAGTAAACCGGTTGCGCCCACAAAAAGAAAACCAAAACAGCACTAATAATAACAATACCAAGAATAATAAAAATCGTTACCTGCCCTTTTTTTTCCATATTAAATACTACCATTTCATATTTATAAATTCTATCATCCAACCCCCTCACAACACATTCGTAACAATCGAACAGGCACTCGGCACATTCCCGAAATCATCCATACACTTAACATAATAAGTCTGCCCATGCATAGCACTAATCGAATGTCTATCCCCGCCTCCAGCCGACGACGCATTCTCCCATCCAAACTGACAACTCTCCGTAGAATACCGACACTCCTCACTATCTTCCGTAATAAAATAAAGCGTATTCCCATTCTGCCAAACCCGAGCAACAAGCGGACTTGAACTATCCCGAATAATCTCAAACTCAGTAAAGTTCCTATTAAAATCACCAGTCTCATCTACACACTCAATATAAGCCTTATTCTTTCCAGCCGGCCGACTAAGAACCTGTATATGCTTAGTCCCTCCCGTCTCAAACATCTCAATCATTCTATCATAACCCGAAAACGAATACGAACAAGTATGAGAATCTCCCCCACCAGAAGTCGCAACCTTCAACTCAATCGTTGTCATAGCCGTACCAACCACAATAACACCCTCGGGCCTCACCTTACCAATCAAAATCATAAAATCAGGTTTCCTCAAATTCAAAACATAACTCCTCACATTAGCATTCCCCAAGCCATCCAACCACGGCTGGTCCATACACCGAATATAATAAGTGCTACTCACATTCACCGGCAAAACAGAACTACAAACATAACCAAAAGGATTAGACGGTGCCCCAAACACATCGTCGCAAACCATCTCATTAACCATCAAAGAATAATCCCTATCCTGAAAGTCCCACCGACAAGTAGAAAGTTCATTAGTACGCACCTCAAGGTCCTGAGAAACGGTCTCAAATCCAACAATCCCATCATTCTCTGGAGAAACACTCCTAATCACCGGCTCCCGCGTATCCTCTCCCTCCTTCAAACACATATCAATCGTATAAAATCCCGAACTCTCATGCCCATGCGTATCCTCACACTTAACATAAAGAGAATAATCACTAGTCCAATTATAACCCTGACTCTGCCCGTGACTAAGGTCTGGCAATTCAATAGTCACACTATGATTATAAAGATAAAGATTAGACCCAAACTCATGAGTCATATTCTCAAAATCAATCATTTCACCATCAAACTTACAACGCGCCAACTCACTCGTTGTAACACCAAGCACTATTGGGATATAAGCATCAAGGCAACCCCCATCAGCCGCCCTCAAACTAAATCCAGAACTTCCCTCATCATGAGCCACCCCTCCCGAAATCACATCAGCCCACAAACTAATTGCAGGCAGTCTTCCATCATCAACATCACTAATGCACAACTCCTCAGCACTCCCCTTATTCATCAACTTACACGCCGCACCCAAACTATGACAACGATAATCTGAACACGGCTTCCATGGGTCTCCGTTACACTTCTCACAATCGGCACCACCAGCAGGAGGAGTCCACGGACTACAAGTGAAATAGACATATTTTTCTTTTACATCTTTGAACACATACCACCCAATAGGGTCTAAAATTGCTGCAAGAGTTTTACCTATACCAAGCTCGAGAAAAAGTGAATATGATGTCGCCCGCATAAGATAATCACCCCACCCCGATGCCGCATCAGGATTTGCCATACCCGTATCCTCCCACCTATCCTTATCTGCTCCTTGTAGCACATTCAAATACGTCCCAGTTCCCCCCAAAGAATAATTATCCGGACTAATATAGTCCCCCTCAACAACTGTCGTTTTCGATTTATATGCAGCAATCAAAGCAGCAGAAAGAGTCTTAATTGGAAGACTCCTCTTATAGCCTCCAGTGACACTAAATCCCCCATCACTCCACCCCTCCTCAATATTCACATACGAACCACAATCCCCAAGACTCCTACAAAAATCATGCATCTGGTCAGTAAAAGTCTGCTCTGCACAATCACAATTCTGAACACATTCCCACTTAAGTTTATGATTTTTTTTGAAAAGCATAAGACAATCCTGACTAGCTATATCACAAGTAGTACTCGCAGCAGCCGCCGCTTCCGTATCATTCCAGTCAAACCCAGGCGGATACTCCGGCACACACACATCAAATTCAAAGTAATCAACATCAACTTCCAATTCAAAACAATCACGAACACTATCACAACTCTCCCCACTACTCCCCGTATTCAAAGCAAGACACGCCGCCCAACTATTATCAATACAAAGAGAACTTTTAAAACTCACATTAGTCCCATTCACCTCATAATTATTTGTTTGCACACATATCTCCCTCCTCGAATCCGCACAAGGCTCAACCAACACAGTCCCCTGCGAACAGACATATCTCCAATGCCTCGACCCAACAATATCATAACCATCCCCAATAGTCCCATCATAAACACACCAAGACTCTCCATTCTCATAACTTTCTCCTTCAAACACACACGCCGTATCCCGACAATAAAAATCCCCAATATCAACATTAAAATTATCCTCACTAGCAGAGGCACAAATTCCACCATCAAACCGATTACAATTCCCACAACTTGCACTATTAGCGTTCCCATTTGCATCACCATCCCCACAAATCTCTCCAGTCCCCACAATAATCCTATTCCAATAACTCGCATCATCAACCCTCCCCGCATCATAAATATTCGCAATATTCCCACACGAATCAACAAAATAAACCCCATCTTTTCCGTCCACACACTGCGTCTGCCTCGTCATATTGCAACTCGTATTAAGCTCAAAAGAAGTGCAAAGATAGTCCTCAGCAAAATCTCCACCATAAGAATAGCAATCAGCCTCACTAGTAAATTTACAAGCCCCACCCTCCAAAACACAAGCTCCTTCCTTTTGCACACCAGCCAAAAGCAAACACTCCACCAAATTAAGGTCTCCTCTCCAATCAACATCCATTCCAGCCGCCAAACTATCTACCTCGCACTGCCCTACTGTCTCAAAAATACTAGTATCCCCCAAAACACAACACCCGAGATTAGCTCCAATCAAATTACAATACGGGTCATTGATCCAATCCATCGAACAACTTCCCTGTAAAACATTCTTATCATATATCCCACTAGAATCATCATAACAACAACCCCTCTCACAAGAGGCGGTCTGATTACATTCCACTCCCTCGGCAAAAAGCGAGCCCTCAGCACAACCATCAATATCCGAAATCACACAATTATCCCCATTAACACTCAAAAAACAACATCCCTCCCCAACACCCAACGCCAACACAAACGAAGCCATTAACACAAACCCAATCACTATTCCTATTTTTTTATTCATGTCTACCATTCAAACGCACAACTCCTCACAGCAAATTTAAACTCGCTTCCACTTCTACGGTCAATCACACTATAAATCTTACTATAATCATAATCGGCTCGCTGAATTTCATACTCAGGATAAACAAACGAATAAGTATCATAATTAAAATGGCAATATTCAGTTTCCCCATTCACAATCTCCCTCACCACCCTAACCAAATCATAAATCGGCGACATAATCTCAACCCCGAAATCTTCAAAACTCCTCGTCCCTGTCTCTCCCGAAAGCTCAACACTCTTCTTCAAATTAACCGCAACATGCCCAGGCAATAAATCAACAGAATAACTCATCGCGCCCTCATCAACATCAAAACCCTCATCCTCAAAACTCTCCCTCATCTTATCAAAACAATCCCCTAACTCATCTTCTATATCCTCCTCTATCTCTCTCTCAATCTGTAACTCCAACAACGGATGGATATTATAACAAGGATAATAAGACTCATTAATATAACACAAATAATTCCACTCTTCCCCTTTGTACAAAATTGTCTTCGACGCCTCTATCTCGCCACCATTCAACAATATCTTATCAATCGACTCCTCCACAGCCTCACGAACACAAACCTTAACAAATTCTTGCGGGCTCAAATCACTAGGACTCAAAAATCCACCTTCCCCTTCCGTCAGAAAGAAAAATCCCAAAACAGAAGCAACAAGTAGAATACCCACTATAATAAAAATCGTCACCTGCCCTCTTTTCATCTTAATACCAACATTTTCATATTTATAAATCCCATCATTATGTCGCCACCAGCTCGACCAAGCATCCACTCGGCACATTTCCATGAACATCTTTACATCGAATAAAATATTTCTTTCCCTTAACAACCCCAAATTCAAATTCCTTACCCTCCCCAATCGAAACACCCTCATCCCAAACAAACTTACATCCGTCAAGCGAATATTTACACTCCGCTCCCTCATTCAAAATCAAATTCACAAAACTTTGGTCCTGCCAAATACGACTAACCTGAGGAATCGAGCTATCATGAATAATTTCAAACTCAGTAACACCCCTAGCAAAATCCCCAGTCTCATCCTCGCACTCAACAAAAATCTCATTCCTTCCGGCTGGACGATTAAAAATCTGCGTATGCATTCTATTTCCTCCCGTCTCAAACAACTCAATCATATTCTCATAACCCGAAAACGAATACGAACAAAAATGCTCTTCTCCTCCACCAGAAGTCGCAATCCTCAATTCAACCGTCGTCATATCAGTACTCGTCTGAAAATCAGTCCCCGGCTCAACACTATCAATCACAATCACACTCTCCGGCCTCCGAACCTCATAAACAAAACTCCTCAGATTAAAATTACGCTCACTATCATTCAACCACGGCTGGTCCCCACATCTAATATAATAAGTATAATTCTGCCTCTGCTCCCCCAACAACAAAGTACTATTACAAACATAACCTAAAACATCCGACGGAGCACCGAAAGAATCCCCACAATACATCTCATTCTCCATCTCCGAATGTATAATATCTCTCTCACTCCACCAACAAGTCGCCAACTCATTTGTCACAATCTCCAACTCAACCTCTCCAACAACAACCCCAACCAACTCATCATTCTTAGGCGTCGTCTTAACAACCCTTGGCGCACTAATATCCTCACCCTCATTCACACACATCTCAATCTCATAAAATCCATCATTCAATATTCCATAAACATCCTGACACCTCACAAACAAACTCAAATCCCCAGTCCAATTATAACCCTGACTCTGCCCGTGACTCGGATCCGGCAAACTAAAAACCGTCGTATGGTTTATCAGATAAGCATTTCCCCCCAAATCCTGACCCAAACTCTCAAAATCCGTCGCCTCAAAATCAAACTTACAATGCGCCAACTCACTCGTCACGACACCAAACATCAAAGGAGTATAAGCATCAATACAGCCTCCCCCACTAGGATTCAAACTAAACCCAGAACTACTGACATCATCATAAATAATCCCATCCGAAATCACATCATACTGCGGACTAAGCACAGGCGCCTTCCCATCATCCTCCATAGCACCACACAACTCATTATCAGTCCCAACATTCATCAATTCACATGCCGCCCCCAAACTCTCGCACCGGTATTCCGAGCACGGCTTCAGCGGGTCATCATTACACTTCTCACAATCAGCTCCCCCAACAGGCGCCTCCCATGCCTTACATTCAAACTCAATCTCAATATCATCACAATCACCTGCCCCAAAAAGACTACCAAGAATCATTAATATTACACCTATTATAATTATAGCCCATCCAACTGGTCCTATCGAAGCAAGACCAGCCCCCAATCCATACCATCCAACAACCGCCCCAATCAAAGCTCCCCCAACTGCCATCAACATGGTCCCACCCGGACTCAATTCTAAATAATTCGCCAACATAGTCCCTACAAGCATTCCAATAGAAGCACCCATAGCAGCACCACCAAAAGCACTCAGCCCGGGACTACTTCCCAAAAGACCTCCTTCAATAACAGTCATCCCCAAAACCGAACCAGACGTAAGAAAGCTTATCGCCATCGAAACCCCACTCAAACCACTCGCAAAATCTTGCATCTTATCCCCAGTATCATCAGCACTCGCATTCAATGACGTCGATGGTCCCCAAATCCCAGCCGCTTCCAAAAACACCGAATAATTTTCAACTTCCGCAAACTGCCCCGGAACAGGTTTCGCCAAATCTTTCAACTTATCAACCCAACTAGAAGAAAGAAAGAGACTACTATCCGTTACGCCATCCTTAGTAACATCATAATTTTCACTATACTCCCCCACAATATTAACCGACCCACCACAATCCCCAAGTCCCCTACAAAAATCATTCATCTCCTCCGCAAAAACACTAGTCAAACAATCCTCATTCGCAACATATTCACACCCTCTTCCCCATTTCTCACCCTCTCTCACAACCGTGCATGTTTGAGTCCCCATCCCACAAAGTTTCGACGCCGTAGTCATAGACCTCTCCTCACTTAAACTAAATCCCGCCGGATATTGTGGCAAACAAATATCAAACTCAAAGTAATCCGCAACATCAACCGTCTCAATCCTACAATTCAACGCACTCTCACAAGCCGTCGTTCCATCTTCCTCGCTATTCAAATTAATACACTCTCTCCAATTATTTGCCACACACGCAGAATCCCGAAAAGGAACACTCTTTCCATTAACATCAAACTCATCAGCCTGAATACAAATCTGATTTCTATAATCCGCACAAGGCTCAACCACCACAACTCCCTGCGAACAGACATATCTCCAGTGCCTCGACCCTACAACATCATTCCCTTCCCCAATTGCCCCATCATAAACACACCAAGACTCCCCATTCCTATAGCTCTCTCCCTTAAAAAGACACGAAGTATCCCTACAATAAAAATCCCCAATATCAACATTAAAATTATCCTCATCAGCCGAACTACAAATACTCCCCGCAAATCGATTACAATTTCCACATTCTTCGGAATTCGCATTCCCACCGTCTATATCTCTACTCCCACAAAGGTCTTCCAACTCAGCGACCCTATCCCAATAATCCACATCATCAACTTTCCACACATTATAAATATTCGCAGGGTTCCCACAAGAATCAACAAAATAAACCCCATCTTTCCCATCCACACATTGCGTCTGCCTCGTCATCTCACAACTCGTATTAAGCTCAGGAGAGGTGCAAAGATAATCTTCAAAAAAATCTCCACCATAATTATGACAACTCTCCCCTGTCACAAACTTACAAGCTCCACCCTCTAAAACACAAGCCCCTTCCTTTTGCTCCGTCGCTAAAAGAAAACACCCTGCCTCATTTACATCCTTCCTCCAATCCACACCACCACTATCCCCAAGCGCCAAAACAAAACTATCAACCTGACACTGCCCCTCGGTCTCATAACTGGTTTCTGCTCCTAAAATACAACAACCCAGAGCGGCACCAGGCAGATTACAATTCGGATCCTTAACCCACTCCGTCAAACAATCAACCGACAGAACATTCCTATCATAAATCCCAGATGCTTCATCATAACAACATCCCTTCCGACAAAACGCAGTATCCTTACAAAGCAATCCCTCGGCAAAAGGAGAATCCGCAACACAATTATCAGGAGCGGACGTGCCACACCTTTGCTCATCTTTAGAAATAAAACAACAACCAAATCCCTCAGCGAGTGAAGAAATCTCATAAGTTGTCCGCGTCTCATTCCTAAACAAATGACTTCTCTGTGTCCTATTCCACCACTCCTCAAAACTAAACTCCTCTTCCTCTTCCGCCGAGACCAATGAGAAAACCACATCACTTAAACCAATAAAATAACAAAACGCAAAAAGCGAAACCATCATCAGCATCATCTCTACACCAGCCACAACCTTTCTACTCCTCACCTTCTTTTTTGTTTCCATATTTTAAATCCCCGGCGCGAACGCACAACTCCTCACAGCAAACCGAAACTCGTCTCCACTCCTCCTATCAATCAACCGATAAATCTTACTGCCCGAATAATCAATTCTTCTAATATCATACCTAGGATACAAAAGCATATACCCATTATACTCAAAATTACAAAACTGCGACTCACTGTTCACAACATCCCGAGCCACACTAACCAAATCATAAATCGGCGACACAACTTCAATCCCAAAATCCTTAGAACTCTGAGTCCCCATATCCCCAGAAATATCAACCTGCCTCGACAAATCAACCTTAACATACCCAGGCAACAAATCAACAGAAAAACTCATCACACCAATCTCAACATCAAAACCCTCATCCCTAAAACTCTCCCTCATCCTATCAAAACAACTCTCTACCCCACCCGATATATCCTCCTTAATCTCGCTCTCAATTCTCAATTCCAACATCGGATGAATATTATAACATCCCTGATAAAAATCCGCCTGATAACACAAATAATTCCACTCTTCCCCCTCATACAAAATGGCCTGCGATGGCACCGCCTCACCACCATTCCTCATCATCTTATCAACCGAATCCTTAACCAAATCAGAAACACATCCCCTAACAATAGTCCGCGGGTCCAAATTATCAGCCCTATCAACACCAGTCTCTCCCAAAAGCAAAAACGACAAAAGAATCATAGCTACAATCACGATACTAACCATGAAAAAAATCGCCACCTGTCCTTTTGTTCCAACACCCATTTTTTTATTTACCATTAATCGATTTCCACGTATAAATAATATACTACATTACCTCCAATACTTTCATTCCCATAATCTGGCACAATCATCTGAAAATCATAAATACCACCATCATAACCACCAACATCATCTTCAATCTCCGTAGCAAAAACAATATCAGTATCATCAAACAAAACAATTTCTTCAAAACTAGAATTCTGAGTAACATTATCAACATATGCATTTGAAGCAAAACAATCCCCAACGCCAACAGAAAAACTAGCGATAACATAAGTTTCAATATTTGTCCCGGAAAAAGTGGACGAGATATTATCACCTCCAGAATGTTGTAAGGCACTATCCTCACTATTAATCTGACTAGTATTAGCACAGCCAATATTCCCCCACTCAATAGACCCAGAGCCACGAGTAGCGTAAACTTCCCCGCCAGTAGTGGAAGATGACCAATCATAAACCGTAGAACCCGTAGAATCATCCAAAGTAAATTTCCCATTAACCCAACCAACAAAACCCTTCCAACGAGAATTCTGTGAAATCGAAGAGATATTCATTTTAGCAACATAAGCACCAGAAATATTGACCATCCAAGGATTAGCAGCCCCAGCCCCAGTCTCGTTATACGTTATATTCAAAGAGCTAGGTCCGGTCGGAAGTCCAGCAACAATACCCAAAAATCCAACCAAAAAAATCAAAACAAATCCTATTTTAACATCCATAAGTTCACCCCCGCTTTTTTAATTCTATCAACTTCCCCATCCAAAGCCAATTCCATCAGATGTTTCTCCGCAGTATTCCAAGAAACACTAAACTTCTCCGCCACCTCGCTACTTGTCACAATTCTCTCTTTCTTAATCAAAGCAATAATCTTTTTACTATGTATCTTCATAATAATACACCTACTAATATACACACTAATACTCGCGCCAATACACTCATCAATATACCTATGAATATTCATATATAAATGTTCGCAAAATAAAAACTTCAAACTATATACATCAATTAATCGTTCTCAACCCTCGGAGTTAAGACAAAACCATAAGAATCAACAACAAATTTAAGGACACGAACAACGGCACATCGTAGTTGTTATTTCAAACCACTGCGAACCAAACCAAAAACCCCCACTACTCCAGCATTCTTCATGGTCAGCTGCCCCAGGCCAAAAACCAGTATAACTATTCACGCAACTATGAGCGGTGCCAATCCCAATAGCATTTTCTCCCTTGCTTGCACAGAAATTAACACAAGTTCCCTCCCAATCATAATAATCATGATCTCCCGGAATACAACAGCTCTTAGTTCCACTTACCGTCCTCGTCCTACCACAATTCGTCTGAACAACCGTATCCGTAGAACAAACACCATCCCTCGGAGGAGACCAAATAGTATAAGCAAAATCCCCATCATCAATCGCCTTCTGCAAACTCTTCTCTCCATTAAAATCAACTAAAATATCATCTCCAACATGACCCAAATAATCGCTACCAGAATAACCACCACTCCCCCCCCCTGATGAACAAAGCGATCCATCATTAATAGAATCTTGTAAACTCTTATCAAAACCATTAACATTAACAAAAAGCTCAGCTCCCCGATGTCCAATATCCACAGCACTCGTATACGTCCCCCCATTATAATCTATTCCAAACTGCCCCGAATTAATAGCACTCTGCAATTCCAATTCCTGCCCATTGATAAAAACAAAAACATCATCTCCTCCATGTCCAGGACTCGAAATACTTTGAGAATAACCAACAACCAAACCAACACTCAATAAAACAAAAACAAAAACAAACCTCACATTAACCATATTATTATTAAGAATAATTATTATTTAAATATTTCGAACTTTTTCCATTTTCCAAATCTAAAACTCAATTATAAAACCATCAACAATCCCTAACCCAACCTCCGAACATACTCAGTCGTTCTCAACCCTCGGAGCCAAGACAAATCCAATCCCCATCTTCTCCCCAGGAAAATCCAATTTCAAAGGATAATCATCAGAAAAATTCACAACAACTCTCTCAGAAATCTTCACACCCTTCACAAACTTCATCAAATATTCCAACGAATACTTACTCTTTCCCTGCCCAAAAATCTCCAAATCTTTTCCTCCAAACTCAGCTCGTGCAGAATTCAAATTTCCGTTCCCCTCAACCGCAAAAACATCATCTTTCAAAACAAACGCACAAGAATCAGCCACCACACTAGCATCCTCAACAGCCTGAGCAAAATCCCTCGACCCCATCTCAACCCGCGCCCCAAAATTCAACTCCGGAATATCCTTATCTTCCGCGCTCACCTCAATCAACGCCAAACTAAAAACCCGCTTAACCTTATCAAAAATCGTAATCCTCAACTTCCCCTCAACTTCCTCCAACGTCACACTCGCAGCCCCAGAAGCCCTCTTCAAAATTTTCTTCAAATCCCCCAAACTCACACCCCAAACCTCATCCCCAGCATCATACTGCGCAAAACTCTCCTTCGGCAAACGAAAAATAATCAACGCCACATTCGCTGGGTCAACCGCAACAACACTCAAACCATCCTCTAACAACTTAATCCGAACCTCCACAACAATATTAGAAATAATATCCACAGCGTCCCCAAGCAACCTCGGATCATCCAGTTTTAATATCATAAAGAAACTACCCCCGAAGGAAGAGCGTCATTATCAAAGCTCCTAATCTCCCCCAAATAAAAACATTTATCCTCAACTTTAATTTCGAAAACAAGCCCATCGACTCCCCTATATTTTTGAACAGGAAATCCCCTTTTATTTAAGCGATCCATTTCTAGATAAGAAATCTCATCTTCTTTTAAAGTAGGAGCCACGAGATAGTGACCTTCCCCTAACGAAGAAGACTTAACAACACAAAGGTCAACACCATTTCCCAGTTTACTTTTTACCTTAATATCCAACATCTCAAGACATCCAGAAACCTCTATACGCTCCTCTTGATCCATCAAAAATCTCATACTTCCGCCATTCCCAATTTCCATAGAGGAGAAAACCCAGCTTCTTATTTAAAGATTATTGCACCAGAGTAACACATCATTTATTAACAAAAACACCCTATATCAACCATGGTAGAAACTCCATCAAAAGTCCAAAACATCGCCCAGTCCCACTACTCTCGCCCAGACATCCAAAAAGCCATGTTCGACTTCTGCAAACACAGAGAAACCGTCGCCAATTTCAACAACAAATTCTTCGCAAAACGCCCAGACACATTCGACTACCCATCAGACATCCTCAACCAAGCCAAACAAGGCGCAACATCATTCCACTGCTCCGAAGAAATCTGGACAAACCCACTCGACATCAACACGGACATGACACCCCAACAATACAACGAAATCAGAACGGGCTGGGACCTAATCATAGACATCGACTCTCCCTACCTCGACTACGGAAAAATCGCAGCCCACCTCCTAATTAAAGAACTCGAAAATCACGGCATCCAAAACATCGGAATAAAATTTTCAGGCTCAAAAGGCTTCCACATAATAGTCCCATTCAAAGCATTTCCAGAATCCGTCGACGGTGTTAAAACAAAAGACCAATTCCCAGACTGGCCACGAGCAATCGCCCAATACCTATTCAACAAAATCAGAAACCCAATGAACGAAGAAATCCTCAAACTCTCAAGCAAAGAAAAACTAAAAGAACAAGGCGAACTAGTATCAGAGCACACTTGCCCAAAATGTAGTCAACCAACAATAAAAAAGAAATTCTGGAAATATAGGTGCCCAGACATAAAATGCAAAACAGAAATTGAAAGCCCAATAAAAAAGAAGGTCGTAATGTCTTGCCCATCCTGTAACGCAAAAATGAAATTAGAAGGCAAAAGAGAAGTAGACTTCTGCAAAGTCTGTAAAATCAACACCGCCAAACTAGAAGCCACAAGTTCATATGGAGGAGTCCAACAACAAAATCTCCAAGAGCAATTCAAAGAAGAAATCACAATCAAATCAACAGAAGACTCCGTCGACATAGTCCTAGTTTCATCCCGCCACCTCTTCCGCGCCCCATACTCCCTCCACGAAAAAACCGCCTATGCCTCAATCCCAATCGACAAATCACAAATCCAAACCTTCAGTCCCTCAGACGCAGAACCCATCAAAATCACAAAAATAAAATCCTTCATGCCAAACTCAATCAAAGACGAAGCCACAAAACTCCTGACAAAAGCCCTAAAAGAAGCCGAAAAAAACAAACCAAAAGAAACCCAAAAAAAATACGACGGCAAAGGAATCGACCTAAAAGGACTAACAATAACAGAAGAAATGTACCCACCAATCATAAAAAAACTCCTCCTAGGCATCCCAAACGACGGCAGAAAACGAGCCCTGTCCCTAATGCTGGCATTCTTCACCTCCCTAGAATTTCCCCAAGACTACATCGAAGAGAAAATAGAAATATGGAATAATAAAAATTACGCCCCACTAAAACAAGGCTACATCAAATCCCAAATCGCATGGTCACTAAAAAACAAAAGATTACCCCCAAACTACGACAAACCAATCTACAAAGAATTTGGAATAACCGCACCACCAATCCCTGGCATGAAAAACCCAATTAATTATACCATAAAAAGAGCATTCGCAGCAAAACCCAAAACTTCAGAAAAGTTCTACATAAAAGCAAAAAACAAGGGAGAAATATAACTCCCCAAGTCCGCAAAATAAAATTTTAGGCGCAGGTGTCCATTGGACGGCGCCGTAAAAAATTTTATTTTGCATTAAACACTATATCAAAAAATCATTTTTCTATGGAAAATTAATTTTTTGATATAGCTAATTAAGAGGGTACACATCTGAGGGAGATATCTCCCTGGGATAATCTACAAAGAATTCGGCATTACATCACCCCCAGCTCCAGGCATCAAAAACCCAATCAACTACACTATAAAAAAAGCCTTCGCCGCAAAATCAAAGACATCACAAGATTTCTACGTAAAACAAAAAAACAAACACGAAATATAACTACTTCCCTTTCTTCTTAACCTTCTTCCTGGCAGGCTTCTTCCTCATTAAAGCTTTCTTCCTTGCTAAGGCCTTCTTCTTTTTAGCAGCCGCTTCCTTAGCAGCCATCTCTTTTCTAGCAATAAAAAATATAAACAAAATCAATCCAAGTAAAACTAAAGCAAACAGCCAACTTCCAGCACCACCACCAATAACTGCACCAGTTATCATAGACAAAAATCGATTAGCCTCAACATTTTCAGGTTCAACATCCGAACTCGAAACAATGGTGTCATCATCAGAACTAACATTTACACTCTCAGCCACATAAGTCCCATTAGAAACTAAAGAATACGCTCCTCCACTAGAACTGCCACCACTCGATCCCCCTCCACTACTACCTCCACCACTGCCACTACTACCACCAGAGCTACAAGCACCACAATCAGCAGCACAACTTGAACAATCCTCTCCACTATTACAAGCACCATCTCCACAAAAAGGAGCAGTACAATTAGAATAATCAAAAGTACAAAAACCCGTACAAGACAATGTCCCAGTAGCACCTAAAATCCCCAAAACATTTTCACAAGTTCCAACTCCGAGCATAGACCCATCACACTGTTCACCGGGCTCCTGAATACTATTCCCACAAACAGCATACAAAGGTTCCTCATCAATTATCAAATCCAATTCACTAAAATCACCCGCCTCATAGATAGCAGTCGGATGCGCCTCAATACCTCCAATATAAAAAGTAATCTCTCCCGTTCTCCCCTGAGGATCAATCATCACACTATAAGAATTCCCGGAATCAACATTACCAACAACACCCAACCCATAACCATCTATCGAGGCACTAATTTCTGAGTCAGTTAAATCCCACAAAGGGTCTTCAGAATAAGTCGCATTCCCCGAAAAAGCATTAGGTATACTCGGGATAGCAAAAACAAAACCTAACAACAACAATCCCACCACAACAAACAGCACTTCCTTTCTCATTTCAATAAGTAGGACATTTCATTTATAACCTTTCTTATAATATAATATACTATTTCATAAAGACATAGAAAAAACAGCAAAAGTTACCACCAAAGATTAAAAAAATAAAAAAATAAAAAAATAAAAATTTGTTGATTTATTTAGGACAGCCGTTACAAAAAGACAAGTCTTCTCTATAATATTCGTCCAATGGAGCGTATCCGTAATCGTCATGATCTCCGAATCTTTCATCTTCAATCCATAGCCAATAGCCTTCATTATTGAAAAGTCTATTTACGTCAACCATATGTGCATCATCGTCAATGTCAAAGACATGTAGTTCATTGTCTCTACCCATCGTCAAACTCTCTAGCGCAGTCCGCTTAGATATTGCTCCAGCGTCCCAACAAGTTTCTCCTTCAAAAGGACCATCGTGTCCAAGGATACCATACCTTCCAATTAAGGACCAGCTATTGCCAGGAACCTCAATTTCTGGTGGCATACCAGGAACCCCATTTTGTCCAATCTGAGTACCGAAACCCTTAATCTGAGCGGCTTCATCCATATCCAACCAGTAACCTCTACCAGGAACTATTTGCTCCAACTTAGTATCTGTACCAGAGCAAAAAGCCGTAGACCAGGAACCATCATCAGTTTTCCTACACTTCCAGGAACTCACATCCCCATTAGCGTCATACTCATAAGACCAGATAGAAGCAAGCTCATCCTTAATCTGAACAATTCCGACACCCTCGTCATTAATACTAGAATCTTCAGGGACATAAGGTATAGAAACTAAATTCCAACCTTCATCTAAGTCAATTATCCAACTATAAACCATTATGTTGAATGAAAAGTACTTAGTCTCCCATCCATTTGAAACTCTAATAACCACGAAATGGTTTCCTTGTTCATCATTAGTCGGATTCTCGCTTAATCCCCATGGAGGCGGACTATCATTATCCCATCTAACTCGGCATTCTCCGTCATCAAAAGATCGAGACCTTAAATTATCAGGACCAATATAGACCCCGCAACTTTTAAAGCTCATACCTGTCAATCCAGTTTCAAAAGATCTCCAGTGGTCACCAGCATCCTCGCCGAAATCAACCATCAAAGGATAGTACGCAGCAACTTCTTGAGGACCACCATCCAATGGAATTGGCTCAATCACTTCAATCATGTGCATACAGTCTTCACTCACTCCGCCGTCTTTATCTTCAACAGACAAAACAACTTCGTAATAACCAGGACTAGTATATGTGTGCGTAACACTTGGATTACCACTATCAGAACTAGAGTCACCGAAATCCCAATTGAAAATCAATGGAACTAATTCGTCGACTTTATCAGAAGCATCGCTAGCATATCCAGTGAATGTTGCATCCGCTTCACCACCAATCAATGGAACCTCAGAAGGCCCATCAATTCCTTCGCAAACTGGTGCAACGTTAATTTCCTCAATCTCCGCACTATCAGAACCTTCATTACCAACATTATCAGTAACGATTAGCTCAACATCTAAATTTGCAGGTCCGTCAAGACATTCGTATTCCAGCGTCTCTCCCTCGCCAACGAAAACTCCGTCGACATACCAATCCCAACTATCAATTTCACTTGGAAACTGACCAGGGTCGTAAGAATCACCACCATCAAGAGTGATAGAATCACCCTCAAAACAGGTATAAAGTCCTAGAACACAATTAGCTTGACAACAAGGATCATCACACTCATCATCACAATCTGGTGTCCACCAATATCCATCACAATAACAAGTCTCTCCATTTGCGTCAACAATTGGATCCCTATTATCAATGTAAACTGGACCTTCCATATCATCATCACAGCACTCTCCTTCCACTATGACACAAACCTCAGCCTCGCTGAAGCCCGATATGTCCCATTGATATTCAGTGTCTACATGAACCTCGTTTAACCAAGCTTCCAATTCACAATCTCCGTCATCCCAGAAACCGTAATAGACATCCCAATCATTTCCACAATCGTCTCCGGTAGCAGTCCAATCAATCAACATGTCTCCCTGAGCAGTGCTATAATAATCACCCTCCGAAGGGTTCACTATATTTACATTACAATCTCCGCAAATCTCCGCAACTTCAATCTCCTCAGCAACGACAATCCCACTAGTAGTCAGCATAATTCCTAACATGAATATTACACTTAACATTATTTTTCTCATTATTTATTCAAACCCCCTTTCAAATATTTTAGTATAAGAATGTTTGAGTGAACCTTTTCCAAAGGTACTCTCAAATTTTTCAGTATGACAAAATTTGCGTAAGGATTCCCCAATCCACCTCTTAATTTTTTTGAGAAATATTCATTATAATAAAAACAATCACCTTCCATAAAAATCATTAGACAGCGACGATTATAAACTTTTCCCGTCGGTTTTCACTACTGAATTACAATACTAAAAATATCAAACTTTTTTCTTTCTAATCTTAATCGCAACAAATCCTAAAATCACCAAAATAAAAAATGCACCACTCGCCATTCCTGCCGTCGTTCCAGCAGCGCCGACAACAGCACCCGTCACCATAGAGAAAAATCCCTCCTCGACAATTTCTTCTTCCTCACTACCAGTTGACTCAATAAAATTATCACTTTCATCAGAACTAGAATTTAAAACATCATCATCGTCGGAAGATGCAGCACTACTAGACCCACCAGAACTTCCGCCACCACTGGAACCTCCACCACTAGAGCCACCATTGCCAGGGTCAGCAGGAGGATTATTATCGCTCAAAGGAAAAACAACTTCCTTAATAGCCCTCTCTCCCTTATTCCCAGCCCTATCAACAGCACTCACCTCAAAAACATAAAGCCCATCACCCAAAGCATCCCCAGAATAACTCAACCCCGACGAAGTCCCAATCAAAACCCCATCCAAATAAATATTATAATACTCAATACCAAAAGTGCAATCTGGTGTAGATTCGGGAGAATCAGGAGCCGCGCCCCAATTCAAAACGACGTTCCCAGAAGCAGAAAGGCTACCAGGCGCTTCAGGAGCTTGTTTATCAATACAAATATTCCAATCAAGAGCAAAAACACTACCCATTAAAGAAACAATAACTATCAAAACTAGAAAAGAACCAAAAAATTTCATCTTAAATAGGGTTAGATGTTCCTTGAGTAGGAGTCGAGAATATATAAAAGTCAACACTGTCTACATCGGTATCATGCCCGTCAGGAGAACGACCAGCCGACTCTCCCTCAGAAGGAGCAGGTGCATTATCCCCAACATTCCCATCGTCCCTATCTCCATAAGTAACCTCATCTACTAATCCATCTGAATAATCATCCAGTTTAATTGTATCTCCCTCATCATCCAATTCATCACTACCAAAACCATCAAACACCCTAAATCCATAAGCATCAATATCCCCACCTAAAACTAAAGTCCAAGAAGCACCATCATTCAAAGTCCAATCAGTTAAGTCAACAGAATAAGCATGAGGATTATACAATTCAATCCACTCACAATCGTCACATTCAGGATAAGAAACAAACTCATTTATCTTGATATTTTGCTCCTCAATCATGCAAGTTGAAGAACACCCATCTCCATCCTCGACATTACCATCATCACATTCTTCACCCTCTTCCAAATTACCATTACCACAAACAGGCATTTCCATTTCATCATCATCCGAAGCATCATCACACCCATAATCTTCAGGATAATCAATATCCCCATCTAAATCATTATCAATACCATCATCACACTGTGGCCTTGGCTCTTCAACAACCTGCCCGTGCAAACTAATCATTCTACAATGCGCGTCAGTCCTAGAGTTACCCATAGAGAAGCCCAAGTCAGTATCACTTTCCGCAACATAAAGATTATCACAAGCAACCGCATTAAACATATATCGACCCTCTCCACTAATATCATACTCAGTCAAATTAACAGTAATAGCATATAACCCGTTATTTTGCTCATTCAAATTAACCCATCCAGTATCCTCACAGCCACCAAGAGACCAGCATATACCTAACACTCCAGGAACCTCTGAAATTTTAAACATAACAGTTTCATCAGCAATCGGCGACTGACTATCCTCAACATTCAACGAAACAGGGAACATCTCACCATAAACTTCTCCTTCCATAGGTGCAACAACACTCATAGTAGGTCTAGTATTATCAACAATCATCGGGATGACTACGCTTCCAATATTGAACAACTCATCTCTCACATTAACCTTCACGAAGTAATCTCCAGACGCTAAACCATCAGGAACAGCCCCATTAATTCTACACAAATTATATTCCGGCTCAGTCCCAATAATGTCCGCCACCCCGACATACTCTCCCACTTCCCCTCCATCATCTTCATATACTTCCGCCCAGCAACTATCAAATCCAGAAGCATACTCAATTACTTCTACTTCTACAAATACATTATCCCCGTCTCCACTACTCGTCAAAGGACCAGGTAAATTACTATCATCAACAGCAACTATAGGACCATCATTATCAATATTCATTGTAATCGGACTAAACCAAGGATTCAAAGCCAACTGCAAGTGATAACCGAACAATTCATTTCCCCGATTTCCAGCTTTATCAACATAATCTATCCCCAAAAACACCGTATCAGTCATACCACTACCCAAGGGCAAAGCAGCAGTTCCCTTACAAACACCATCCTCATATGGAACCTGCCCCAAATAAACTACATTAGGATTAGCACCAACCTGCTGGAAGTAAGTCCACAAGTCCCTATAGCACTCCTTAATTTCAGACTGATTCATCCCCTCAAAGTTATAATCAATAGCATATAAGTCACAATAATCCACACCCGAAGCAGGGCAGTCATCTTCATATCCATAATAACATAACGAGCAGAAATCTCCACCGAAGTCTACAGCAGGCGCGTAAACCTGGAAAGGAATCTCATCTCTATAATAATTACCAGCATGAGGGTTCAAAACCACTCCCATAGGAGGCACGTTATCCACGATAATCTCAATACCATTTGTCCACTCACCAACATTACCAAGCAAATCTATACCCATAACCTCGAATCTCCACTTACCACATTCTCCCATCCCACATCCTTCCCTAATCTCGCCACCAGTCATCTCAATACAATAAGCATTCTCAATAGGATCCCAAATCAACTCAGGGTCGTCCAATCCAACAAACTGATACCAGACCTCACCAATCCCAACACCAGGGTCGCCAGTTTGTTTAAAATCAACAAGTTCAGCACAAAGCTTAATGCTATCTTCACTCTGAATAGCGATAACAACCTCATCTCCAACACTTCCACCCTCGATAACTTCCCCACCATTAACCATAGCAAACTTCCTAGTCACATTAGGGCCCTGACTATCAACAGTATCAAGTTCCGACTTAACTACTTCCTCATTCCCAAAATTATCAACACAATACCATTCAAGAGTGTGATTCGAGTCTTCACCAAAAGTTATTGGTCCATCGTAGGGCATCCAACTACCAAATCCTTCTCCATCTAAATCATATCTCCAAAAGATTTCATCAACACCACTTGGATGAGGACCAAAGTCTTCACAAAATAACGAGATTTCAGTTCCCTGAGTAATCCAATAATCACAGATTTCAACCTCTGGGTTACAATCAGGATCAACCAATATACTTGGGTCCCCCATTTCTTTCCAACTCTCCGGAGGAGTTAAATCAACCGCATCAAGTTCAAATGTATGTTCTTCTTCATTCCCAAGAGCATCAACACACCAGTATTCAACCATGTGATATGAGGATTCATGGAAAGTTATTGGCGACCCGTCATACACAATATCTTCACTCCAAGGAGTCCAGTCCACACCAAATTCACTATACTTCCATCTCCAATACATAGTTACTTCACCAACAGGATGTGGATCAACATCATTACAATCAAATGTAATCTCTGTACTCCCATTAACTAACCATCCCTCGTCATAAGGAATATCCAATTCCTCTTCTAGCGGGATTTTTGGCTCCCCAACAGTCTTAATAGTTTCAGGCGCCTCTGTATCAACAAAGACACATTGCCTCTTAACTTCTTCAGTTTTATTAACCATATCAACACTATAATACTCAATCACGTGACATGAATCTTCAGTCACCGTAAAAGGTACATCATAAGTTTGCCACGGAGTTGGCACGTTCATTTCTAAATAATCTGGAACACCATCCCATCCTTCACAGCCATCATAACAATACTGCCAGTTATTTGGATTGTTCAACACTCTCACTCTATAGAATGTATCAGCAAGTCCCGAATCATGATTTGAACCAAAGTCGTCAGTCGCAGTCAAAATTATAGATGTTTGTTGCGTTATCCATTTAGGGTATGCACCCACAACAGGTTCATACAACGGCTCACCGTATGTTTTTATAGTAACAGGTTTTGTATGGTCAACATAAAAGTCAGCCGTATTAGCCACCTCTTCGTTCCCGAGGCTATCCACACAATAATATTGTAATTCATGATGTGATTCTTCTGGGAATACAAATGGATTGGTATAATTAGTCCACGCAGTCCAAGCGCCAAATCCTAAACCTTCATCAACTCTATATCTAAACAACATATATTCTTCACCAACAGGATGAGGTCCAAAATCTTCACATTCAAGAACTAATTCAGTTACTCCATCAATATAAAGTTCATCAAATTTGCCAAGATGTGTTGGTCCTTCAAAATGATGTTCTGATTCAGGAGGAAGCGTATCCACAATATCAAGCTCGTAATGTGTCTCTCCTTCATTCCCAAGAGCATCAACACAATAATAATACAATTCATGATATGTGTCTTGATTATACGTAAAAGGATCCATACATAATTGCCAGTCCTGTATCAACACACCATCATTAAAGTATGTACACCAAATTTCGACATCATTAACAGGATGCGGCTCGACATCAACACAATTCAAATCAATAAGAGTATTTTGCGTAACAAAAACAGCTTCATCCGAAACATCATATTCTTCCTGTGGATGAGTAAAAAGATATTCAAAATCATAATACTCAGAACTAGCACCAGTCCAAACCTTAGGTTCTCCCACGATTTTACTAACCAAAGGTGCCTCGGTATCAACAATATCCAGCTCTACATGACTAACCTCGGTATTACCAAAAGCATCCACGCACCACCAAGTCAACTTATGAAAAGAATCTCCTTCATAATAAAATTCGACAGAATTTCCCCCGTTCGGACTTATAGGTCCAAGCTGCCACTCATCAGCCCAATTCAACTTCCAATCAATAGTATAATAAATTTCCTCTCCGCCGATAGGATGCGGTTCAACATCAGCACAAGTCAAAGTAACAAGTGTATCTTGTGTAACATAAGCACAGTCCGGGTAACCAGGGTATTCGCCCGTTTCACAAAGAACAAATGCCCCTGCTTCAAGTTCTTTTTCACTTACAGGCGCCTTCTCATCAATAATATCCAATTCCCAATAATGCTCACTCTCCCATCCACAACCATCAACCGCCCAAAATTCAACCAAGTGATATGAGTCCCCAGTTAGCGTAAAAATTAATTCTTCATCAGGAGCACTCTGCCCCGAATCATTAAGACTCCAACTACTTCCATCTTCACTCCACCAAACCCTATAATAGATAATCACTTGTCCCGCAAATTCATGGTCATCAACAAATGTCGAATCATCAGCCCACAAACGAATCTGAGTTCCCGACTTTACATATTGACATCCATGAGTAATAGTCTCTCCCATCATTTCAGAAATACCACACTGGAGTACAACATCTCCAAACGGCAAAAGCTCCTTGTAAACAAGAGGCGCTTTCGTATCCTTAATAAAAGAATAGTTCAAATTCTGACTCCAAATCTTCCCCCAATTCTCAACAATATCCTTTCCTCTTATCTGATTAATCCAATGTGTCCCTTCCACCAAATCTGGATGAGATGGCTCTGTCCACTGATGCCCAAAAACATCGTGATCAACAGGATCTGTATAATTAAGTGGAACATATCTTTCCAAATCAGCACAATGCCACCCATCACTATAATACTGATCTTCTATTGGAGGAGCATCCATCCAATAACCAGTCCAAGGAGCCGGGATATCTTCTGGAGGAATCCACATATTAAGAAAAAACTCCCCACCCTGAAGCCATGATTCCGAATCACAAACAGTTAGTTTTAACAAAGGGTCATCTCCACAAATTAAAAGTTCATTAGGATTTTCCACCCCATTTAAAGTCACGTCAAAAACTCTTTCTGGGGGAACAGTATCCGACTCAAAATATTTACACGAACAATCACCCAAATTTCCTAAACTATCATACGATTGTATACAAAGAAAATTCTGCCCATCCTGAATTGTAACCGGCGTATTATAATGGTGCTGTTCTAAATCCTCAATCAATTCATCAAAAGACATATCAACCGCATCCATAGGATGAGGGTTTCCAAAACAACCAGCAGTTCCCTGCCCAACAAAGTATTCCGCCGACGCAACAGCCGAGCATTCATCAGTTGCAGTTCCAGAAACATCAAAGTTACCATTATTATATATAGGGTTAACATCAACATCCGAAGTCACAGGTCCCAAAATATCATCAATATCATAAGTACAAGAGTCATTATTTTCATAACAAACATCAAAACAACTATCTCCATCATCACAAGGGTTCCCAGGATTTGTACAAACTCCCTCTCCCTCACAAGTTTCTTCCCCATTGCAAAAATCCCCGTCATTGCAATTTGCTGTTGAAGATGCCGCTACACAATGAGCCGTTCCATCATTAACACATTCTTCAGTAGCATGAACCCAAAAGTCCCCATTACAAGAATTAACATTCCCATCATTACAATCATCAATTACATAAGGATCTCCTAATTCACAATTTAACGAAATACAAACACCATCCCTATAAACAACATAACCATCTGCACAATAATCATCATCTGGACAATCCTCATCATACTCACACTCAACAGCACCAACAAAACCAACCACAAAACTGAAGATTAAAACCAAACTTAAGAAGCTAAATACACTTTTCATACAAACTAATAACACCCAAACTATTTAAGCTTTTTCTCGATTTTTCACCACTTCAACATAGATAAATTTCAGAAACATTTCAAAAAACAAAAATCACCGACGACAAAACCAAAACCAAAAAATTACAACCCAAATTAAAATTTCAAAACTGAAAAAAGACTCAACTCAAAAATCATTTTTTATTTGTACCACAACAAAATTTAAAGCACCTTATTTCTTCTTACTCCAAGCAAACAAAAACAATCCAATAACTACAAGTATAAATAAGACAACAGCTATCCAACTACCCATAACACCACCAATAACCGCACCAGTAATAAAACTCAAAACCCCAGCAAAGAAGCCTTTATCCTCTTCACCCTCATCTTCAACCCCACTATCTTCCGAAACATTCAATTCCTCCAAAGAAACATTCAATTCCTCAACAACATCCGGAACACAAACGCTACTACCCTCCTTCAAAAAATGAAATCCATCAGCACACATAGTTACCCTTCCCCCACTACTACCACTTTTCTTAGATCCACCACTATTTTCTTCCTCCTCTTCTTCAGCGGCTTTCGAAATAACCAAATCATAAACATTATCAGAATCAACAACAAAACTCAAATCTCCACTAGTCCCACTATACTCTCCACTAACCGCATCAACAACATAAACCAAACTCCCATTGCACTCACTTTCCAAAAACTCAAAACGATAACTTCCATTAACATCACTCAAACCACTCTTAACAATTCCACAAGTCAAACTAACATCCGCACCAGAAACAAACGCACCACCAATCGTAGTGTTATATATAGTTCCAATGAAAACAATAACAGCATCTTCAGAACTTTCTTCTTCAATAGCCAAATTCATAACCGCCCCAAACAAATCATTAATATCATTATGCTCTCCACTCTCCCCAGAATAATTTCCCTTCTCAGCACTAACCGAATAAACATGCGAACTATTACATTCACTCTTCAAAAAACTCACACCATAACTCCCATCACCATTACTAATAGCACTTACTGGTATACCATTACAAATTACCTCAACATCAGCCCCCTCAACAACCTCTCCGCCCAAAGTCGTATTATAAATTATACCCGAAATAGAGATACTCTCCTCGACATCTTCTTTCTCAACAGCCAAATTCATAACCGCCCCAAATAAATCATTAATATCACTATGTTCCCCACTCTCCCCAGAATAATCATCTTTCTCGGCGCTGACAGAATAAACATGCGAACTATTACACTCATCACTCGGGAAACTCACACCATAAGATCCGTCAGACTCACTAACATCACTCATCGGTATACCATTACAAATCACTTCAACATCAGCTCCCTCAACAACCTCTCCCCCAATACTCGTATTATAAATTATACCCGAAATAAAACTATCAGCAGAAACAAAACCTAAAGCAAAAACAAATATTCCCAACAAAAATATAAAACCAAAATTTTTTCTTACCATGTTTATTTCCTAACAACAAAAAATATTCCCAGAGCCGACAACATAGTCAATATGCCCATAAAGAATCCGAACTCAGGAACAATCGCAACATTTACAACACCCAAATCCCAGTTATTCATTATAGCGTCCTCATGAATTATACCAGAAGCGGAACCATACATCCCATCTTTTTCAGCAACAACAATCAAAGAATCCCCAGCATCACAAACATCCTGACTATAGATAACATTATACTGCCCATTAGCCTCACTCACAACATTCTGAATATCTCCATTACAGCTAACTTCAACATCAGCTCCATCAATCACAGCCGTAAAATCAACATTATAAATTTTCCCAGCAATCAAAGTACTACCATCGTCGGCAACTACAATTCCTGCAAACGAAAATAACAAAACTGTTACCATTATGAAATTAATTATATTCTTCATGTAAACTTTAGAAAAAATCACTTTAAAAACCTTTCGATTATTAAATTTTCTAGACAACAACCTCATCAACCCAAAAATGCACATCAATCTCCGTCGGATAATTCGGATCCGGCCACCACAACTTCGTCTTAAACTCCGGCGTAATATTCATATGATCCTTTTTTATCAAAACTTTTATCTTCGCCCTCTCAAACGACTCAGCAAACAAAAACCCTTCCTCGACAGTCCGACTCTCATTATGCTCTATAACAAAATCCCCAAACCCAACACTCTTCACAAAAGAACCATTAACATCAAACACACTAACGTTATAATAATACCTCATATCCTGATACTCCAAATTATTCGTCGTAAAAGCAAAATTATAAATCTCATTCAACGAAACAGAACTAGGCAATTGCGTATGTTCTTCAAAATACAACTCAGTCAAAGGCTCAATCCCCAAAGGAATCTGCGACAATACAGCCAAGAAAACAACCAAGATAACGGCGGCTCCGATTGCTACATACTTCATAATATTGCTTTGGATAGTTTGGTTATAAGGTTTTTGGGCAAACCTCAAGCAACGACATCACTAAGCTTCCTCCTTACCCTATCAAAACTAGACTTAAAATCTCCTCTCAAAACATCCTTCAAAACAAACACATAAACTTTTTCTAAAAATCCAGTATAACTCTGATGATGTCCCAAAACATTTCCATTCATAACGGCATTCTTGATAGCCTGAGAATCTTTCCCTAAATCCCCAACCAAATCAACATCCAAAATACTATGCGCTCTTCCGGGTTTTCCGTTATGATCATCCGAATTACTTAGACCCACATATCCCCTTTCCTTTACAAACTCCGTAGCCATATCATTATATTTCTTCTCACTACAAGAATTAAAAGACTCAACAAAATCAGCATCTCTAGCCAACCTCTCCAAAGTCTCAGCATCAGCCCCACCAAAATCAACAAAATAAGGATGTGCAACACCAGCCAAAGCTCCCTCGTCGTGCGCGTATTTTATCCTATCTCCGAGACCTCTACTTTTATCATATTCAATTTTCCTCTCTCCACCAATCTGCAAAATGTGCCCACCACAATCATCGTGATGCTCCATCCCCCTCAATAAATGTAAATTATATCCACCTTTCTTAAAAACAGCAATTTCCTTATTTTTATCCAGCAACTCAATCCCCTCTAAATATTTCTCAGGACTACCACTAACCCTATCAAAAAACAAATCAGCCCTAGCGTCAGTCACAGCCAAAACATCTAAATCATTATCAAAAGCATAATCAAACATTTTCTGCGGAGTTATATCTCTAAGATAAGCATCCCCTGAATATTTACTATGCGAATGTAAATCCATTTTAATTGCCATATTATTTAGTGTTTTGTAGCTTTATAAGGTTTTGCCACTTTTAAATAGTATCAAAACGCAAACTTTATAAATAAAATTCCCCGCTAAAATTAATGAAAAACATTTTAGTAACAGGAGGAGCAGGCTATATTGGGAGCGTCTGTGTAAAAAAATTAATTGAAAAAAATAAAAATGTTATAGTTATTGATAATTTATCAAAAGGATTAAAAGAATTAGTTGATAAAAAAGCTAAATTTTATGAAGGTGATTTATGTGACAAAAATTTTATTGATAGAATTTTTAACGAAAATAAAATTAATGAAGTTATCCATTTTGCAGGATACAAAGCAAGCAGAGAATCAATGAAAGATGTAATTAAATATTCTCAAAATATCACCGGGACAATTAATCTTCTAGATACTATGATTAAATACAAAGTTAAATTAATTGTCTATTCCTCATCTGCCGGTGTTTATGGCAACCCAGAAAAGAAAATTATTGACGAAAATTGTAATACAGATCCGATCAATTATTATGGATATACCAAACTCGCATGCGAAAACCTAATAAAATGGTACTCCAAAATTTACGGCTTAAAATATTGTTTCTTAAGATATTTTAATGTAGCAGGAGATGGCGGACTCGATTATATTGATCCAGATGCCCAAAACATTTTCCCTATAATTATGGAAGTTATTTTTGGGATAAGAAAAAAATTAGTTATTTTTGGAGAAGATTATAATACTAAAGATGGAACATGTGTTAGAGACTATGTTCATGTATTAGACTTAGTAGATGCCCACATTTCTGCTTTGGATATTAAAAAAAATTGTGCATTAAATTTAGGTAGCGGAGAAGAATTTTCTCTCAAAGATTTAGTTAATACAACCGAGAAGATTACAGGCAAAAATTTTAATTTTGAATTTGGAGAAAGACAAGATGGTGAACCTGATTTTTTAATGGCCTCTAATTTGAAAGCTAAAGAAGTTTTGAATTGGACACCCAAATATTCTCTTAGAGACATGATTGAATCTACTTATGAAGTTTATAAGAAAAAAACTTAAAGATTCTAATAGTTTTTATTACTTTAGGATAGTACCAAAACACAAACTTTATAAACAGGATTTTCTCTCAAAATATATACAAAATGGCAAAAAACAAAACAAAACAAAAAAGCGTGTCTGTTGTTATCCCTGCACTAAATGAAGAGGAGGCAATCAGAACCGTAATAAAAGAAGTTCCCGTTAATAAAATTAAGAAAATGGGATATAAAGTTGAAATACTAATTGTTGATAATGGGTCTACTGACGAAACTGGACACATTGCAAAAAAGAACGGAGCGACAGTCTTTGTTCAGCCCGTAAGAGGTTATGGCAACGCATATAAAGCAGGATTCGCAAATGCTCATTCAGATATTATTATCACTGGAGACGCTGATTGTACCTACCCCTTTGAAGATATTCCAAGATTTTTAAAAATAATGGAAGAAGAAAATTTAGATTTTATTAATACCGACAGATTAAGTACTGTCACTAAAGAAGCTATGCACACATCACATATTTTTGGGAATTGGTTTTTGGCAACTATTATGAGAAATTTGTGGAAAGGAATTCCATTTAAAGATTCTCAATCTGGAATGTGGATATTCAAAAAAGAAATCTGGAATAAATTACATGTTAAATCTTGTGGAATGCCATTCAGTCAAGAGTTAAAAATAGAAGTCTATAAAAAAGGGTTTAAGTGTAAAGAAGTGATCATAGATTATAGGGCAAGAGTTGGTGAAGTTAAGCTTGATGGCTGGAAAGATGCTGTAAGAAATACAACTCATCTTTTTATTAAAAGAATGAGCCTAATGGGGTTCTGAGGGGATGGCCAAAAAATTAGCATTAGTTTACGATGCAATTTATCCTTACATAAAAGGCGGAGGAGAAAAGAGATTCTACGAAGTTGCAAAGAAATTAGCTAAAGATTATGAAATTCATTTCTATGGTATGAAATTATGGAAAGGAGAAGATGTTATACAAAAAAACGGGATTTATTACCACGGAATTTGTAAAAATATACCACTTTATACCGATGAAAAAAAAAGATCCATTAGTCAAGCAATTCGTTTTGGGTTTTCTAGTTTTAAATTAATTAAGGAAGATTTCGATGTTATTGACTGCTGTGGATTTCCATACTTCTCTCTATTTCCTGCAAAAATCGCTTGTCTAATAAAAGGAAAACCACTAATCACAACTTGGCACGAAGTCTGGGGAAAAGAATACTGGAAAGAATATATCGGATGGAAAGGTGTCTTCGGATATTGGGTTGAAAAGATGGCTTCTAAGTTGCCAAATAAAATTATTGCAGTTTCAAGCCATACTTCACAAAGACTTCAAAAAATATTAAAAGTTCCAAAAGAAAAAATAATGATTATTCCAAATGGAATTGAACTAAAAGATTTTAATAAAATCAAGCCATCAAAAGAAAAATCAGATATAATCTATACGGGAAGGCTTCTTAAAAATAAAAATATAGATTTGTTAATTAGATCAATAAATAGAATAATTAAAGATAAGAAATATAAAAGTATCAAATGTATGATTGTGGGAGATGGGCCAGAGAAGGAAAACCTCATTAATCTTACAAAGCAACTAAAATTAGAAAAAAATATTAAATTTAAAGGGTTCATAGAAAAACACAAAAGAGTTCTATCTTTAATTAAATCAAGTAAAGTTTTTATCTTACCTTCAACAAGAGAAGGATTCGGAATCGTAGTCATCGAGGCAAACGCACTCGGCACCCCAGTCATCACAATTAACCACCCAGAAAACGCCTCATCCTCTCTAATAAAAAAAGGAGTTAACGGATATATCTCAGAATTCAATGAAAATGACTTATCAAAGAAAATAAAAATCGCAATTGATAATTCATATAAGATGGGAAACAAATGTATTGATATGGCTAAGACATATGACTGGAATAATGTAATTAAGAAGTTTGAGGGGGTGTATAGATGAAAACTTCATTTGTAATAATTGCATATAACGAAGAAAATACCATAGCCAATTGTATCGATTCTATTCTAAAACAGAAGGGATTAGGTAGTTATGAAATAGTGATTGTAAACGATGCATCAAAGGATAATACAGCAAAAGTTGTAAAAGAGATTAGGAGTAAAAATATTAATCTAATAAGTTTGAAAGAAAATAAAGGGAGAGGGAACGCAAGAGACACTGGAGTAAGAAATACCAAAGGAGAATATATTGCCTTTATTGATGCGGACATAGTTTTACCAAAAAATTGGCTAAAGACTTGCATGACTTATATTAGAAAATACGATGCGGTTGGTGGAATTGCAGTTCCTGATGGAGACGTAGCATACCTCTACAATAAATTTAGACTAAAGCCAAAAACAGTATCACACACAACAGAGATCACAGGAAGTAATTCACTATACAAGAAAGATATTTTCAAAAAAATTAAATTTAATAAGAATTTGAGGGGCGGGGAAGACACAGATCTGAGTTGGAACATAGAGAAAAATGGATTTAAAATTAAAGCTATTCCAAATTTAATCGTAGATCATAGAGAAGATATAACCTATCGAAGATCGCTGGAGAGGATCAGTTCTTTTGGAAGAGGCGCAACAAAACTCTTAGCAAACAACAGGAAAATTCGTTTAGCAGATTTGGCATTCTTTGGATTTTTATTCTTATTAATCGGAAACTTAATTTTACTTTTGATTGGAGAAACAAAATATCTCATACTAATTATTCTATATCCTCTTCTGACAAGTTTCTTACATATATCCTCTAAATTTAAAATAACTAATATCTCTGGGTTTATATTTGCAGGTCTTTTTAATTACATTTTTATCTTAGCCTATTACTCAGGAAGGATTGTAGGATTTTTTAAAAATGAATAAAATGAAAATTTTAGGTAATCAGATGGACATTACAATAAATAAGATTTTCTATAGCATGCTAACATTTATGATTCTAATGGATATCTTGATTATTTCTAATTTAAATGTGTTTTATTTTGGAACAATTTTATCATTTTTATTTATAATAATTATCCCAGGACTTTTAATCATGTTAGCACTAAAAATCCGAGGGGTTGGGTTTTGGGAATACATTTTATATATTGTTGGACTTAGTATTTCATTTATCATGCTTGCAGGATTAACCATTAACTGGATTTTACCATGGCTAAACATTACAGATAAACCTTTAGCGACTTGGCCAATATTAATTTGTTTTAATTTATTCTTAATCGTTTTATGGATTATTGCGAAGAAGAGAACCCGAGATATTAAATCATTTAAATTTCGACCTAGGAGATTAGATATATTAAATACAGTTATGTTTACGGTTCCAATACTCTTCCCTGCCCTTGCAGTTCTTGGAGCACTTCTATTGAATAATGATGGATCGAATATTTTGTCGATGACGATGTTAGCGGGAATAGCGATTTATGTCTTTGCGGTTATTTTCTTTAGAGAAAAGTTAAATCCGAATATTTATCCCTGGGCCATCTTAATGATAAGTATATCTTTGTTACTTATGTTCAGCTTAAGAAGTTGGAATATCAGCGGATTTGATATACACGAAGAATATCATGTATTCCAGCTAACAAAAAATACTCTTCATTGGAGCCCTTCAAATTTGCCAGGACACGCCTATAATACGTGCCTAAGTATTACAATATTGCCAACAATATTATCATGGTTTTTAATGATTAATGACCAATTCCTTTTCAAAATATTTTTCCAGATTATTCTTAGCTTTGTCCCCGTGGGAGTTTACTTAATAGCAAATAGATACATAGAAAAGAAATGGGCATTTTTAGCAAGTTTTTTCTTTATGTCCCAATGGACATTCATTAATGAGATGCCTGCATTAATTAGAGAAAATATAGCAATCTTATTTTTTACTCTTGTCATACTAATATTTTTTAATAAAGATAATATAAATCCCTCTATAAAAAAAGCATTTTTTCTCATCTTTGGAATTAGTGTGATTTTTTCTCATTATAGCACCTCCTATCTAATGAACGTAACTTTTATTTTAGCTCTTTTATTTTTGATTACAGTAAGTTTTTATAAAAGATTCTTGAAGAAAGAAAGAACAAAGAAAGAACAAAATCATAAGATTATAAAATTTGGCACTATATTAATTCTAATATTATTCTTATCGACATTCGTATGGAATATTCAATTAACAGAATCTTCAGGAGGATTGGTTAAGTTAGTCAAAGAGGTAGTTTATGACACAAAAAATATTCTAAGTTATGAAGCCATGGCAGGGGAGTCCCAAAAAATATTATTAAAAATTATAGACAAAAATCAAGAGACAACAAAAAATTTCAAAAACTTCATTAGCGATACGGAAAATGACTATTTTTATAAAAAAATAAGTAGAGAGGATTATCAAAGATATACCTCCAATTTGATAACTCGAGAATACAAGGAACCTATCAATAAGAGCTTTTGGAAGATTTCTGCAAAGACATTATCTTTAATAACAATAGCTTCATTCCTATTCTTAATTCTTGGGTTAATTTCAATGTTATTTTCCAAGAAGATAGATATAGAGTATAAGATGCTTTCAATGGTTTTAATGTTCATGTTGTTTCTGGTTTTGTTATTACCGACGGCATCATCATACTACAATCCAATAAGGCTATATCAACAAATATTAATAATGGTATCAATTGCAGAAATAATTGGGATAATTACTTTCTTTAAGATTATTAAAGTAAAACCGAAGGCACTTGTAATAGTAGGATTTTTTATTTTTTATTTTTTATTTTATTCAGGATTTATGCAAGAGTTGACTGGGGGGAATTCCTTAACCGCAGATTCTTATGCACTTAATAGCAATAGCGATTATTATTATTTTTATTATTCTCATAATTCGGAAGTGGATTCAGCAATATGGTTATCTCAAAATAGGGATAGTTCCATGATTTTTGCAGACGAGGTCGCGAGTCTAAGATTGTATTCTTTTGGCGGCATGCGGGGATTTAAGTTCGATGTCATTCCCCAAACTATAGAAAAGAAGTCATATGTATATCTTGATGTTCGTAATAAATTTAAGGAAGAAGCCTACAAAAGATATCTAAGTAAATATGGCTTTAGGTACAACTTCCCAACGGATTTTCTCAATGAAAACAAAAACCTTATTTACTCCAATGACGAAAGTGATATTTTTAAATAATATTAACAAATTAAATTCGCAAAACTTTATATTATTGAATAAACATTAATTCTCATAAAAATGGAAAAAATTAATTCAACAAAACAAATACTTAATTTTAGAATATTTATTTTTTTAATTTTAGTATTTACTATCTTCAATATTTCTATAATTCTTGCATCAGAAACATCAGTCCAAACATGCAATCAGTCCTGGTTAGATTTTGATGGAATTAATGACGGGGTTGTTATTCCTTTTATAAATACCTCTTCTGAATTAACTTATACTTTTTGGTTTAAAAGAAATAATATAACAATAACTCAAGATCCCTTTGCTGAAATGAATGGTTTAATTAGAACTACCTCTACACAAATTTTATATTGGCCAAATACTGATAATGGGAACAAAGCTTTAGATTATACTCCTGATAAAAATTGGACTTTTATAGCAGTTACGCATCAAGGAAATAAATGCTCAATTTATAAAGATAATTCTAGTGTGGCTAGTTTTGCAGATTGTAGTACTATAAATACTAAAAATGCTGTAAATAATCTTGGTTCATATGGAATTTTTAATCATGTAAATGGTTCTATTGATGATGTCAGAATATTTAATCGTTCTTTGGGCTCTGAGGCAGTTATGGACATTTATTATAAACAAAGAGATCCTATTCCCTTACAATCTGGGGTTGTTGTTGTTAGTTATCATAATGTAGATAATATTGACACTACTTATTATGTTAATTTGACTAATTTTGATGCTCAAATGAGTTGGCTTAATAATTCAGGCTACACTTCTATAACTTATAGAGATTTTGTAAAATATACTCAAGGAAAATATATTTTGCCTGAAAAGCCTATTATTATTAGTTTTGATGATGGAAGCCTAAATGTTTACACAAATGCTTTTACAATTATGAAGAACTATGGATTTATTGGTTGTGCAAATATTATTTCTAGTCTTGTCGGAAATGCTGGGAAAATGTCTTATACCCAGATTCAAGATTTATCAGATTCAGGTTGGGAGATAGTTTCTCATTCACAAACTCATTGTAATTTTATAACTTCCTGCAATACCCCTCAAGATTGGATAAATGAATTTAATAATAGTAAAAGTTCTCTTGAAGGAAATTTAACAGGTGTTAATATTACAAGTTTTATTTATCCCTTTACAACTTATAATGATACTTCAAATAGTTATGCAGATGATTATTATACTTTTGTTGGAGGTTATGATTGGTATAATCCTATTACAAAAATATTAGATTATGGGTATAAACATACTAATCCTATTGGAGGTTTAGATAGATTTGGATTAACTAATACTACCACCTTAAATATGTTTCAACATGCAGTTCTCCAAAATAATGATTTAAAAATGCAATTAAACTTTGATGAAAACTCTAGCACAATTGCCTATGATTCTTCAGGCAATGAAAATCATGGCATAATTTCAGGGACCACTTGGAATAGTGAAGAAACTTGTACAATAGAATACCCCATTGATCAAAGACTTTCAATATTAGAGTCATGGAAACAAACTATTGATATATGGAGAACAACAATAACTAACACTATAAATGGGCTAATAACAAAAACAGACAACCAACAAGAAGAAATTAATATTCTTAAATCAAGAGTTTCTGATTTAGAAAATCAAACCCTCTTGATTATTAATGGGACTCTTTAAAAACTAGTTAAATTTTCCCAGCCAACCATTTCTTCTGCTCCAAACATACAAAATAATTAATAAAACCACTGTAATTCCGATAACTAATAAAACTATTATTCCGGAAACATATTTCTCCAATTCTCCAAGTATTGCTTTTCCTGTTCCAGCATTTTTCCCTATTTTTATCTCATCTTTTTGATTCTTGACTTCTTCTTCTATCTTTGGGCGCACATCAATATTTCCGCTATTGTTATCTTGGTTAGTTAGGTTGGTGTAAATATTATTTGTGGCGTTTGCGTTTGCATGGGGATTACTTCCATCCCCTCCCCCACTACTTTCTGAAGATGAATCTTGTGGAGGAATATCTGTATCAGGAAGAAGGGTAGAACCTTCAGCAGTATTAATTAAATATTTAATTTCATATTCATCTAAAACTCCAATATTAATTATGTTATTATTATCTGAGAGATAAACTTCATTAGTTTCTAAATCTTTGAGATTAGAATAAGAATTTCCAGATAAAACTAAACTTACATTGGTTTTATTTCCAGTATTGATTATTGTAATATATTGGACATCATCTTGTTTTTTGCTTGCAACAACTTTAATGCTGTTTGATGAAGAATTACTTCTAACAACCATGCTCCCTGCAGAATGGTATGTGGCGAAATTTTTAGGAATTGTATAAGCTGGATAGTAAGTTTGCACTGGATTGTCTAAGCCCGCCTCGCTCACACTTGAATAAATTGCAGGATATTCGGGATAATTACTTGGACAATTAAAGTATGAAACTGGATCATCCCAATGATAAGGCATCTCTGTAATTTTCTCTGGATAATGATTTAAAATATCTTGTAAAAAGTAAGCTATGTTTGCCTTGTATTCATCACTTTGTCCTAAAGATTGATTTTTAAGTATATTAGCAGCTGTTGTCCCGTGTGGTTGCCACTCATCTAAATAAACATGAGAACATTCTGCATCATATACGGCACATTGAGTAAAAAGATAATTTAATTCAGAAGAAACCATGGGATAATTAATATAGTTTTCATAATATGGATGATAACTAAAACTTTTATGTTGAGAACTTAAATTACTTAACATCATTCGTGTAAATGCACTTATACTTGAAGTTGTTACTGCATCTTGCGCCCCCCTCCAACCAACTATTTCTATATTTGAATTATAATATTTGAAAGTATTGAAAGTATTATTAAATAAAATAACAAAATCTGTTTTAGCTGAATAACTTGGCAGTTTACCTTCAAAGAAAAAAATGTCGGGCTCATTCCAAATTTCAATTTTTGTTACATTCCTATATCGGTCTACTCTCTTATAAAAATCTAAAACAATATTATTCCATTTAGTATAATTACTTGCAGGACAATATCGTAAGTTTAGACAATTTCCACTCGAATTATCAGCTAACCAAGGCGGCATATAACCCATAATAATTATAGAAGTTATATTATTCTCATAGTCCCAAATTAATTGATTTTGGATATCCGTTAGGTCTCCTTGCATATTTATTCCAGAATCTTCTGAAGTATTAAAATAATAATTTTCTAAATAAGTATCATAATAAGTAATTTTAGCTCCACTATCTAAAAAAGTCTCTTGTTGCCAAGTATAATTTCTTGGAGTTTCATAAACTCCGTCACAATTTGTGTCTATCGAACCACTTACTAATATTGGAGATTGAAGTCCTACACCATAAAAATCACCCCTTATCACCCCAATCTCCGAAGAGAAATCCACACTAATTAAAACCCCTGGATCTTCCGACCCAAGAATAACATACCCATTCATAAAATTTCCTGGACTTAAAATAAAGAAAAAAGTAAATATAGAAACACAAACAAACAAAAGGATTGCACCAATTATTTTTATAGGATAACCCTTATGGCGATGGGTTACTTTTGAAGAAAAACGTATTAGCCTATTGTCGTCTTCAAGCCCATGATTAATTAAGATATTTCTTAAATGAGAAAGACTGTGTCGCTTTCTTAAACCATCACTAACCCAATTCGCAAGTTCCTTATCGCTAATATCGGGCTTTGATTTCTTTTTTACAAAAATATTTCTGGGCCTCCTCATTTATTTTTATCGTCTTTTTTCTTGCCCCTTTTTATCTAATATTATGTAGCTCTTCGTTTATAAAAATTCATAGGCTTAAACATCTATATAAAATTATGTCGATTTGTTCTAAATATAAAGATATCTGTAGAATCACTTTCTTTTCAACCCTAACACAACTATAAAATAAACCAAACTAGTAAGAACTGTCCCTATAAGCCATCCAACACCGACGCCGAATAAACCTTTGTCAATCAAGAAATAAATTAATCCAATCATTAGAACAGCCTGAATCAAACCCATAAAAATTAATTTACCTATTTTTTTCTTAATTTGCAATATTCTTCCAAAAACCTCATTCACCCCAACAAAAATCCCACTAACTGTCAAAACTCTTAATAGCCCAAACCCCTCAACAGCATATTCCGCCCTAAACAACCCCAGCACCAAATCCCCAAAAAAGAAAACCAAAACAATAGCAGGAATCAAAATAATTCCAATAATCTTCACCGCCTTCCAAACTAACTTCCTCAAATCCCTCTCACTATAACTCCCCTCAGCAAACAAACTCTGACTAACAGCCTGCGGAATCACAAACAACAACCCCGCAATCATCATCGGCATCCAATAAAACGCAACCATTTCAGCCCCCAACCTATTCAAAATCATAATCGGCAAAATCATCAAAGGCAACCCCCCAATAAACCCAGCAACATAATTCCCAAAACTATACTTCCCCATCTGCTTAACAATAGAATTATAAAACACCAACTTCGGCTTATAATCAAACTTAACCACCAAAATCCAAAACAAAATTCCCAAAGCAACAACAAGCGACAACATCCAAGAAACAAAAATCCCAAAAGCCCCCAATCCAACAAACAAAAACAAACCCCCAATCTTCAAAAAACTAAAAACACTATTCTTAACCAAAATATACTTAGTACTCCTAAACGCAATAAAAACACTATCCATCAAACTCCCAATCCCAGCAAAAGCCATAAAGAAAATAAACGCAAAAGCAAAAATAGCATTCTCCCTAATAAAAACCAACTCAGGCGAAAAATAAGAAATAAACATAACATAAGCACTAGCCACCCCAATACTAAACAAAAACACCAAACTAAAACAACTATTTATCTTATTACTCTTATCCCGACTCTTAGGCAAATACCGAATCAACCCAACATTAAGTCCCAAAACCGAAAGCCCAGTAATCAACCCCATAACCGAAATAATCGTCGTAGCAAGCCCAATATCAACAGTCGAATAAAGCCGCGCCGCAAGCATCCAAAAAACAAACCCAAACAACGACATAACCGCAGTCGAAGCAATCATAAAAATCGAATTCCGATACAAACTATCTTTCATAATCTTCCTTAAATTTTTAATTAATTTCATTATTATCTAAAATCCCCAGATTTTAATTTAACCCACTTAGAGCAAGACTGTTTTAAGTAATTTGACGTAGAAAATTTCGAATTCCGAACTCTATCAAAATAGGTATACAAGATTATCTTTATACCTTTATCCTTCATCCGCTTTATCACAGGAACAAAATCGGAATCAGAAGCAATTAAAATTATCTTACTTACATCCGGAAAAGTTTCTCTCAAATCATACATATCCATAATAACCAAAGCATCAACTCCCTTCTGATAAAAATGAAAATCACCATTCGAATCAATATTTTTCAAACATCTTCCTTCTCTCAACGTTATCCAATTTTTCTTCTTAAGCATTTTAACCATCCTTTGATAATTACTCATTAAACGGGATTCTAATTTTGTAGGATTCTTACTTTGATATGGCGGCGCCAAATAAATAAAAATATGTTCCAAGTCAAGATTTTCCTTATCACAAATATTTCTAAACGTTTGCAAATATTTATTTTTCTTTCCAAATTCTTTTTGAAAATGATTTTTAACCAATCCAAAAAATCCATCATCCACAAAAATCACAACTTTATCCATAAAATTCCTCCAATAAAAAAAGACATCCAGCAACCAAAAGATTACTGGGGCTCATACTCACAATCCGAAAATTGCTAATAACCCCAAGGTCACCCAGTTTATAAAGTTTACTTCTCCCAAAACTATTCATCTTCTTCTCGCTCCCCTCATTTCCCAACCCTCGCCCAATCATAAAACAAAAACCAAAACACCGAAAAATAAACCAAAAAGAAAACCATCCCAACATAAGAATGATACAACCCAATAGCAATCTCTTCAGAAATATAAGCCCCAATAACAAATAACAAAAACACCCTAAAAACATTAACAAAAAAAGCCCCAACAATAGCCGGAACAAAAACCAAAACAACCTTCAACCTATCCAGCTTCCCCCAATCCAAAATCACAGCGAACAAATAAAGAGAACTAAAAATAAAAATCGAATAAACCCCAGAACAAGCCTCCCCAATCTCAGCAGCAAAACCCCCAAAACTAAAAGTATACTGATTAATAACGACAACATCCCCAACAAGCCCCAACAAAAAAGAAGTAACCCTAACAACAATCAAACTAAGAAACGGCCAAAGCCTCCAAACATAATACATCAAAGAATAAACAATAACACCGAAAATAAAGAAATACAAAAGCTCCCTCTTAAACTTCCTAAAAAAATCACGCAAAAAATTCAAACCAAAAATCCCAATAATCAAAAAAACAAAAATAGCCAAAAACAACAAATGAAAAAGAAAAATCCCAAGAACACTAGGTGAAAACTTCCCAATATTCAAATTCAGGCCCACCAGGGTCATGCCGTTTGAGGCCAAAATATAAAATCCAATAACACATAAAAGAGACAACTCCAACATCAAGAGACTCACTTTCTCACGCTTAAAAAAACTCAACTTCAACAACCTATCCCGATAAAACAAAACAAACCCAAAAATCGAAAACAACAAAACCTTCCCCATCCCCCCATAAATAAAAAACTTAAACCCATAAAGCAAAGACGAAGCAACAATCCTCTGCCCAATCGCAAAAGATATCAAAATAAACAAACCCAAAAAAACCCCAGTCTTAACAAGAAACTGCCGAAACCCTTTCTCCAATACCATAACAAAACATAAAAAAATCAATATATAACCCTTCCTAAATCCAAAAACTCTTCTCAATAATAAAATAATCCATAATCAAATGAATCACAATAGCAACAAGAAAACTAACATTAATAAAAATCCACATCCTAAAATTCTTCCAACTAACCCACTTAACTTTATACAAGCAAAACAAAACAAAAACAACAAAAACACAAAGCACAACCCAAGTCCAAATACTATGCGTATAAACATGCAAAGGACCGTAAAACGGATCCGTCATCATCTCCCCAAAACTCGCCGTCTTAAGCCGAACAGCAGGAATCCCAAACTTAATACTATCCGGTATCAAAGTTCCAACAACAAACCCATACCCATACTTCCAATTAAACAGCAACCAAACTACAACAAATCCTACAACTGCAACAGTCAAATGAGATAATACGCCAGGCATAAATCAACATCCCACAACTTCTATATAAACTATTCCCCAAAAAACCCTAAAATAAAATCCATAAACCCACCCTTCTCCCGAATCTCCCCACCATCAGAATACACAAGTTCCCCCAAAACCAACGGCTCCTCATCCACACAAGTCCTCACCTCGTCGATATTAACCTCACAATTAGAAGAACACGTCCTCATCTCAATCCCATCAACACAACTACTCCAAAGCCCACAATCCAAAAACAACTCCTTACAATCCCCACCCCTACGAATCTCCTCCTCTTCCTCCTCCCTCACCATAACAACATTAAAAACTTTATTCCGCAAAATCTTATCCCTCAAATCAATAGTCCACATATCCGAATAATCCACAACCCATCCAAAACTCAAGTCCTCAAACCCATCCTTAGAAAACCGCATCTCCAAATTCCCCCCATCCACACAATCCTCACCAGAAAAACTAACACCATAAGCACCATCAGCATAAGTCGTATCCAAAGCAACAACCCCACAACTAAACCAAACATCAACATCTCCAATAACATCCCAACCAATATGGTCCTCATAAACAATCCCAGCAAACGAAATCTCCTCAGGAACCTCACAAGCATGCACCAAAGAAACAACCAAAAACAAAACCGCCACCAAACCAAATTTTCTCATCCCACCAAAAACCCAGTATTTTTTATAAGCTTTATCGTGATAAGAAATATATTATAGAAACACTCAATCCCTTCTAACAACAAAAAATATCCCAACCGCACTCAAAGCAGTCAACATCCCAATAACAAATCCAAACTCAGGAACAACATGATAATTATCAAACTTATTATTAAAGTCAGCTTTATACACCCCACAATCTCCTTCCGCAACCTCATAAGCATCAAAACAAAAATACCCAGAATCATCAACAACATAACTTCCAAAAGCAACAATATCATTAGGATCACAAGAAGCCTCTCCCGGCTGACCCTTTATTTCCCAATCATATTCCCCAGGAACAAAACCATCTCCCCTAATATAAACATGCTCCCCAATATCATACTCATTCGCATCTTGCGGAACACAACCCACCTTCGTAGTCCAAATAGCACCAGTCCCAGCACTAGCAAGACCAACAAAAAACATTCCCATCAACAACATAACAAATAATTTTCTCATTCTTTCCTTACCACAAAAAATATCCCAACCGCACTCAAAGCAGTCAACATCCCAATAACAAGCCCAAACTCAGGAACCATAGGAACACAAATACAAACAACATTCCAACAATCCAAAATCTTATCCTTAACTTCCTTAGGACCTCCAGTGCCAACCAACCCATCTTTCTCAGCATTAACAGTCACAAAATCCCCAATAGTACAATCCGAGTCATCAAACTTAACAACATAAAAACCACCAATCAAACTCTGAGTATACATAGTAGTCAACGCCCCATCATGGTCACAGATAATCTCAACATTAGCTCCAACAATCCCAACACCAGACGCCTCATCAAAAACTATCCCCTTAACAATCGTCTTCACAGGATAACAATCATTACACATAGTACCAAACGTCCCAGCCTCAGCCTCGACATACTCACAAGTCACATCATCATCCCCAACCGCACAAACAATATCCTCATCCTCATAAACATAAGACTCAGCACCAACAAAGCCAAGGGCTAAAACAAACATTCCAACAAGCATCAAAGTCATAACTTTCATAGAAAACCCACGAAGCTCATCTTTAAATAAATTGTGGCAAAAAAACACTACCTATTAGAGACAATTAAATAAGACTAGGAACAACAAAAATAAAAACAGAAACAGGCAAACTAAAAGCTATACTCAAAAGAATATTTCTCGTAGACGAATACAACAAGCCAGAAAATATTCCAATAAAGAAAAACAGAACAGCCAATCCAGCCCCAAGATAAAGAGACAGTGCCCCATAAACCATAGCAGGAACAAGAACAGAATAAAAATTACCACAACATTTCCTAACCGAATTCTGCATCAACCCCCTAAAAAAAATCTCCTCAGAAAAAACAACCAAAGGCAACAGCATAATCAAAGCCAACTCCTTATCAACAGCAAACACAAAATTACCCAAAACACCAACAAGAATCCCAGAAAGAACAACAATAGGTAAAGCCCAAAGAAACTTCCAAACCCCCCCAAGATTAATATTAAACTTATACAAATAATACATCCCCAAAAACAACAAAACCCCATAACCCAAAAACATCTTCCAAATATAAGAAATATCCATAAACAACCCCGCAACTCTCACCAACGGAACAACCAAAAAAACAACAATCATCCGATCAACATCAATCAACCTCTCCCTCCGAAGAACCACAAGCAACACAATATTCATCAATACCAAATACATAAACGCCCCAGCATTCTCACTAACCCCCATAATAATTTCATTCAGCAAAACAAACAACGCAAAACCCAAAGCGATAAGCCTTTTCATAAATAAACCTCTTTTCCTGAATATATAAAATTTAGGGTAACAACAATTACCATTTCGCCGCAATATTCTGAACAAAAACAATAACAAAAAGAATCATAAGGACAGCAATAATAGGAGTCAACAATTTCCTCACCTTAAGACTCCCAAGCTCAACAGTCATCAAATAAATTATCAACAACACAGACAACGCAATAGGAGAAATAATCCCACCAAATCCATCAATTATCATAACCCAAAACACCAACAACTTTATTTAAAACTTCCTAACAAACAATTCTAAATATTTATAAACAACACATCCCTACATCAACCATGAAAAAGAGCGTGACATTCCTAGCCCTACTACTAATCCTATTCACATCAACCCTAATCCTATCCGACAACGCAACAAACTCAAGCTCCACGACAACAACCACAAATCCCGAAACAAACAAAGAAAAAATCCAACTAGCCTTCGAGTGCCTAGAAGAAAAAGCCTCCGACTGCTCCGGTCTAACAACCCAAGAAATCGCGCTAACAATTCTCGCAACACCAGATAACATCTTCGACGATTGCGTAGACGAATTAAAATCCAAAGAATCCTCAAACAACTGGGGAAACGTCCGTGACACCGCCTTAGCAATCCTAGCCTTAAAACACGCAGGCGAAGATACCGAGCCCTCCGAAGAATGGCTGATAAAACAAAACCGAACCCCAACAAGCCTAGAATGGTTCATCCAACAAGACTCAATAGCAGCAGCCGAATGCCACCTCGCATACAACACACAAGATTACACAATCAATATAGGGGAAAACAAGAAAATCGACATGAACGCCGGACCGTGCCTAACCCGAGCCCAACTAAACTTCTGGCTAGAAATATCCCCAGACTGCTACAACACCAGATTCCAAATAGAATGCGACCAAGATTTCATCGCAAACCTCCTCTACAAAAACAAACAATCCCCAACAATCTACGTTCTAGACCAAACGATGTCATCCCCAGCATACGGCTCAATAGACCTATACGTAAGATCAAAATGCTTCGGAGAAAGTTCATGCGAATATGAAGCAACAGCCTGGGCAGCAGCCGCACTACAAGAAACCGGACACAACATCGAAGAATACATCCCATACATAATCGCAGCGTCGGAAACAAACCAAAAATACCTACCTGAATCATTCATCTACATCGTAACAAACTACGAAGACTACGCAGGCAAACTAATCGCAGAACAAAAACTCGGAAACTACTGGGAAGCACCATCAAGCGCATACAACAAATACTACGACACAGCTCTAGCCTTAATAGCACTAGGCTCCTCATCCTCAGAACAAATCACAAAAGCCCGTGACTGGCTATACTTCTCACAAGGCGCAAACGGCTGCTGGCATAATTCAATAAAAGAAACAGCAATAGTCTTATGGGCGCTAGAAGGAAGGGCAGGAAAATCAGGCGGCGGCGGAAGTAGCGTAACACATTGCTCCGAAGCAAATTACTTCTGTATCCCATCAAGCGAATGTCCAAGCGAAGAAGATGTCGGAGATAGCTATTTCTGCCCATCCCTATCAGACACATGTTGCATAAACGAAAACCTACTAATGTGCTCCGAATATGCAGGAGAAGTCTGTTCATCAAACCAAGTCTGCACAGGCAACGAAAGAAAAGCATCCGACACGGACAACTGTTGCACCGGCTCATGCCAAGAAAAACCCCAAGAAACCGAATGCGAATCAAATTTCTACACATGTATGAGCAGCTGCTCCGAATACCAAGAACCAATCTCAACATATTCATGTAACCAAGGTCAATCCTGTTGCCGAACAAAAACCACAGACGACGGTGGCTCAGCATGGTGGATATGGCTATTAATAATCCTAATCCTAGCAGCCCTAGGAGCAATAGGCTACGTATACAGAGACAAACTCAAACTATACTACTTCCAGTTAAAAACAAAATTCAAAAAAGACGGCGGCAAAGGCAAAGGCAAAGGACCCTCAAGAGGTCGTCCAGGATTCCCCCCAAGACCAGGCATGCCACCACGTCCAGGATTTCCCCCAGTAAGAAGAGCACACTCCGCCCCATCCAAATCCGCCCCACCAAAAAAACGCTCCTACGACAGAAGAGACAAAGCAATGTCAGACACCTTCAAAAAACTCCAAAGCATGTCTAGTTAAATTTATTAACATTCCAATCTCTCACACTTCATGAAAAGAGGACACATTTTATTTATCACCTGCCTAATGTTAACATCCCTAACATCCGCCATCCCAACACTAAACTTCCAACACGAGCAAACCCAAGTCGGAGAAACCATCATAGCAACAATCACAACCCCAGGCGAATTTACAAAACAAATCGAACCCGAAGACCTCGAATTCTACCAAGGCCGCAAAAAAACCTCATTCGAATCAGACATCATATACTACCACGGAACACACTACCTCTACATCTACACAACCCGAGTCGGGAACTTCACAATACAAATCGAAGACATCCTCTACAAAGAACTAGACATGCTCAAATCCACAACAATCATAAAAGAACTAAACATCACAGAAAAAACAAACCAAACCCTCACAATCAAACCCGGCTTCATCTTCACCACCCAAACACCAACAATTAAATTCCTAAACACCGGAATCTCCCAACTCAACCTAACCTACAACGACAACGAAACCTCCCTCCTCCCATCCCAAACCAAAGAAATAACACTAGACCCAGAAGAAGTATTTTCCTATCTCACCATCTCAACATACAAAGAGTTCTCCATCCCAATAATATATTTCAAAGCAGACGAGAACACAACATTCATATCACCCTCAGTCAAAGCCGACCTAAGGTCAAACCCAAAACTCCTCTTCCTCGAACTCTTCACAGAAAACGAAACCCAAAGCATAATTGAAGTCTTCAACTTCGGAGACCAAAACATAACAGACATCAAAGCAACACACAACATGTCATTCTTAACAATGGAAGAAATTCAAGACCTCCCACCAAGAGGAATCCAGAATCTAACCCTAACCTTCCAACCAGAAATCCCAGGACACTTCCAGGACGAAATCAACATAACCTACACACAAAACCAGACCCAACAAGAACTCCAAATCTCACTAAGCATCTTCGTCCTACCCAAAGGAGAACCAATAGAAAATTTCGAAGTCAAAGAAGAAACATGTCAAGAAATGTCAGGAAAAGTCTGTGAAGATGGATACCTCTGTAACGGAACAGCGACCTTCACGAAAAACTCCGAATACTGCTGCCTAGCAACATGCGTCGAACTAGAAAACACAGAACCATCAGACTCAAGCGGCTTCGGGTGGTTAATCGGAATAGTAATTCTAGCAATCCTCGGCATAGGAGGATACGCTCTCTACAAAAAACAAAAAACTTTCAAGCCCCAAACATCAAAAGACAAACTCAACGAAGTCTCAAAAAAATTCGAAAAACGTCTATCAGGAGAATCAAACAGAATCGCCGGCGGACTAACAAAATCCTAATCACTTCTTAGATTTCTTCTTGATCTTCTTAACAATCTTTTTCTTGCCCGATGAAGCCGGAACTTTAGTTCCCTTTTTAGAGGGTACACTTTTATGTGTAGAAACCTTTTTGGCTACTTTCGCTACTTTCCCCTTCTTCAACTCAGCAATCTCCTTATCCTTAGCATCTAAAATCTTCTTAGCCAAAACCAACTGCGCCTCCATCTGCTTATGCCTCTCCCCCAAAACCTTCGCAATCTCATCATACCGATGCAATCTCCCAGAAATATTATTCAACAAATCCGTCGCCTCAGTCATCCCCAAATTAACACTACTAGGCTCAATCACCTCAACCGAACTCGGCATAAAATCAAACATCGTCTCACTCATTCTAGCAAAACTAGGAATCTCAATATCACACTCCGCAAAAGCCGTAAACATCTCCTCTCCCTTAACTACCTCTTTCCCCTCCTCCTGAACAATGATCCGAGGCTCACTAACCTTTATCTCATGAATCTCCACATCCTTCACATCCCTCAAAACCCCAACATGCTTCTCCAAACTCTCCGTCAAATGCACCGCAGGCCGACCCGCCATCTCAACAATCATGATTATTCTCACCATCTCCAACAAAAAACATTCCCATTTTAAAACTTATCTAAAACCAAAATTCCAACCAAGAAAATCATAAACAAACAAAACCCATAAAGCAACCAATCAACAATCCACCCATCCTTCGAAACATAACCCCATCCTTCATCCTCGATAACGACATCCCCATTCAAAGAAATAACAGCAGGCTCCAATCTCTCCAAAACAACAACCTCACTCTCCAACCTCTCAACCTTCTCCACCTCCTCACTTTCCTCTTCCTCTTCCTCATCCTCTTCCTCCAAAACCAAAACCTTCAACCTCCCAACATCAAACTCCTCCCGATAACTCCCCTGCCTCAATTTCAAAATCACATCATACCTCCCCTTCTCCAAAATCTTCAACTTAACATCTTCCTCGTCCCCATCCTCGATAAACTCCTTCAAATAATAATACCCAGACTTCCAATCACCAGAATCAAAAATTCTCAAAATCGAACTCCGCTCCTTATCAACCTCGACCTTCACATCATAAACCCCGTCCCCATCACTCACCTCCAACGAACATTCAAATTCCTCACCGACATAAATATCATCAGGACAATCAAAATCAACCTCAACCGCAGAAACAAAACCCATCAACAAAACCAAAACCAACCACTTCATAAAACTAAATAATTTCAAACCTTATATTTTTACCTAATATATCAAAGACCCGACAAGAACAGTTGCGTTAGCAATAAACGAAAGCGAATAGGCAATAATAATAGGCTTATATTTATGAACAAGACCGTAAACAAACCAAGGAATATTAAAAAGAGCATAAAGACCCCAAGACAAACTAGACACCCCCATAGCATTCTTAAAAATAAAAATCTGCAAAATCTGAGGCAAGGCAATCAAAGGACCAATAACAGCGACGACAATCAAAAACCTATCCAAAAACCTAACCCATTCATTCTCATGCGGATACGCTTCCAATTTAGAATGCACCCTCTTCCGTCTATGCAAATGATGAAACCCACCCATGAAAACTTTTACAAAACTTTCTTTAAATAATTAACTTCTCCCAAAAATATCATCCGATCAATTATTATCCAACAACCTAAAACTTTTAAAAACAACTTTTCTTGAACAAACAATGACAGAAAACCTAACAATCAAAGATATCGCAGCATTCTGCAAACAAAAAGGATTCATATTCCCAAACTCAGAAATTTACGGCGGACTAGCAGGATTTTTCGACTACGGACCAGTCGGCTCCGAAATGAAAACAAACCTAAAAAACGACTGGTGGAAATTCCACGTCCAGCAACGTGACGACATAGTAGGAATCGACGGAACTATCATTACACACCCAACAGTATGGGTAGCCTCCGGACACGCAGCCAGCTTCCAAGACCCAATGCTAGAATGTTCCGAATGCAAAGAAAAAACAAGAGCAGACACCTTCATCGAAGAAAAACTGAAAATCGCAGCCGACGGGATGAGCACAGAAAAAATAATGGAACTAGTAAAAGAAAACAACCTATCCTGTGAAAAATGTGGTTCAGAATTCAAAGATATCGAACAATTCAATCTAATGTTCCAAACCCAAGTAGGACCAAAATCAGGCAAAGAAAGCATGGCATACCTTCGACCAGAAACAGCCCAAGTAATATTCGCAGACTTCAAACAAGTAGCAGAAACCTCAAGACTAAAACTCCCGTTCGGAATCGCCCAAATGGGAAGAGCCTTCAGAAACGAAATCTCACCAAGAAACTTCATCTTCAGATGCAGAGAATTCGAACAAATGGAAATCGAATACTTCATCCACCCAAAAGACACAAACAACTGCCCATACATCAACGAAGTCCTCGACTACGAAGCGACCATATACTCCGAAGAAATGCAAGTGAAAGGAGAAAACACAGAAGGAGAAAAAATGACAATGAAACAAGCTTTAGAAAAAGAAATTATTAAAACCCAATGGCACGCTTATTGGTTATCAACAGAACTAAAATGGTTCGAAAGGCTAGGCGCAAAAAAAGAAAACTTCAGATTAAGACAACACGTCACATCAGAAAAAAGCCACTACGCACTAGACACATGGGACCTAGAATACAAATTCCCATTCGGGTGGAAAGAACTCCAAGGAATGGCGAACAGAACAGATTTCGATTTACAACAACACATCAAACACTCCGGAAAAGACCTAAGCCTATTCGACGAAGAATCTAAAGAAAAAATCGTCCCACATGTAGTAGCAGAACCTTCCCAGGGTGTAGACAGGGCATTCCTAGTTTTCCTTTGCGACGCATATAACAACGACGAAGAAAGAGGAAATATCGTATTAAAATTACACCCAAAACTCGCCCCAATAAAAGTATCAATATTTCCACTAGTCAAAAAATTAGAAGAAGACGCAAAAAAGATTTACGACGAATTGAAAATGGAATTTAATTGTTCTTACGATAAATCAGGTTCAATAGGAAGAAGATACGCAAGAGCCGACGAAATCGGAACACCCTACTGCGTAACAATAGATTTCGACACCCTAAGCACAGGCATCGTAACAATCCGAGACCGAGACACAACGAAACAAATCAAAGTCCACAAAGACAAATTGACAGATACAGTCCAAGATTTAATCAAAGGAAAAACAGAATTCTCAAGAATTTAAATTCATGAAGCATCCACAGAATGCCAATATCCATTAGATCTCTCCTGAACTTCGTCATACCTTTCATCGGTATAACCATAAATCTTTTCTTTATTTGTATCAGACCACCCAAAACGAATTACAGGACGATTATCCTCGCTCCTCCTACCATATTCTATCGACAATTCATCCGGAGCTTTCCCCAAAGAAACCAATACATCGAAAAGCCGAGCCAACAAATCATCCGCCATAATCAACTCCTCATCCTCTTCCCAATCTCCAAAAAATCAACGTACTCAACCCGCACCTTATTCTTCTCTTTCACCTTAGAAGCAACCAAAATCTCCGAAAAAATCCCATTCTCCAACAACCACGAACACTTCAACTTCTCCTCACGACTAAGCTTCCCATTCATCTTAACCTCAACCCCAATCACCTTATACAAATCTCTCCTCTTCTCAAAACACACAAAATCCGGAAACCCAGTCCCAATCGTCATCACACCCTTACCCGGACCAAACGGTCTAAACACCCGCTTGCACGGAACAACTCGCCCCTCATCTAAATCAACATTATTAGACCACTTATCAACAACCCAGCCCTTCTCCTCCAAATCCTTCCGAGTTCTTAATTCAAACGCCCCGCCACTTGCCTTACTCTTAGACCCTCGCTCAATATTAACCTTTTTCTTCTGCTCCCCAATCTTCCCCTCACTATCCCACTCAGTCTCATACTTCTCACTAGAAGCCCTCTTAATCTTCCCCAATATTTTCTCCCTCTCAACACTCTTCAATTCCACATTAACCAAAAGCATCCAACAATTATAAACCCTCTCCCAATTCGCGCGGACGAACCACACAACAAATACTATCCCCTACCGCCTAACCCCTCGTGAAGTGGCTATAGGTCACGAGCGTAAACAGTCCGCCTAAAATTCTTCTTCGCCCTCTCACTCGCCTTCTTCAAAATCCCCTCAACCCGCCTCTCCAACTCAACAGCCAAATCCTCACCCAAATTCAATCCATCAAGCATCTTCCGAATATTACTTCTTACAATAATTCCCATACTACATATAACAAACTACACTTTAAATATATTACACAAAATCTACTCAAGCCCAACCTCATCCCTTATCCTATCAACCGCACCAATAGAAATCTCAAAAAACTCACCCAACTCCAACCCAGTCTTCTCAATCTCCCTAATCAACTCCCGATTACAATTCGCCGCAAAAGCCGCACTCTTAAATTTCTTCTTCAAACCCTTAACTTTCATATCACTAATCTTCCCACCCCTCATCAAAGCATAAGCATAAATCAACCCAGTCAAACTCTCCGCCGCGACCAAAGCATGTTCAATCTTCTTCGTTCTCTTTCCCTCTTTTAGAGTAGGAATTATATCAAGTCCACACCCATGCGACTGCACAATTCCGATAAACTCATCGTCAAATCCCTTCTCCCTCAAAATTCCCTTAGCCTCGACACAATGCCTTCCCAAATCATCCTTCGTCAAAGACCAATCAATATCATGCAACAACCCAACCATCCCCCAATATTCAACATCCTCACCGAATTTCTCAGCCAAAGCCCGCATAATCGCCTCACTCTCAAGATAATGATTCATGTCAGATTTCTCCTGCGGCATACTCTTCAAAAACTCTAAAGCTTCATCTCTGTTTATTGGAAGCTCCATTTTAATTTTTCTTAAATTCAATTTTTTCTTTAAGAGATATGTCTTCTTTGATTTCTACCTCATGACTAATTGCGGGCCGCATAAACGGAAAAAAAATCACATCCCGAATCGAATCCTTCCCAGTCAAAATCATAGCCAACCTATCTATCCCCATCCCAAATCCAGCAGTCGGCGGCATCCCATACATAAGTGCATCAACAAAATCCTCATCCATCGGCATCGCCTCATCATCTCCCTCTCCTTTAAGTTTCTCCTGCTCCTCAAACCTCGTCTTCTGGTCAATCGGGTCGTTCAATTCATCATACGCCTTCACAATCTCAGCACCATCAATAATCAACTGCACCGAATTAACCTTAGAAGAATCATCTTTATTCCTCTTCGCCAAAGCAACCATTTCAACCGGATAATGAGTCAGAAATGTGGGCTGAATGATATTAGGTCGGACAATCTTCTTGTAAACCTCGTCGAGCAACCCTCCATAATGCTTACATCCCGAAACATCAACACCAATTTTCTTCTCCTCCAACGCCGACTTAAAACTATCAAAATCTTTAGCTACATCAATATCAATCCCAATTTTATCAAGCAACAAATCCCTAAAACTAACCCTGGCAAAAGGCGTCTTAAACGAAATCTTATTCCCACGATACTCAATAGAAGGCCCAAGCTTCAATTCTTTTCTAAGCCCATTAAAAAATTTCTCAATAAACTTAACATGATACTCAAAATCTTTATACGCAACATAATATTCCATCATAGTAAACTCAGGGTTATGTGCATAATCAATTCCCTCATTTCTAAAGTTCTTACAAATACTAAACACCCTTTCATACCCACCAACAATCAACCTCTTCAAATAAAGTTCAGGAGAAATCGACAAATAAGCATCCATGTCCAAAGCATTAATATGCGTCACAAAAGGTTTAGCCGAAGCGCCCCCATAAACAGGCTGAATCAAAGGCGTCTCAACTTCCATAAACCCCTCGCTCTTCAAAAATTTCCTCAAATAAGAAACCAACTTCGACTTCACGACAAAAACATCCCTTACCTCTTCGTTCATAATCAAATCCAAATACCTCTTCCGATACCGCTCCTCCTTATCCTGAATACCATGCCATTTCTCAGGCAAAGGCTTAATCGACTTCGACAACAAAATAACCTCACTAGCCAAAACAGATAATTCCCCCCTCTTCGTCCTCATGGGGCTACCCTTCACCCCAACAAAATCCCCAGCATCCAAATTCTTAAAACTCTTCATAACCTCATCCGAATTCTGAACCAAAATCTGAATCTTCCCCCCATCATCCTGAATCGTTCCAAAAGCAATTTTCCCCATCGCCCTTTTCAACATCAATCTGCCGGCAGTCACAATCTTGTCTTTAGAAGTTTTCTCATTCTTCAACTTAGAATACTTCTCCTGCAAATCCTTACACCAATTTTTCTTAACAAAATTCTGCGGATACGGCTCAACTCCCTCGCCTCTCAACCTATCTATCTTCTTAATTCTCTCCTCAACAATCTGCTTCTCACGACCTTTAAGCTCCATAAAAAACTAAACTAAACCCAATTTATATATCTTTAGAATCTCAAAACCTTAAACTCATCAAAATCCCCACTCCACTTCCTCTCCTCAACAACAACATTCCTAATCTGCGCATGCTCCGGACCCTTTCTCAAAAACCCAGCCAGCCTCTTCAACCCCTCATCCTCACCCTCCGCAACAACCTCAACCTCACCACTCTCCAAATTCCGCACAAATCCCCGCAACTTCAAATCCTCAGCATGCCCCTTAACAAACTGCCTAAAAAAAATCCCCTGAACCGTTCCCTGCACAATAAATTTCGCCGCCTTTTTCATAAGATATAGACCAACATCCAGTTTTTATAATTATGCCTAAAAAATAAAAAATAAGAAGGATTTCCACCTTCCTAAAAAATAAAAAAATAAATCAACTTATTTAGCCTCTCTTCCAGAAAGCAACCCTTCCCCAAAAAGATTTCCTCTTCTCTTCAATCAGGTTCTTAATCTCAGCTTTCTGCTCATCAGTCAATTCCGCAATAGTGTCCACTCCAGCTCCATCAAGAACATCATTCTTAAGCTCAGCTTTCTGCTCATCAGTCAATTCCGCAATAGTATTAACCCCAGCTTTCGCAAGAACCTCAGACCTTGCCGCACGAATTTCCTGAACTCCTTTAACTACAGGACCAGGGACATTCTGCCGAACTCTCTTAAGAGTTGTTGCAAATTCTACATCCCATTCTCCGGACAAATCACCAGAATCAAGAACAAGAAGACCTTTCCATGTAGTCAAACCCACATAAGAAGCCTTCTTAGTCAAAGTAAATTTCCCAACAACCTCACCTGCAAGCATTTCACCACTAGCCGAAGTTGCTCCCTCAACAGCATCCTCCGCATCACTATAGGGAGGATATTTATCATTCAAAGAAATAACCTGAAAGTCCACGCTATCCTCAGAAGTTAAGTCATCATTATACCTGACAAGCTTATAATTACCAGCACCAGCAACATGAAGTCTTCCAAGAGTTCTCCCAGTCCTAGTATTTTCAACACTAGCCATATCAGCATCAAGAGCCGCGAATTTTTGAACAGCCCAAAAGCCAGTTATATGATAACCGCTCTCGCCATTCTCAATCCATCCATGACCCCTCCAAGTATTGGCAAAACCAACCCTCTTTAAATTAGGAGACATGCTTTCTCCAGTCTCAATCAAAACACTATTGATATCATCGGTACCAATCGATCCAACAACCACCTCAGAAGCATCAACTACTTCATTAGTAGCCAAACTCGCACTCTCAGGCAAAACAGCCGAAGTCGCGAAGACACCAGAAACAAGAAGCAACATCAAAAAAATTCCATTTCCAATATTCATTTTAATATACCTCCTTTCAAATTTTTTAGCATAACAAAATTTGCGTAAGGATTTCTCAATCCGCCTCTCAAAAAGTTAAATTTGATAAAATCTACATAACAAATCCCCGATTCTCCCTTCACTTGTTCAAGCGTCTTATTCATACTTTCCACAAGAATAAAAACTATATAACCCCCACCTGGAACCAAAACGGAACAAAAATGGAACCAAAACGAAACTAAACCAACTCAAGAAACTTATTTCTTCCCTCGCCAGTTCTTTTCAAAAGCCCCTTCCGTTCCAACTCCTGAATATGCCGCGAAAACGACGCCTTAGGAATATCACAAATTTTCTTCAACTGCGAACTCTTCACTCGTCCCGTTTGCTTCAATTTATCAAGAATCAAATTTTCCCGCTTTCCAAGAACATTCCTAATTAATTTCTCCTTTCCTCCAACTCTCTTCCCTAACTTGCCCCAACCATAAAACAAAAACCCAAAAAGAACAAAAACAAAAACACCCACAGATACCCACAAAACCAAGTTACTAGACTGCTCCCCAATAATATAAGTCAATTCTATCTCCCCAAAACCATAAACACGAATTTTATTACCCTTAACAAAAATCTCACCTTCCTCAATAGACTTTATCGTCGCTCCCTTCGGAAGAACCAAAGTAATCTCAGCACCATCAAGAAAATAAGAAAAACTCCAAACTTCCCCCGCCTTACTCGTTAGCACCTGCGTCTTCCCAATCACATCCCCATCCTCAACCACCACTCCCCCCGGAAAAGAAACATTCTCATCAGTCCCTCCCAAAAACAAAGCCGAACCACCACCATCCAAATAAATATCAACAAAAGTATATGCCGAAACATTCCCCAGCAAAACCAACCCCAGCAATAAAAAACACAACCTCATAAATTACCAACCTAAATATTACTTTTATAACTTCCTATCTAACTCATTATGAATCAAAACAGCAACCTGACTCGCGAACAAAACCCGCGGTCCCACACTCAGCCCATCAACCCTCTTCAAAAATTTCTTCATCCCAGAAGGAAACCCCTCATGGTCCCCAATAACAAAAACAACATTATCCAAACTTCTCCCCCGCACATCCTCACCCTTTCCATCAAGCAACAAAACATCCCTACCCTCCTTATCTAATTCCTTAAGCAAAACCTCAAAACCCTTCCTCTCAATCCAACACCCCGGCACAATCTCCCGCAACCCCTCCTCATCCTTCGCCTTATACAACATCCTCTTAATCAACCCCGCAACATTCTTCTTCGAAATCGGCATATCCTCATTACTCTCCAAAACCAAATGCCGTGGATTATTCGGCCCCCCATCGAAAATCAAATGCAACCTCACATCATCCCGCATCGCATTCGAAACAAAAAAAACAGACACGATAAAATTACAAACAATATCCAGCCGCCCCGCCTTCTTCAAATCATCCTTAATCAAATTCCCAGCAGTCACAGCATTTTTCGAATAATAAACAAATTCTCTCATCTCTAAACGAATCTATCACACTTTATAAATATCAGGGAGTCCAACGGTATTCAAAAGCAGTATATTCCTTATCTTCATATCTTTTAGTAATTAAAAGCTTTTTAGCCCCATCACGGGTTGCAAAATACAAAACAGGAACTACCTCAGTTGACTCATTAGTAGACTTCCAAGTCTCGTTCCTCGTCACTCTATCAATCTTAACATCATCTAAAAGATAACCCATATCCACCAAAGATCCAACCAAATAATGCAAACTAGCTTCAAGCACTTTTTTCTCAAGACACGCCTCCCCGTCCCGAACATCAATTTCAGTTTTCATAATTAAAAAAACAATAAAGATTATTTATATTTTATTGTCATCCAAACTCTATATTCTCTCCAAAAATCAAATATAACTTTTCTCTAATCTATGATTATTTTTCCACACCACATCCCAAATCCTCTCCCAAGACATCCCAATCAAACCCTCAATATATCCTCCAGAACCCTTCCCATTCTCTTTTTCATATTTTTCAATCAATCCCCTTCTCCTTACTTCTCTTACCGTTGAATTAGGAAAAGAAAACTTTCCTAAATCCCCAAAATTAAATTTCACATCCCTTATATCCCAAACAATTTCCTGAAGAATTTTCCCAGTACTAATTTTCCCTCCAGTATACCAAATCCCATCATAATTAATTCCCCCTAAAGTAAAAATATCTAATTTATGAGCAATACATATCCCGTTGACATATTCTATTCTCTCGTTCATAAATATCAAACTAAAAAAGTCTTTATAATAATTATTGTGATAAATTCTAATCCGAAAAATCAGGACAAGCCTTTTTCCCGTGCCCCTCATAAAAACGAGAACACTTTTTACCAACCAAATTAAAACACTCATCCTTAATACTTCTAAATTGAACTTCAACTGGATAAGTCCTAAAAGCCTTGTCTTTCAATGTATAATGAACCCCGCCAGGTCGACATTCTTCATTCCTATCTCGATGATCCCTAATATCAACAACATCAAAATGACGAAAATCAATTGACAGACCTTTATCTACCAGATACTCCATATTTTCTTCCGATTTTTTCTGAGACATCTCAACAATTTTAACCCCGAACAAATCATAAGGAAGCATATCAGTAACTTTCTTCCCGTATTTTTCCCTATAATGCCTAAAATCACACAAATATGAATAATTATTTTCAGCCGCATCCATAACAAAATCCCAAAAATTGATTTCCCCCCCATCAGTCAATTTAGCAAAATTAGTTTTAAGTTTAGAGATTATGGATTCAGTCTCTTTATGTCTATAGCTAACCATATGATTACTTCCTTTGCTAAAAGAATGTTTAGACCATTTCGCATATTCATAAGGCATTCTCTCTTCACTAAACAATGCCGCAGCGGTAATCTCATCTAGCGCAAATTGACCCCCATAAGAAGCTCTCAATTTTCGCCTAATCACCTCGGGACTCTTTTTGGAAAAATATCCACTTAGTCCTTCATGTCCATTAGAGAGCCTAATCCCCCCACGAGTCATAGCCACAATAAGATTCTCAATCTTTGGAAGAATATCAGTATTGTAAAATTTTCGAATCTTACCCTCATTTTTCTTTAATATTTTCAGATTATCGCTACTAATAATTCTCTTGTCTATAGGACCATGCAATATAAGATTTGTCAAAGACGGATTCGTATTACTTCCAGACTTTGAAAGAGCGCTATTTAATCTCCTAACAATATTTTTCGGATTTCTCATCCCAATCACAATAAATATCCATTTATAAAATTACCTATTATAACTACTACATAATGACATTAAAATTGACTAAAACCGAACCTTTCCCCAATGCCCCATCGCATCCATCAATTCCCGATGCGTCCTCCCATAATGCTCCAAACTCTCACCAGCAACAACAGCGTCGACTGCCTGCCTCATAGCTCTCGCTCCCTTAGCCGTCCCTTCAGGATGCCCATGCACACCACCCCCAGCCTGAATAATAATATCCTCCCCAAAATTCCTCATCAAATACGGAACATGCCCAGGATAAATTCCCCCCGAACAAACCGCAAAAGTAGGCTTCAACCCCTGCCAGTTCTGCTCCAACCTATGCGATGTTTTCCCAACCTTCATCGCCTCAATCTCCTGCGCAATCTCCCGAACCTCACGCTTCCCTCCCCGCATCTTCCCAATCCCAGTCCCAATATGCAAACTATCACTCCCAGCCATCCGAGCAAAATCAGCGACACACATCATCGACAAGCCATGTTTCGGATTCTCGGTGAACGCCCCATGCATCGCCCTATGCGAATGAATCCCAAGCTTACAATTCTGCCTCAAACTCTCAAGACTCGAAAACCCAGCAGTAATCACATCATGCATCACAAACTTCCCACCCAACTCTTTCACCAAATCAGCCCTCTCCAACATCAACATCGCCTCCGCCGTCACATTAACCAAATAACCCTTCCTCTCCCCACTTTCCTCCGCAGCCTTATCGCACATCTCCAAAGTTTTCGCCGCCCTTTTCTCAAACGGATTAAATTTCTGCGACGCCAAATTCTCATCGTCCTTCACCAAATCACAACCACCAACCCAAGCATCATAAGCAACCTTCGCATGATCTTTCGTCCTCAACCCCAACTTCGGCTTAACAATCGTCCCAACAAGTGGCCTATCTTTCACCCTCAAAATCTTCCGATAACCCTCAATCCCATAACGAGGTCCAGGAAAACTCTTCAACAATTTCGCCGGAATCTTAACGTCCTCCAGCCTCAAACCCTTAACACATTTCATCCCAAAAACATTACCAGCGACGGAACTCAAAATATTCGAAACACTACCTTCCTCAAACAACTCCTGCGGATAAGCAATCTTCACCCAATCACCAGAAATCGCAAAAGCCTTCGCTCCAAGTTTATTCACATATTTCTTATTCGAAGAAACAGGCGTCCAAGTCCCAGTCGAACTTTCAAGCGCAACATTGTTAATCGCCTCCATCAAACCCATCCCGTCCGGCGCCACACGAAACAAACAAATCAAATCATTCCTCGTCGGCCGATAGCTCTGATTAACAAAAGGATAATTCACCATCTTAACCATCAAAAGCACAAACCATATTTAAAACTTCCTCCATTTTATATGTTCTCAGTAACAGCAATATTTATAAAGAAGAATACATTACAAAAAATATGCAAAATAAAAAGAGAGTGACAGTCCTCGTAACAATAGCTTTAATTCTAGCCATAACTGCAATCGCTCTAAATTCTATAGACTCCGAAATTTCAACCACAAGAACTCAAACCCAAGACCACGCAGGTGGCGGACAAATCGGAATAGACATTCAGCCCCCCCAAGTAGAAGATAAATTATTAGAAGAAGAAATCCCACAACAATGAAATACGACACACTAGAAATCACAAGCTACGCTTCAATAGCGGTAATCGCAATATCATTATTCTTTATCGGAACAGAATTAACAGGAATGGCAACAACAAATGATACAGGTGATGTCAACGTAACGATTACAGATTCGGCTGGAATAAATTTCACAACAGATTTATTAGATTTCGGGTCAGGAGCAGTAACACCAGGACAGACAGCAGTACTAGAGAGTAATGGAACAGGGACAAACCTATCCTGGAGCGGAGCTAAAGTAACAGGCGAACTAGTTCTAGAAAATATAGGAAACAATAATGTAAGTATAATGCTACAGACAGATAAATCCGCACAAGAGTTTATCGGAGGATCATCAGGCGCAACATTTGAGGCAATGGTAAGTAATGATAGTGAGCCGCTCTCATGTGTAGGAACAAATACATTCACAACTTTCGCCCCTATCAACACCACTCCCCAATTAGCATGTGGCTCATTCAACTTTTCGGATGCAGCGGACGAACTAATAATCGACTTCAGAATAAACATCCCAGATGATGCAACTGGGGCAAAGACAATCGAGATTAAAGCGATAGGCACATATTAACTCTTCAAAAAATTAAAATACTCCTAAATTTTGTTATATATACAATCTCTATCAAAACCCTTATATAACAATAAAACGTTAAAACAAAAATGGAAAAGAAATTATCCAATTTAATAGAAAAACTATCAACTGGCAAACTAACTTTCAAAACCGTCATCAAAGAAGTCAGTTCATGGGATGATCCACATAAAGAAGTCGAAGCATATTTTGCTCTCATAGATTCCACCTGTAAAGATAGAGACATCGAAACTTTATCAAAGATGAACAAAGAAGCATACAACAAAGTATTAATTCTCGAGGACATGGACACACTAACTAGACTACCAAAAAGAAAAACTTTTGAAAAAATCTTCAAAAGAGAATATTCTAGATTTGAAAGAAGTGGCGACCCATTTAGTATCGTAATAATAGATTTAGACTATTTCAAAAAAGTCAACGACACCTACGGGCATCTGGCAGGAGACGCCGTCCTAGAAAAATTTGCAAAAAACATAAGAACTTGGATACGAAAAATTGATTTCGCCTGTCGTTATGGAGGCGAAGAATTTGCCCTAATTTATTCAAGTATTTCCGGAGAAAACGCCGTAGGGGCAATCGATAATTTGATAAAAAGAGTTTCTAAATCTAAAATTAATATTGGGAAAGGAAAAAAAATAAAAATTACTTTCAGCGCTGGGGTCTATGAAATAAAAGAAAAAGATTCATTAAACGACGCTTTTGAAAGAGCCGATAAAGCATTATACAAAGCAAAAGAAAACGGAAGAAAACAATCCGCCTTATACAAGGACTAATTTTTATCATCTCAATCTAGACAGAAATTTTTATAAAGGATAGTTAACGATAGTTAACATATTCATTAAAAATGGAAGAAATTTATTTAGATAATGCTGCCACCACAAAAGTTGATGATGCTGTAGCAAAGAAAGTTAAAGAAGTTTTTTTAGAGAGCTATGGGAATGCGTCGTCACTACATACAAAAGGAAGAGAGTCCAGAGAAAAAATGGAATCAGCCAAAAAAAAAATTGCCACATATCTTAATTGCAACCCTAAAGAAATTATTTTTACAAGTGGAGGAACCGAATCAAATAACCTAGCAATCCGAGGACTAGCCAAAGCAAACCCAGAAAAAAAACACATCATAACCTCTGTAATCGAACATCCATGTATTCTAGAAACCTGTCAAGACTTAAAGCGAGAAGGCTATGAAGTTGATTACATCAAAGTCAATAATGATGGGCTCATAGAAGTTGAGGATATTTCTAAAAAAATTAAAGACAACACATTATTAGTCTCAATAATGCACGTTAATAATGAAATCGGGACCATACAACCAATCGAAAAAATTAGCCAAATTTGTAAAAAACAAAATGTATACTTCCACACAGATAACGTGCAAGGATTTTTGAAAAAAGATTTGCCATTAACTTCAATTGACATGATGTCAGTTTCCGGACATAAATTTTGCGCCCCAAAAGGCGTTGGATTTTTGTATGTAAAAAAAGGAATAAAAATTTTACCAATTAACACCGGAGGAGGACAAGAAAACGGATTAAGAAGCGGAACAGAAAACGTTCCCGGAATTGTAGGGCTGGCTGCAGCTTTAGACATCGACTTTAAAATTAACGAAATAGAAACTAGCCGAGATAAAATCATCGAAGGTTTAAAAAAAATCAAAGGAGTAAAAATCAATGGGTCTATAAAAAATCGTATCTACAACAACATCAACATATCATTTTATGGAATTGAGGGCGAAAGCTTAATGCTGATGTTAGACGAACAAGGAATTTATGTTTCAACCGGCTCCGCTTGCGCATCAACAAAATTAAACGAGAGCCATGTCTTGAAAGCTTTAAGCATAGATGAAATGTATATCCACGGAAGTCTAAGATTATCACTCGGAACTGACGCAATCGGAAAAGAAAATTTCATCATTGAAAAAATAACTAATGCCGTTAAAAAACTGAGAGAGATGAGCCCATTTAAATTAAATTTGGAGGAAGAAAATGACAAAGAAAAAAATAACTAAAGATATGACTTTTGCAGAAATTATGAAGTTAGACAAAAATGTCGCTGAAAAATTAGCCGATAAGGGATTATTTTGCGGCGGATGCCCAATGGCACAGTTTGAAAAATTAGAAGATGGAGCGAAAGCACATGGAGTTGATGCAGATAAATTAGTGAAGGAGTTAAACAAGAATGAATAATGTTGATTATAATGCAAATATCTTAGACCATTTCAAAAATCCACGAAACATGGGAGAACTAAAAAATGCCGACGCCGAAGCAACAGTCGGAAATCCAAGCTGTGGAGACGTTATGAAAATAATGATTAAAGTTTCTAATAATAAAATTGAGAATATTAAGTTTCAAACGATGGGTTGTGCTGCTGCAATTGCCACGAGCTCCATGGCAACAGAACTAGCGAAAAGAAAAACATTAGATGAGGCTGAAAAGATTACAAATAAAGACGTATCATTAGCTCTAGGCAAACTGCCACCAATAAAAGAACATTGTTCAAATTTAGCCGCAGATGCTTTAAAAAAAGCAATTGCAAATTACAAAAAAAACTATAATGAATCTCCCAAGCTCCCTAACAAAGGAGATTCATTGAATATGATTTAATAAAAAATAAAAAATTTAAATTGAAGATTTACTTCTTCTTTTTCTTCTTGACTACTTTTTTCTTAACTGGCTTCTTCTTAGCAACTTTCTTCTTCACTGCTTTCTTCTTCTTCTTCTTTCCACCTCGAGCCATTTTAGCCTCGCAAACGTTACCCTTTCCGTCTACATAATATAGAAATCCAGATTTTCGCTCAACAACGCCTTTTGCAATAATTTTTCCCATTTTTTTTAACCTCCTTTTTGCCTTTTAATAGTTCTACTTTTCTAGAGTGGATTTTATATTTAAATGTTTCTATTCCCAACAACAGATTTTACCGACGAGAGGGGAACTTCCAAAAGGTATCTCCCACGACCAGATATATTAAGTTTCCATGTTTTAACGTCGGTAACTTTCGTTGAGTGAAATTTGTCGTCGAGCCAGACCGCACGAAATGGTTTACAGAAAAAAGAATGTATTGAAAGAGTCTTATTTTTATTGAAAATAAAAAGCAAAGGCGAAGAATTTTTTTGAAACATTAACCCCATAAATTTTTTAAAAAGAGTATCACAGACTTTCACCTTAATCATTCTCTTTTCCCCGTCGACATAATAACTAATTTTCTTTAAAGCCATTCAATTTTATAATCTTCCTTTTTTAATTTACAATATCTTTTGTAAACCTCCTTAACAGATTTGTCATGGACTTTATTATGATGAATAAAACCACCCCCAAAAGCTTTCGGTATGTGCATAAGCTCATGAATCAAAACCTTAGTTTGCTCTTCCCTTGAAAGTTTGTCAAATTTTTCAGATATAACCTCCACCAAATAAAACCCCTTTTTCCTCCCCATCCCAATCTGCATAGCCTTCCCAAGAGCATGACATCTAGCGACGGTGTATCGAGCCTTAGACCCAGTACTCCTAAGAAAAGCGACGTGCTCCAAAGGGACATGAACCCAGCCCAATTTCTTAATTATCTCTTCTGCCCTTTCCTTAATGTCCAAAGCCTGATGATATTTTATTACAATGATTCTACCTCAATTGTTTTTCCCATAACGATAATTACAACAAGGGCGATAAGACTTCCGACATCCACCACCATACAATATGGACAAAAGGCCTTTATGACGAAAGCCTGAAGGTAGATAAAATATAGAGAAGCCAAAGCAGATGCCGTTACCCCAAGAGCTAACGAAAGTTTCTTCTGCCGTCTTGGTTTTCGCATATGAGATATCGTTAGGAAAATTAAAATCGCGAAAGCTACAAGCCCGAAATAACTATTACTTACACCAAGAGTTTCTTTATATTGAGAATTTTGAACAATCGAACAGCTAGAACCTTCATCCCCACAAATTTTTTCAGTAGGAATAAAAGTTAAGATAGCCGAAGCAGCGAGACAGACAGCGAATATAACTAAAAGGATTTTATATTTCATCATCTTGTTGGGCTAACAACATATTAAAAGGTTATGGCAAAACTAGTTTCATTAAAAATTTCAAAAAATAAAAATAAAATTTTCTGCTTTATCTATTAAACTTAGCAAAAATCAACCCAGCAACAAGCCCATTAAAGAAACTCATCTCAGCCCAAGTCCCGACCATGGAAAGAGGAAGATTAAAACTACTAGCATTAATAAAAAACGCAGGAATTGCAGCAACAACAAAATAAGCCCAGCCAAACTTCAACCCAGCCCAAAACGTCGCGTCCTCCTTTAGCAAATTTTTAGTTTTATCCCAAATCCAACTCAAACCAATTCCAATTGCCAAAGGATAAACCCAAAACATCATCATCAACGGGTCATCAAATGATCTAAAAATAGCAGTATTCGCATAAATCTCAGCAAAACTCGGAAAAATCCAGCCATAAACAACATTCAACAACAGATTCACAACAATCATTACAACACCTGCCAAAACACCAATCCACAAAATCTTTTTCATATACACCTCCTTACAATAAACCAGACATAGAAACTATTTAATTCTTTTTAAAATTTGACAAATCACTAAAAGAATCCCAAGCAATACCAAAAATAACAATAACCATAAATCCTATTACAGCTAAACCTAATAAATCATAAGCATTGACTACCCCGTCACTAAATTGCTTAAAATAAATAAATGCCTGAATAGTTGCTGCTAAAGCTAAAACAACCGTAGCCTTTGTAATTGCTCCATTCCTTTTTTCTTCCGCATCTAAACTTTTCATTCTTGATAAAAAATCTATCCCCTCTGGCGTTATCGTAATTTCATCCCATGAAATCAGCTTTTCTCTTCCCGTAGAAGCTATTCTTGTTTCTGGGAAGTGAACAATAATCTTATTAGTTGCCCTGAGATATTTAACAACCTTAAAAAATTCCCCATCGAGAGAAGGAAGTTTTAATCTCTTTCTTAATTTCTCTACATTATAATGCGAAGGATAAGCTTCTTCTAAAAATCCCAAAAAGGTTATCATCAATTTTGTCTTCATCAATCATACCCACTCATTCCCCCAACCTTCCCACCCCGCCCTTCCGACTTCCTCGCCGCAATAACATCATCAATCCTCAAAATCATAATCGCAACTTCCGTAGCACTCGCAATCGCCTGCGTCTTCACCCTCAATGGCTCAATCACCCCGTTCACCAAATTATCCTCAATCCCACCATTAAACAAGTTCAACCCCATATCCTTATTCCCAGAATCATGCACAGCTCGAAGCTCCGTCAAAACATCAATCGGGTCCATGCCAGCGTTCTCAGCCAAAGTCGTCGGAACAAACTCCAAAGCAGACGCAAACTCCTCGACAGCCAACCTCTCACGCCCAGTCAAACCCTTAGCAAACTCACGCAATCTCCGAGACAACTCAATCTCAACCGCCCCACCCCCAGCCACAATCTTCGAATCCTTCAAAGCAGCCGCAACATCTCCCAAAGCATCCTCAACAGCCCGCTCAACCTCATCAACAACATGCTCAGTCCCACCTCTAATCAAAATCGTAATCGCCTTCGGATTCGAACAACCCATAACATAAGTCATCCCATCCTCACCGTCCTTCCGCTCCTCAACCAAATCAGCATTTCCCAAATCCTCCCTAGAAATCTCACTCAACTTAGAAACAATCCGCCCACCAGTCGCCTTCGCCAAATTCTGCATATCACTCCGAGGCACCCGACGAACCGCATAAATTCCCTCACGAGCCAAATGATGCTGCACCAACTCATCCACTCCCTTCTGAACAAAAACAACATTCGCACCACTCCCCTTAATCAACTCAACCTTCTCTCTCAAAACAGAATCCTCCTGTCCCAAAAAACTCGTCAACTGCTCAGGCGTCGAAACCGAAATTCGCGCATCCATCTCCGGCGACCGAACCTCCAAGGCCTCCTCAATCAAAGCAACCCGAGCCCCCTCAACCTTCGCAGGCATATCCAGATTAATCCTTTCCTTATCAATCACAACCCCACGAATCAACTCGGAATCCTCAATCGCCCGACCCTTCTGCTTCTCAATCCGAACATCCTCCAAATTAACCTTATTCCCCTCAGCAACAATATCAACAGCATCCACAATAATCTCCCCAAACTTCTCCCTCAAATACTCAACACCCTTCCCAGTCATCGCAGTCTGCGCAACATTCACCAACTCCTCCCGACTCCCAATACTAATCGCCAACTCCTTCATAACATCCTGCGCCTTCTTCTCAGCCCAACGATAACCCCTACAAATAATAGTCGGATGAATCTTCATATCAAGCAACCTCTCCGCATTCTCCAAAAATTTCCCAGCCAACATAACAGCCGTCGTCGTCCCGTCCCCAACCTCTTTCCCCTGCGTCTTCGCAATCTCAACAACCATCTTCGCAGCCGGATGCTCAATTTCCATCTCATCCAAAATTGTCACACCATCATTCGTCACAACAACATTCCCAGTCCGGTCAACCAACATCTTATCCATCCCCTTCGGTCCCAAAGTCGTCTTCACGGTCTCGCTAACAACACGCGCCGCCAAGATATTATTCCTCTGAGCATCACGCCCAAGAACACGATTCCCCTCACTAGCCACAACATCCTCAACCATAAGTCAAAAATCCCAAACTACCTTATAAGAATTATTGTGATAAACCAACTACTTCAGTCACCCCCGAAAAATACTCACCAAATTATATAAACAAACTCCCCATACCAAAACCATGGACACAGGAATCAAAGTCGGAGACCTTATGACCCGAAACTTCATCTACACTTCCCCAAACACAAACCTCAAAGAATGCGCCAGACAAATGGTCAAAAAACGCGTCGGAAGCCTAATTATAAAAGAAAACGACACACTCAAAGGAATCCTAACAGAAAAAGACATCATCTGGGCCATAGTCAAAAAATCCAAAGACGACCTAGAAAACATCAAAGCAAAAGATTTAATGAGACGAAAAGTAACAACCATCAAACCCGGAGCTGACATCACCGAAGCAATGAACAAATTCAAAAAGAAAAAATTCCGTCGTCTCCCAGTCGTAGAAAGAAAAAGACTAATCGGTTTAATCACCACAAACGATATTCTAAAAATCGACCCAGGACTCTTCCAGGCAATAGCCGAAACCATAAAAATCAAAGAAGAAAAAGCCAAATTCAAACGACAAAGAATCTCCGCCGAAAGAAAATCCGGCATCTGCGAAGAATGCGGCGCGTTCGACCTTCTATACAAAGACGAAGCCCAATGGCTCTGCGACATCTGCTACAACAAAAGATAATCTTTATATAATACACTTCTCTAATACAAACATGGGGCAAAAAGAGACCGTCTACAAAGGAAAAGTAAACCAAGTCGGATATTGGGACTACACCGAAGTATACACTATGCTCTTCAACTGGCTAAAAGACCACGGCTACGGCGTCAACGAAGATTCTTACAAAGAAAAACTATCCGGCAACGGGAAAGAAATAATCATAAATTGGGAAGCATCCAAAAAAGTAACAGACTACTTCAAATATAAAATAAAATTAAACTGGCATATCTTAGGAATGAAAGATGCCGAAGTAGAAATAGACGGCAAAAAAACAAAAACGAATAAAGGCGAACTAGAAATCGAGTTTAAAGGAGAAATAATAAAAGACTACGAAAAAAGATGGGAAGATAAGCCCGTCTGGAAATTTTTAAGAGGAATCTACGAGCAATACGTCATCCGAACCACAATCGATGAATATTCAGACGACCTCGAAGACGACACAAGAGATATAATCTCCGACACGAAAGCCTTTCTCAGAATACCCGCAGGATAAACTCAACCACAATAATACTTATAAAATAATTTCAATCTCTCAACACATGAGAAAAATCCTATTATTATTCACAACATTATTTCTCCTAGCCCAAGCGTCCGCAATCCAAATCACACCCGAATACTCAACCGACATAATCATCGAAGACTTCGACAGCCAAATCCTCCTAACCCTAAAAATCACAAACGCAACACCCGGAATATACAACCTCTACACCCTAGCCGACATCTCAATTCAACCATCCGAAACATTCGAAATAACAGAAAACTTCACCCAAAAAGAATTCATACTCAAACCCAAAGAAGACTTAGACACCATCGGAAACTACGCATTCACCTACACCTTAAACCACCGAGGAGTCGAAAAATACGAACAAAGAATGCTCCTTAAAATCAAAAACTTCGAAGACACAATAGAAATCAGCTCCGATTCAATCGACCCGTCCTCAGACAAAATCTCGTTCTACATCCAAAATAAAGAAGACACAACACTAGAAAACATCACCGCAACATTCTCCTCAATCATTTTCGACGAAACAAAAACATTCACCCTAGAACCAAACCAAAAACTGGAGATTCCAATAAACCCTTACGAAAACATACTCAAGAAAACATCAGCCGGAGTCTACATAATCACCGCGACATTCCAGACAAAAGACGGAGAAAAGAAAATTGAAGGAAACCTCTATCTGGGAGAGAAAAAAGGAATAACAGTAACCGAAGATAAATCAGGAATCTTAATCCAAAGAGAAATCATAACCAAAGTCAACACCGGAAACGTAATCGAAAGCATTCAAATCCAAACCCAACGAAACATCTTCTCCCGCCTCTTCACAAGTTTCAACATCGAACCAACACTAGTCGAGAGAGACGGCATGACAATCGAATACACATGGACAAAAGAAAAACTCAACCCAGCAGAAGCCTACGTTATCAAGGCAGAAACAAATTACGTTCTACCATTCCTAATAATCCTCTTCGCAACACTAGCAATCCTCGGCTACATCAGATATTCCCAGACAAAACTAGAAATCAAAAAATCAGTTGCACCAGTCAAAACAAAAAACGGAGAATTCGCACTAAAAGTAACACTCTCCATAAAAGCAAAACAAGACATTGAAAACGTAACACTAATAGACAAGGTCCCAGCAATCGTAAAAATTTACAAAAAATTCGGCACCATAAAACCAGACAAAATAGACGCAGAAAGCCGACGAATCCACTGGCACATCGGGAACCTAGAAACGGGAGAAACACGACTCTTCAGCTACATCGTATATTCAAAAGTCGGAATCGTAGGAAAATTCTCACTGCCAAAAGCCCTCGCCGTATTCGAAAAAGAAAGCAACATCCACGAAGTAGATTCAAACAGCGTATTCTTCATGAACGAACAAGCAAGAGATTAAATTACTAATATAAATCCATTTTTTTCAAACGTGCAATAATAGTAACATGCGATTTCTTATTCAAAAGTCTCGCTATTTCCGAAACCCTTACCCCACCCTCCCACAAATCTCTTATAACATTATCTCTCATCTCCACCAATCTATCAGACCCCCTGCCCTTTCTAAGCAACTCGACACCATAACCCCATTTGCCCACAGACTTATCAAATTTCGCCCGAGGACTATCAGAAATAGGGTCAAAAAGACTTGGCTGGAAGCTCAAAGAAGCCTGTATATCAGAAATTCCAATCTCTCCCCCCTTTTTCACAGCTACATCAAGAGCCTCCTGAACATGACTATACTTAATGCTATAAAGACTCGAGCCCTCGGGAATTCTACTATTAAAATAAAAAACAACCTCACCAAACTTAACCTCATCCTTAGGAGCAGCCAAAGAATTCCTCAAAGTGTCCTCAATAATTTTCTCATGGTCTCCCTTCTCAGGATGCTTCAATTCAACCACCTTAACTCTTTCCATCAATCTACTCCTCAACGCATTATGAGGCATCGAATCCGAAAACGAATAATAAGCTTTCACATCCCCCATAAAAGCAAGAAATTGCAAAGAGCCATTTCCAATGCCTCTGTCCAAAGAAGGATATACTACATTATTACGAATCCATTTTGAATCCTCGGATGAGGGCACTTCCTCTATAGAATCGATACCAACAACTTTAGCCCCAAAAAAATAGGAAAGGTCTATTCTCTTAGCCCCTCTTTTGGCTGTCAACTTACTCTTCAGAGTATTAATATTAAGATAATAACTATCTCCTACTTTATTAAGCCCATTAATTAGAGCATTAGATACCAGAGCACTCTTTCCAGAGCCAGAAGGTCCAACAATACAAACAGGAGGATAATACGCACCAGCCAAAAAATGTTCAAAGGCGGAATTCACAACATCAACAGCCTCCCGATTTCCTGAATGAATAATAAATTCATCATCAGTCATATGCGGGTAACAAATTCTAGATTTAAAGAAATCAGAAGGAGACAAATTCTTTCTAGAAGAAATCCCTTCCAAATCTTCCTTCTTTGAATCTTCCTCCGGACCAAAACGACATTTCTTATATTTCTCAGAATCAACAACTACACTAACTTCAGAAATATTTTTTTTCCTGAACTGAGAAGCAGCGTAATCATTCCCTACATAAACTATTAATTTGCCGTCTTTCTTCTCTTCTCCAGAAAAATATAATGAAGAGACTCCCGAATCCTCAAGAATTTTCTTCAATTTCTCAACCATCAAAACCAAACCATATTCACATTTAAAAATCTGTTGCTATTCTAAAATGAAACAAAATACCAGAAACAACCAATTTTTATACCCAAAATCCCTCCCCCAAAAATGGAAAAAGTATCAGCCAAACTAAAACAAAAAACCGAAGATTTCATCGTAGAAGAAATCGGAGAAAAGTGGACATGCAAAATATCCCAAGAATTCATCCAACCTAAAATCCAAATCGAAGAAACACAAAAAGACTTTCTCTGGTGCGAACTAGAAAAAAGAGACATCGACCATTTCACCGTCATAAAAACAATAGCAAACCACCTCGAAACAAAACCTTTCAACATAGGATACGCTGGGACAAAAGACAAACAAGCCCACACCTCGCAAAGAATCTCAATAGAAAAACCCGACATAGAAAAACTCAAAACATTCAACCATCCCAACATCATTCTAAAAAATTTCAAATGGAACAAAAGAAAAATCAAAATGGGATACCTCGATGCAAACCATTTCAAAATCACACTCCGCGACATCGACAAAAAAGACGCAATCAAAATCTCCAACCAAATAAAGAAAACAAAATTCTTCCCAAATTATTTCGGTCCACAAAGATTTGGCATCAATCAAGCCAATATAGAAATCGGAAAAGCAATCCTAAAAAAAGACTTCCCAAAAGCACTCCAGCTAATTCATGAAGACAATCCCCGCACCAACAACATTCAAAACCTAAAATACATTCCAAGAAAAACTCTCCTCATGTACATCCACGCAATCCAATCTAAGATATTCAACGACATCATATCACAGGCCTTGGAAGAAAACCTAAACCTCGAACAAAAAGGTCAACAAACCGGAATCCTAGCAGGATACAAAACAAGATTCTCTCAAGGCCGACTCGGAGAAATTGAACAAGAAATTTTAGACAAACATAACCTCACCCTAGAAGATTTCAACATCACAGAAATTCCCTTCCTCAGAATCAAAGGTTCATTCCGAAAGGCCATCACAAAAATAGAAGACCTAGAAATCGAAACACTAGACGACGACAAATTCCAAGGCGCAAAAAAAATTATCCTAGAATTCACACTCCCAAGCGGGGTTTATGCGACGACATTTTTAGAAAACTTCTTCACTTTCACATAAACATTTATTAAACAAATCCCCTCTACAAACCACAGTCACACATTACGTCGGCAAACTTATTCCGGTATATTTCTAAAAAGATAGCTTTCCAAAATATATTTTACACAAGACAAGTCATTTTAAAACATAAAAATGTAAAATAGTATGAGTAAAAAATATATTGCACTAAGAACAGCTAGACGTTCCCATGGAGAAGAGAAAAAACTGCAAGTAATAGCGGCAACAAGCTTGGAACGTTTAGCCAAAGAAGTCGAAGGATATACCACTCAACCTAACACTGGGGGGAAAGCCCTTGAGATTTCAGACGAACGTGGAGTTTTAAGAATGTTAGATGAATTAAGCATTAAATCTGATAAGAGTCCTCTTATGAAAGAAATAAAAGCACAATTTGAATCAAGACGCGAATATGTAAAAAAATGGGGGGTTTATGGATATGCAAGAGAAGGGGACCAAGAAATTCAACATTACGGATTTTTGGATTTCCCAATCGGAGCCGAGAATTTTGTAAAAGGATTACTCCATGGGTATTTCGATATTAAAAAAACCGTAGCTTTACCAACAGAATCCATACCTTCAGAATAAAAATCTCCCCACTCGTGACTGACTAAATGGTTCTCATAAGGAAATTAATTTCAATATATTTCTAACACGCAATCTTTAAATACCCAAAACAAATCTCCAATCGATGATATTCGATTACAGCTACCTAATACTCCCTCTCCTAATTTTCCTAGCAAAAGTAGCAGACGTAACAATCGGAACAATCCGTTTAATCTTTGTAGCAAAAGGGTTCAAACTCTTATCCCCAATCCTAGGATTTTTCGAAGTCCTAATCTACCTAATCGCAATGGGACAAATTTTTTCCGATATGACAAACCCTTGGCTCTACATCTCCTATGCGCTAGGCTTCGCAGCAGGAAACTACGTCGGAATCTGCCTAGAAGAAAAACTCTCAATCGGAAAAGTAATGATAAGAATCGTTACGCAAAGAGATGCAACAGAACTAATCGAAAATCTAAAAAACGAGAACTACAACATAACCGCAATAGACGCCAAGGGCAAAAGAGGAAAAGTAAAACTAATTTTTTCGGTGATAGACAAAAAGAAACTAAAAAACATAACAAAAATAATAAACAAAACAAATCCAAGAGCATTCTACTCCATAGAAGATGTCAGATACGCACAAGACAATGGCTTTATGCCTCAAAACAAAACCCTTTTCCAAAATACAAAATTCCGTTTTAAGAAAAAATAAATCCCCCCACCCGGACCCGATTAGAGGTGTGCGTTTGCAAATAGAATCAAAAAAGTGTTCGGTCCCCTAGAGCTGAATCAAACATCCCCCCACCCTGAATCGAACAGGGCCACAGCGGGCTACAACCGCCTGCTCTACCGATGAGCTATAGGGGGACAAATAAAAAACCCTTAAACACTTTATAAATTTTTAGATGGGGGCTACCCTGAATCGAACAGGGCCACAGAAAGGGTTACCGCGCACCTTTGCTCGAATTTTCCCCAACGAAGTGATTAGAAAAATTTTAGAGTGAAGTGCAAGTACGCCTGCTCTACCGATGAGCATATCTACCCCTCATACTTCCCAACAATCCTCTTAATCTCCCTCACTCCCTCATCGCTAAAATCCCCAACAATTACCCCAGCCAAAACATCATCTTCATCCTCAGCATGCTTTCTCAAAACATCAACAAACTCCCGCATCTCCTTCGCTAAAACCTTCCTCACCTCAAAATCACTCCCTGAATTAATCGCCGCCTCAATCTTCTTCACCCGCTCCCTCAAACTCCCATGCTCAAGCAAAATAGTCTCAATCGGAACCTCAAACCCCTCCTTTTTCATAGCGGCAAAAAGCTCCTCCTCCTTCAACTCATGTAAGTCCCAAAGTTTACAAACCTTCCAAAAAGTATGCACCAAATTCGAATAATTAACACTATCCCCCTTCATAATAAAGTCCAACTCAGACAACTCCATTTCAATCATCTCGTGATCTTTCCTCAAAACTGCGACCGGATTCATAGAACAGCAAAGACAACCAAATATTTATACCCTACTAAACACTGTTGACATCAAAGTTTATGAACATAAAAGCATTTACACAAAGCCAACCTCCCCAAAAAAGGAAAACAAATACGAATAATTAAATACTATATCTAGCACAATGGTTTATGAGAAAGCAAATCTATATTAGTTTGATTCTTACATTAAGCGCAATTTTGTTTGGATTTCTAGGGAAATATTTTGCAGGTCTTATCCTTGTTCTCTTCCCCCTTATCACTTTTATTTATCTGGCATTCAATCTCGATGTAGATCAATCTACTTTCATTATAATGTGGCTAATTCTAATATCCCCACTTATTATTTTTTATACAAACAATATACCCTACATGATATCCGTCATTGCCTATCAGTTTATCTATCTATTTGTATTAATATTATTCGCCTGGGAGCATAAATCTCAAAATACAGATAATACCAAAAGCATAAAAAGTCTATCAAAAGGCAGTTTTCTCTTACGCATTTTAATCCCTGGTATTATTATTAGCATTGCCCTCTTTTCCTTATTGATTAGTCTATTACTCCATAATTATTCATAACCATAAAGTTTTAGACATCAAAATTTATAAACATGAAAGCATTTACACAAAAATGAAATTCTTCAAGAGGCTGACAAAAAAATACAACCCCCTAACAACCCATTCCGTCGGATTCTCCTACCCAAACCAAGAAGTCCTCCGCGACATATCCCTCTCAATCAAACCAGGAGAACTAGTAGCAATCATCGGAGAATCCGGCTGCGGGAAATCAACCTTCCTAAAAATAATCTCCGGAATAATCTCCACATCCCATCAAGGCAAAATCAAAATCTTCGGAAAACCAAAATTCTTCTCAAAAAACAAAATCGGTTTCACCCCACAAGAAGTCAGCCTAATCCCAGACCTCTCAATCCTTGACAACATCAAAATCTTCGGACTAAACTCCGGTATACCAGAAAAAAAGGCAATAAAAAAAGCCAACAAACTCCTACAAATGCTAAAACTAGGAGAAGACCTAAACAAATTACCATCCCAACTTTCAGGCGGTCAACGTGCCAGACTAAACATAGTCCTCTCCATCCTCCACGACCCAAAAATCCTAATCCTCGACGAACCATTTGCAGGACTCGACTTCCTAAACCGAAGACTCCTCTGGCATTTCCTAGAATCCCTCAGAAAAAAAGGCAAATCAATTATCCTAACATCCCACCTACTAACCGAAACCCAAAAACACGTCGACAGACTAATCATCCTAAAAAACGGGAAAATATTCTTCTCCGGCAACCTAGAAAAACTAAAAACCAAACTCAAAATCAACTACATCTACGAACTCCGATTCACTCACCTCTCAAAACAAACCCTAACTGAAATAAAAAAATACTGCGCACATAAAGACATCAAAATTTTAGACTCCTATGAACGTTATCTCATGTTCGGAATAAACACAGAAAGACAAAAATCCTACCTCGCAAGACTCTTCCAAAAACTAAATTTAAAATTCAACGAGATAAGCTTCCGTGAACCAAACCTCGACGAGACATTTCTGAAAGCATGATAATCTCCCCAATCCGAAAAACCTACGCCTACCTAAAAAAAGACACCCTCCTCCTAGTCAAACGAAAAAAATACCTCTACCTCTTCATCCTCCTCCCACTAATAATCGCGACCCTATTCCTCTTCGCTCTCAACCCAAAAGACTACAACATCAAAGTTGGAATCTGCGACTTCGACCAAACCGACATCTCAAAAGCATCCTTCCAAAATCTCAAAGGTTTCAAGCCAATAGTCCTAGAAAATGAAAACTGTCTCCAAAAAATGCAAACCCAAATCGAACAAGGAAAAATAAACATCGGCATGGAAATAGGGAAAGGTTTCTCAGAAAACCTACAAAACCTACAACAGTCAAAACTCATAGTATACTACGACAACACCGACATCTCATTCTCAAACCTCATCTCATGGAAAATCGACCAATCCCTCCAACCTTTCAAATCCCAAATAATCGACAACCTAAACCAAGAACTCAACTCCAAAGTCAAATCAATCCGAGGCGGCGTCGACGTAGCACTAGAATTTTCAAGTTCCTCTTCATCGCTGACAAACGAAATCAAAGAAACTGACGACGAACTCAAATCTCTCGAAGAAATGAACACCGAATTCCTAGTTAACCCAATATGGACAGACAAACGCCCGATATATTCAGAAGACCTCAAAAAAGACGCCGGCATAATATACATCTTCCCAATCCTCGCAATCTTCATAATCCTAATGCTCGCCTCAACCTCGATCATCTACGACAAAAACTGCGGATTCATCACACGAGTCAAAGCATCCTCATCCCCAATCCTCTACATCCTAGCCAAGCTAATCTTCTTCACAGCCCTAGTCGCAATCCAATTCCTAATCATTCTAATTCTCTTCATGTTATACGGCGCACAATACGCAATTTCCCCCTTAGCAATCCTACAACTAATCCTCTTCGTCGGAATCATCAACACAACCCTGGGCTTAATCATCGGACTAATCGCAAACAACGAAGGAATCGCCGTCCTTTTCTCCCTCATGATTTCATTCCCCCTAATGCTAATCTCCGGGGTTTTCTTCCCCGTCCAAGCCCTCCCAAAAACAATCCAGTGGATTAATCCAATCCTCCCACTCCACCACCAAATCAACGCCGCAAAATCCGTTCTCCTCTTCGGACAATCATTCCAAGCCACATGGATATACTTCGCAATGGCACTTTCCGGCATACTATACTATCTAATAAGAAAAAACGAATAATTCTAACAAATCAACATCCTTAAATATCACAATCACATAACATTACAATGTTTCGAAATTTTTTTAAAAAAAAGGAAATCCAAAAACCAAAACCCGAACGAGAAAGAGTCAACTCTGATAAAATCGAAAGTTGGCTTGACAAAAAAGCAGGAGAACTCGCCGAAGAAGAAAAAAAAGTTTTTGTCTTGATAGAAAAAGAAATTAATTCCTTCATTTTAGAAGTCGACAAAAAAACAAAAATCCTCCAAGCTATTGATATCGAATCAAAAAAAGTCGAGGAAAGAGCAAAAATAATTGTCAGGCAAGGCCTGAACGAATACCTAAATTTCGTCGAAATTTTCAAAAAAGAATTAATCGATATCGAAAAACAAAAACTCAATCAATTTATCAAAAAAATAGACAAAGTCTTTTCAAGTTTCGACAAGCGTTCCTACATTTTCTACCAAAGAGCAAACTACCTAATCGGCGACGAACTCGTAGCACTAAAACAAGAAATAAACAACCTCTCCACATATTTCACCGGGCTATTCGACAAAAATAAAAAAATCTCACAATCCTCCGACATAATATCTTCCACAAAATCAAAACTAACACGACTCAACGAGACCACTGCAGCCCTTGAAAAAATTAACTCAGAAATAAAATCTTTAGATAAAAAAACCACAGAAAACGAAGAAAAAGGAGTTAAAACCCTATACAAAATTAAAAAAATTAAAGTTAGCAAAAGTTATTTGGAAAATATAAAAAGAGAAGACGAAATTAAATTAATCGAAAAACAACTAGAAGAAAATATTTTAGAATTAAAATCACTTATCGATTTCAAGAAATTAGCCAACACTTTTCATTCTGATGCAAAAAAAATGAAAAGAATAAAAGACTACAGGAACGATTTCCAAAAAAATTTTACAAGAAACAAAGGAAGGGGCATCCTAAGTTTAATCAACGAAGCTAAATTAGATGACGACTCCATATCCAATAAAATAAAACAAATCAAGGAGGAGGGATCAAAGATATCCAAAAATAAAAAACTTATTAAAAAAGATGGAGTCGAAGAATTACTTAAAGAAGCCGAAAAAATAAAATTAGAAATTGAAAGTCTATCTGCCGAAAAAATCAAATATACAAAAAGAAGCGAAAAAATTAAAGAAAATAGAAAAAAAGTCCTAGAATCCATAGCACCCAATATAACTGGATTAGGCGGAACCCTATGCTAATCAAAAAAAGACAAATTTCAATCCTAATCTTCACCCTAACTTATCTAGCCATCTCATTTTTCATCTTCGCCAAAAGAGCAAACTATGAATTCCTAATGTATATCGGGATAATCATCCTCATCTTCGCACTAATCCTAGCAACAAACAGGAAAGTCGACTACCCAAATTTCACCCTATGGGGACTAAGTATCTGGGGACTCCTACACATGCTAGGCGGCGGAATAATAATCAACGGCTCCGTTCTATACGCCAAAATCCTAATCCCATTAATCGGCGAACCATACCACATTCTCAGATACGACCAAGCAGTCCACATACTAGGCTTCGGCGTCGCAACCCTCATAATGTTCGTCCTCCTAAAGCCCTTCCTAAAATTCCCAATCAAAAACTGGACATCAATATCAATCTTAACAATCATGGCTGGCTTCGGAGTCGGAGCCCTAAACGAAATGATTGAATTCACAGCAACGGTAATCATGCCACAAACAGGCGTCGGAGGTTTCATCAACACCTCACTGGACCTAGTCGCTGATTTCATCGGAGCAACCATAGCCATGATTTACATAAGAATCAAAAAGGGATCACTTTAAACCAATTCTGCCCTTTTGCCAATCATCAATAACCCGAATCGCCGTCCTATCCTCATCAACAACCCCACCCTTCAACAAAAAACCCTTCTTCTTCCCAATCACTAAAAACACATCATAAGATGAATTTCGGAATTTAGATTCTTCAAAACCTAAATGAGAAGATTCCGTCTTGTTAGATTTCTTTTGTAAATCGCCATACGAACTTGCCCCATTCTCAATCTCAATCCCATAGAACTTCTCCAGAATATTTTTATTTTTACCCAAAATAAACTCAACAATCTTCAAAGCAACCTTCTCCGGATTCCTAATCTTATGCGGGTCTTTCGAAGCAGTCAGCCCAATCTTAATCTTATCATCCCCAGCCGGAATCACACCAGGCGAATCCATAATCCTAATCCGCCCACTCCGAATCCACTCAGTCTTCCGCGTCGTCCCAGAAACACTCTTCACCTTAACCCCAGCGCCAGGCACCATCGCATTAATCAAACTCGACTTCCCAGCATTCGGATAACCAACAATCCCAACACGCAAACTCTCCCGCTTCCAACTCTCAGCCATCTCATCCAAACCCTTCTTCAAATCTTTAACTCCCCGTCTCTTCAAGGCCGAAACAAAAAACCCACCAGGATAATCAACCTTCAACTTCTTCAAATCCCCAGCCCCAATCAAATCACACTTATTAAAAACATAAATCAACCTACTCCCAGCCTTCTCAACCTTAGCAACAATCTCAGAATTTCGCGCAATCTCCGGCATCCGCGCATCCAGCACCAACAACACAACATCACTATTCCTAAGCACATTCAAAACCACAGGCCAAAATCCCATACAAATCAAAACACCTAAGAAATTATAAACTTATCCTACAAACTACTTCCCACGATAATTAGGAGCGTCCTTAAGAATACTCACATCATGCGGATGCGACTCTCCAAGTCCCGAAGAACTAATCCTATCAAAATCCCCTTTCTCCCGCAACTCCAAAAGATTCTTCGCACCAACATAACCCATTCCACTCCTCAAACCCCCAACATACTGAAAAATAATATTCGCCAACTCCCCCTTATACGCAATTTTCCCCTCAACACCCTCAGGCACTAATTTATTCTCATCAATCTGATTATACCTTTCCCTCGAACCAACATGCCCCCGCATCGCCCCAAGCGAACCCATCCCACGATAAATCTTCCAAGGTCGACCATCCAAAAAAATCGTCTTTCCAGGAGACTCTTCAGTTCCAGCAAGCATGCCACCCATCATAACACAACTCGCGCCAACAGCCAAAGCAATCGTAATATCACCAGAATTTTTCAAGCCACCATCAGCACAAATTGGGACACCCTTTTCCAAAGCAATCTTCGCGCACTCATAAACAGCCGACAACTGAGGTCGACCAATCCCAGCAACAATCCGCGTAGTACAAATCGAACCCGGTCCCTGCCCAACCTTAATCCCATCAGCACCAGCCTCAATCAACCTCCCAACAGAATCACTATTCGACACATTCCCAACAACAACATCCACACCAAAAAACTTATCCTTCAACCGCCTCAACGTATCATAAACAGCCCGCGAATCCCCATGCGCCGTATCAACAACCAAAACATCCACACCCTTCTGGACCAACTTCTCAGCCCGTTCAACAGCAGAATCCCCGACGCCAATCGCAGCACCAACACGCAATCTCCCATTCTCATCAACATTATAACTCTCATTACTCCCCGTAATAATCCTCTTCAAATCCGAAAACACATACATCCCAAGAACCCTATTAGAATCATCAACCAACGGCAAAATCTTCTTCTTCCTTTCTTTCATAATCGCATAAGCAGCCTCGATAGTCACCCCCTTCTTCGCAGTCAAAATCCCAGTCGTCATAACATCCCGCGCCAAAAGCTTCTCATCATCACAAAACTCAAAATCATTCCCAGCCAAAAGACCAACCAACTCCTTATTATCGTTCAACACAGGAAAACTCTGAAAATCAAAACCCTTCTCCTCCATCCTCGCCAGAATAGACTTCACGTCATCACTCTCAAAAACACAAACCGGCTTCTCAATAAAACCATTCAAATGCAACTTCACTTTCGCAACCTCCTTCGCCTGTTTCTCCGACGACAAATTCTTATGCACAATCCCAAGTCCGCCGAGCTTCGCAAGTTCAATCGCCATCCCATGCTCCGTAACGGTATCCATCGCCGCACTCACAATCGGAATCTTCAAATCAACATTCCTAGAAAACCGACCACAAACATTAACCTCATGAGGCATCATCTCAGAAAAACCACTCCTCAACCGAACATCATCATAAGTCAAAGCAAAACCCTCTTCCCCTGCCCGCTCCAAAGCACTTTTCTTCCTCATAAGCAATCCAAAAAAAATCACTTTATAAGTATTATTGTGAAATATCCATTATCATGAAAAACTCCTCGCTTTTCTTTCAGCAACTAAACTAAATACAAAAAACAAAACAATCGCACTCCAAGCCCCAATCAAAAACCATTCCCAACCAGCGAGCCCAGCCCAAAACCCAATACTATCGCCAACCGTCTGAACCACAGTATTATTAGCCCCAACATTAACAGTCAAAGCTTCCATCTTCGGAGCAGCTTCAAAAACAGCATCCTGCATCAACATAGCATCACCAGCACCCTTAACAGCCAAATTACTAGACCCACCAAACAAACTTCTCAACCAAATCCCAACAACCCCAGTCAAACCCAAAACCCACAAAAACTTCTTCGCATTACTCTTCTTGGGCGAAATCACAATCCTTTTATCCGAAACCCTATAAACAATCATCTTCCTCCCCTTCACACTCCACCAATGGCCCGTCCCCTCGACCAACCCAGCCCCAACCAACTTCTTCACATTATAATCAGCCGTATTCATTTTCATATCCAACCTCTCAGAAATATCACTAATCGTCAAATCTTCCTCCCCCAACAATTCCAAAATCCGCACACAACTCGCACTACCCAAAACCTCCGCAATCTCTTTCATCCGCGAGTCCCCAAGCGAGACTAAAACATTCTTATCCATACCTCAATATACACATCCCACTATATAAAAGGAACGATAACTCCAAATTTATTTGGAGCTTTTCGCCAGCTACCACTCAAAAATCAACCGTACCACTCCCCAATCAAACGCCTTATAAATCAAATCACAATCCAAAATATACTTCCCAATCTACACTTCTATATAAACAAAAACCCCTTTTCAATCGCAAGGAGGTAAAAATGGAAATAATTTTAGAAATCGACCACGACGTCTTTTCCGAAGAGGATACAAAAGAAGTCGACAGATTGAGAAGAAACATCTTTCAACGATTCCCCGAAGCAGTTTGGGAAAAATTCGGAAAAGGTCACAAGATTATCATTTAACCATGACAAGCTCAAACCGACCTACGACTACCCACAAACCCCAAACACAAACTAATTTATTTGGTTAATTTTATATAACCGCTTCTCCTCAGATATTTATGCAAGACAAAGTCCACTACATAGCCATAACCGGCATCATAAAAAACGCCACAGGCAAATACCTAATCTGCAAACGCTCCCCAAACGAAAAAGTCTTCCCAAGCAAATGGTGTGTCCCAGGAGGAAAAATACAAGTAAAAGATTTCGTCAACACCCCAAAAGACACAAACGACCACTGGTTCGACATCTTTGAAAAAACACTAAAAAAAGAAATCCTCGAAGAAACCGCAATCACAATCAAAAACATCGGCTACGTTTCAAACCTCGCACTAATCCGACCAAACGGCTACTCAACAATCATCGTCTCACTCCACGCAGACCACGACCAAGGCGACGTCACACTAGATGAAAACGAACTAATCGACCACGCCTGGGTCACACTCGAAGAAGCAAAAGACTACGACCTAATAGAAAACATCTGGGAACAAATTGAGAAAGTAGAAAATAAAATCACTTCCTCGGCATAATAATCCACATAATTAAATACCCAAGAACACCAACACCAAGACTAATTATAGTAAGCACAACCCAAGCCAACCGAACCAAAGTCGGGTCAGCATCGAAATACTCAGCAATCCCAGCACAAACCCCACCAATCATGGAATTCTTTTCACTCGCCCGATACAATCTTTTAACCTTTCTTGCCATAAAACACAAAATCTAAGTCACTTTATAAAATTACCTGCTTGCAGGTTCTTGTGCCCTAAAAGGGTATCCCAAACCCTAATTCCCTCTCCGCCTATTCGCCCTCAACGAAGGAAACGCCTTCGGAACCTTCTCCCTAGAATTCCTCTGCTGACCCCTCGCCTTCTTCCCACTTGAGGTCAATCCCCTCAAAGCCCTCTTCTTCGGAGCCCTAACAAACTTCCCCAACTCCTTATCCTTCAAAATCCCCGGCTCACTCCTATCAACCAAAATAACCTCAAAAAAATAATTCATCCCATCCTTCCCAATCCAATACGAACCCAAAACCTCCATATTAACATACTTCCGATTCACCCTAGTCTCCGCAATCTCCTTATAATTCATCCTCAAATTCTTCCTAATATGCAACCTCTTCGTCCTCCTCGCCTTATTCGGCCTACTTCTCTTATGCCCGCCCCTTTTCATCTTAACACGAACAACAACAACACCCTTCTTCGCCTTATAACCCAAGCTCCGAGCCCGGTCTAACCTCAACGGTTTCTCAACACGAGTAATCGCCCCATCCTTCCGCCAATCGATCATGCGCGCACGCAAAACCTTCACATCCGGCTTTCTCCACGACTCACGCAAGTATTTCATCAATCCCATAACACTCTATCAAAAATTTCCTTTTTAAATCTTTCATTAAAAAATTTCCAGAAGTAAAAAATGAGGCTGCGCGGATTTGAACCGCGGACCCCTGCCTTATCAGAGCAGTGCGCTACCTGACTGCGCCACAGCCTCATACAAATCTTAACAGAATATCAATTTATAAAACTAACCCCTAAGCTCTACCATAACCCTCTCCCTATCAACTCTCCAACTTAAAATCTCAACTTTCAACGGAATCACCTTCACATAACATCTATCCTTAGAATACGCCCGAATCTCCAACCCAGTCGCCAACTCCGTTATCACAACATCTTCCTTCTTCTTCAGCCCCGGCGTCTCAATCTCATAAATAATCACATCCCCAAGCCGCTTCACCCTAGACTTAGCCTCCACCTTCTTCAACCCAGCCCTCCTATCAGCCTCCTTCTCCGAAACCTCAACAACCTCCATCTTCGGCACCTTTTTCTGAACAACCTGCCCCATCGGTTTCCTCGCAATCTGAATCTTAATCCCCTTAGGAAACCCATCCTTCTCATCAAAATTCATATTCCCCATCTGCTTTTCCAACTGCTTCACCAAAGAACCCATAATTTTCTCCATCCCAAATGGCAATTTCATTTCCTCTTGAATCCTCCTAGAATCATCCCTACCCAGCATACCAAAATCATCCCTATCGCCCCCAACCTTCAATGACCCACCACACCAAGGACAATAATTAAACTTCTTTTCCACTTTCTCGCCACACGACCGACACTTCTTTCTAAACATCAAAATAAAAAATGTATACACTACTTAAATCTAACTATCCTTCTCCTCAAATTCCTTCTTCTCCCCAGCCTCGACATAATGCTCTACCTTCCCAACCAAATGTCCCAAATGATGAAACTCCCTCACAACGCCATGTGCCGGTCCAAACTCGTGAAGCAAAAACCGTGGCGCAAACTTTTTAACATATCTAACCTCACGCAAAAGCCTCATCCCAAACATAGAAACAATCCCACGCCCAATCATAGAAATCACAAAAATAAACACCATAGAATTCATAAAAGAAACATCAACCCAAGCCAGAAGAGACCCAAAACTCGCTCCTAAAAACATTCCAACGCCAACCATCAGATTCATATATACCAAACCAAAACTCCTTTTCCTGGAACCTACCGCATCGTAAACATAATTATTCACAGCCAAATTATAACCAGCCCAACCAAACCCACCAACAATTCCTGGCACAAACAACAAATATAATTTAAGCATCAACCCATTCCCAATAAAACTCGACAAAAACCAAAGCATCGTGGTCGCAGCAATCATCCAAGAACAAACCCTCATCAACTTAACATTTCCAAACCTGTCAGAAAACTTACCCAACAAGGGTAAAAATATTAATTGAAAAACAACTGCACTAACAGTAATTGCCATATACCAAACATAACAAAATCCCAAATCTCTCAACATATAAACAACCCAAAACGGACCAGCTATGCCAACAACAAAACTAAAATAGAACCGAAACAAACAAAACCTTCCAAACGGCGTCGTTCTAATTTTATCCCAAAACTGTCCAAGTGTAAAATAATCCTTCTTCCTAACTTTAAGTCGCGGCTCATATTGCTTTCTCAGCAATAACCAAGACCAAATTCTCGCAATCATAGAAAGCGTAAAAATAAACCCAAACCCAAGCAAAGTAAACCCAATCACATCTCCAAGATTTGCACCAACTCTCTTCGCCCCATCAAGAACAATCGCACCAATAATCATAGTTGTAATTCCAAAAAATCCAGCAATCCTATTCCTTCTAGAAAAATATTTTCCTCTTCTATGCTCAGGAACAAGCGAACCCATCCACGAAAACCACGCTGGATTCGCAATAGCAGAGAAACTATAAGCCACTCCAACCAAAATAATCAAAACCCACGACATATGAAGTACCCCAAAATAAAACAAAGCTCCAGTTAAAATAATTGGAATCCAAGTAAGTATCCTCAACATAATAGCAATCAAAACAATCCTCTTCCTAGAAAATTTTCTAATCAACTTTGTAACTCTCAACTGCACAAGACTCGGCAACAAACTAATAATCGCATGCAGAATCCCCATCTGAGTCGCAGTCGCATTCAAAAGCAAGGCAAACGGCGAAAGATACGACAATCCCAAACCCGCAGAAACACTAGCCGCAGAACCCTCACGGATACTAATATCCAAACTCTTATTAATTTTCTTCTGAACAATCGGATGGTCAACACGAGTTACAGTCCTCTTCATAAAACATATCAAACAAAAGAATATAAAAACATAACTATCTCAACACCCCAGCCCAACCCACCAATTTATAAATTATCTTCTCCTCCCAACTCCATGAAGAGGCAAATCATTCTCCTGGTTTTAACGGTCCTATCTCTCCAACTCATACAAGCCGGCGGTGTAGGAATAACCCCAGTTTATTACAAAGAATTTTTTGAACCAGGCTTAACAAAAACATACTCTTTCCATTCTTTCAGTTCAAGCTCCGAAGGAGGAATCAATCTCTACATCGAAGGAGACCTATCAGAATATGTCAACCTCTCCACAACATACTTACCAAACAGCGGGGCATTTACCGTAACAATCAGTCTCCCAGACAAAATCGAAATCCCAGGAACCCACAAAATTTATGTAGGAGCAACTGAAGCAAGAAAAATAAACGACACAATGGTAGGAGGAATCGCCGCAATCCGAGGTCGAATCGACATACTAGTTCCATACCCAGGAAAATACTCCGAATCAACATTCAAAGTTTCAAACATCAACGAAGGAGAGGAAACTCCCTACGAACTAGAAATCCAAAATTTAGGAACTCAATCCCTCACAGTCAAACCAACGATAAAAATATTCAAAGCCGACACGACACAGCCTCTCCTAACAAAAAAACTAACCGAAAAAAATATGAAAACAAAGGAAACCTGGGATATAATAGACACCCTCGAAACACAAAACCTACCTCCAGGAGAATATCAAGCCATTGCCACAATCGACTGGGGAGAAATAACGACCATAAACCAAACCTTTCGAATTGGAGAATTTTTAATAGACATCATAGATTATGACTACCAATTTGAACAAGGAAAAATCAATCCCTTCAAAGTAAAAATAGAAAACAAATGGAACACAAGAATAGAAGAAGTATATGCAACAGTTTCAATAACGGACCAAGGAATAGTAGTCGGCAGTTTCAAAACAGTTTCAGTCGATACAAATCCCTGGGAAATTAAAGACATCACGGGGTATTTTGATACAACCACCCTAAAACCAAAAAGATACACGGCGAAAATTGTCCTCTCTTATGGCGGAGCCACAACGTCAAAACTCGTTGCAGTATATATCAATCTTCCACCAGCAAAAAAATACCAAAAATATATCATCATGGCAATCCTAATCATAATCCTAACTATCGCAGCATTCATATATCTAATATGGAAAGTAAGAAAACTCGAACACAAAAATGAAAAGAAAAGTAAAAAGAAAAAATAGAGTCCTAATCTCAATAGCCGTAATCCTAATCGCAATAGCCACAATTGTCATAATCAATGCCCCACTCCACAAACAAATAATCCCCACTCAATTCACAGCAGGTGAAAAAATGGGCTTCGACCTCGGACCCGGAAACCTAAACTTCGGACAAATAATCCCCGGCTACAGCGCCTCTAGAGAAATTATAATCACAAACACTTTCGACTCACCCACCATAACAAAAATAAAATCCTCCGGCGCAATTTCAGAATACATCATAGTCTCCCAAAACAACTTCATCCTCCAACCAAACGAATCAAGAAACATAACATTTTCACTCTTCCCACCAGAAGGAATCGAGCTAAAAGAATACCCAGGACAAATAACAATCACAACATATAAAGACTAATTTTTATTTCTTAAATTTCTTCCAAATCCATCGACCGATAAAAAAAGCAATAGCCCAAGGAGCAAATCCAAAAATAAAACTAAGCAGAGTATTAATACTACTAACAAAACTTCTAACCAAATCCGACAACTTAACAAACACAATCCCAATCCACTCACTCCTCTCCTCGCTCATCGAGAAACTAACACTAGAATAATCAACTCTATTATCAATATTCCTCAAAGAATCCTCGAGATATTTAATCTTCCTCTCCTGATTAAAAATTCTATCATTCAAATTAATCTTATCACTCACCTCATCAGCCTCGTCATACATCTCCAAATATCTCAACAACCGCGCCTTTTCAACTCCAATCTCAATCTCAATATCCTCATACCGACCAGTAACATCCACCATATTCTCACTAAAAGACTGAACCTCTCCAATTTCTTTCAACTGAGCCACAACAGCATCATACTTACTTGTATCAATCTTCAAAGAATAATACCCAGAATAATAAGCCCTCCAACTTTCCCCATTCCGATTCACCCTCTCATTCAACAAATAAGCCCCACTACTTCTAACAATATTTTTCAACTGCCCTTCAGCCTCACTAAACCCCCCTCTCTCAATCTCCGTAGATAAACTCGAGCTCTTTGTAATTTTCCTCTCCTCAGTCTCAGGCGCAAAATCATCACTTCCCCCAGAACGATAATTCATAGATTCAGAAGCAACCCCTCCCCCGTATCCCTTATCAAAAGAATCACCCGCAGTCATTACACTATCAAAACTCTGACTAACAATCCCACTCCCATTAGAAAGAAACACAATCAAAACCAATCCCAAAACAATCATCAACCAATTCTCTTTTATCGTAGCAAACTGTTTTTTAAGTCCCACGCAATACCAAGAATTCCGTCATATATAAATATATTCATAACTCCAATCCCAATCATATTAAAATCTAAACACCTTCAGCCACTTCTTCTCCAACACTAACAGACTTCTTCTCCCCAATCTCTTCCCTAATCTCAGCTTTCGCCTCCTCATCTGCCTTATCAGCCAACGCTCTCATCTTCTCCTCAATCGCACCCTCAGCACTCTTCAAGTCCCTCTCCTTCTTCTCCCTCGCAATCCGCTTCTTCTTAGGCTCCTCCAAAACCAATTCCTCACCGACAAAATCCTCCAAGCTAGGCAACTGCCTATCAATCCCATGCGCCTTCATATATTCCCTAGACATCAACCAGAAAAACAAGCCCATCGACTTATTCGACTTATTATTCCCAATCATCACAACATCACAATCCGCAGTATGATTATTCGTATCACAAATAGCAGCAACAGGAATCCTAATATTCCTAGCGTCAGCCAAAGCATTCTTATCCAACCAAGGATCACAAATCACAACCATCTTCGTCTCAATAAAATCATCCAAAACAGTATTAGTCAAAACACCAGACGGATATTTCTTAGTATAAGTCCTAACCCCAGTTAACTCACTAAACATCTTCGCACCCCTCCAACCAGCCTCCCTCTTACAAATCAACGTCCAGTCCCCAGGCTTAAACTGCTTAATAAAATCAATACCCTCTGCCAGCTTCTTATCAACCAACAAAGTATTCAAAATCGCCAACCCATCAAGTCGCCTCCGATAAACATACTTCCGCATAGTCGGCGTAATAACCTTCGTCCCCAAATAAGCCGCAGTCTTAATATAATCTTCAAGAGAAGTCAAAATCGTCTGATCTTCTTTTTTTTCGCCAACAGGCGTCATCTTTTTTTTATCAGGTTTCTCCTTCTCTTGTTTCTCGAGATTTTCATTGCCCTCATCAGAGGGTACTTGCGGCTGCGCTACAATAGCTTCTTTATCGTTTGTTTTCTTATCTGCCATTTGTAGTATAATTCCGCTCAGGAGTTTTCGCTACTACTCGAACTCAATCGAGCCCCGCACCTGATGCGTAATATTTATGAGAAATTTGGCTATTTAAAGTTTAGCGTTTCAAACTTTTTTCAATATCCATAACCCTCTTCAACTTAACCAACCTCTCCCTTCCAAAAATCCCCGCCTTCATAAACTGCCCCCCAAACCCAACACAATAATCCGCCAAAATATTATCCATCGTCTCCCCACTCCGATGCGAAAAAATCATCACAATCTTATTCTTCTTACAATACTCAACAACCTTCTTCACCTCCAACATAGACCCAATCTGATTCGGCTTAATAATCATAGAATTAATTGCCTTCCCCCGCCCCGCTCGCCGCACCCTATCCAAATTCGTCGTCGTCAAATCATCCCCAACAATCAAAACCTTCCTCCTAATCTTTTTCACACCCTCAACCAAAGACTTAAACCCACCAAAATCCTCCTCATCCATCCCATCCTCAAGATAAAAAATCCCAAACTTCCGAATCAACTTAATCATATAATCAGCCTGGTCAACCTTATCCCGAACCAAACTCTTATTCTTATAAATATAATAACCCTTATCATAAAAACCAGAAGACGCAACATCCAGCCCCAATTTCAAATCATACCTCTTGCTCACCCTCTTCAAAATATCCAAAACCTCCTCATTAGCAAGCGAACTCATCCATGCTCCCTCATCGTTCCTCTTAACCCTCCACCCCTTCTCTTTTTTCTTCAACAAAGTCCTAGCATATTCATAAGCCCGCAAATTCTTCGTCACCGCTTTCCCAAAACTCTTCGCATTTCCAACCAACAAAAACTCCTGAAAGTCCGGCCTCTTCCCCTTAATCTTCTTCGAATGCAGGCCCCCACCAATACAATTCCCAACAGGCATCGGCATCTTCGGCTTCAGCCCGCGATTCATATCATCATTAATAAATTCCCAAAGCTCCTTCCCAACATCAGCGGCAGCTCCCCTCAAAAACACCCCCTCAACAGCATACCAAACATTACCACCAAACTTCCCAAACCTCGCCTCAAACTTCCTCATCAGATCATTCAAATCCTTCAACCCCCCAACATCCTTAATAATAAAATTCTTACCAACCAATCTCTTACAAAAAACCCTCAACATCTTCATACTATAAGAAATCCCCTTCTTATGATAACACGCAACCTCGCTCTTCCCAGTCGACTTTCCCGACGGAGCCGAACACCTAAAACGGCCTTCATAAGTAATAAGTTCAACCTCAATACTTCGTCTCCCACGAGAATTCTTCACAAACCGCGGCATCACACTTTTAACAAACATGCACTACAAAATAAAAAAGATATTATAAAGTTTACTCCAACTCAGCCTTAACTTTGTCAACAGGTTTTTCCTCGACTTCATCATTCTCTTCCATCGTTCCACTCTCAGCAATCTCTTTCGTAATCTCCCTCTCCTTGGCAATCTTCTCCGCATCAGAAGGCACATCCGCATCCTCATCAATCTTAATATCCTCAATCGGCTCCTCTTTCTTCTCAGGCATAGGCCTATTCACAGAAATCGGCAAAACCCCAGAATCCAACTCCTTCTCGGCAATCCTCAACGGGTCAAAATTAATCGCATCAAGCTCACCCTTTTCAACATCAACCAACAAAGGAGCATCCATGGAAATTTGCAAACCCCGAGCCCCAATAATCCGAGCCCTTTCATATTTAGAAAATCCTTGTGCAGCCATTTTATCCGAAGACATATTCCTTAACTTTAGGGAATAGCTCTGTCCATTTATCCTCAACTATCTTTAAAATGCTTTCCATATCCTCACTACTGATAGCCCCAGGCTTCCCTTTCTGCATAGCCGTAATCCGAGCCTTCCCGTCGTTATCAGCAACCGCAATACTCACCCTATAATCAGAAACTTCCTCTTCCTCCTTAGAAACATCGGTAACAATAGAATCCCCTACCTTATGAAGCGTTATATTAAAAGACATAGCTTTCTTATCCAAAGGCAACCCTTTCTTCTCAAAATCATGCTCAACCGCATCGTCCTTCTTATTATAAACAGGCATCCTAGCTTTCCCAAGAGCAATCAAAGCAGCCAATCCAGCAACATCCAAAAGATTACCGTCGTCGTTAACAGCAAAAATATCAACAAAAACCTGCCAAACCCTTTCGCCCTCCTTAATACACAACTTCTTAAAATCAATAAATCCAGACTCCCTAATCCCTCTATCAATAACCCTCGACAACTCAATCGCATTAATCCCAGGTCTACCAATATCAAACTGTTGCGAAGCCATAGGGTGCAACTCAGCACTAGTCATAAAAGTCCCAGCATCCGGAGAATCAGGATAAGGTGTAGCCAAAGCCAAATGAACACCAGCCAAAACCTCAGTCTTCCCAAACTTCACACGAACAGACGAAGAAGCCGACGGACTAATATTCTCCTCAACAACAATATCTCTATAATCAAGCGGAGTCCTGCCATCCAACCTCTTTCCCTCTTTCAAATATCCCACAATCTTCTCTTTCTGCAAATTAGGCATAACAAATTTACCCATTTTTCTCCCCCGTGGCGCCCTTCAAAGCATCCATCTGAACTTTTAAAACATCTTCACAAGCCTTTCTTCCCATCTCGATCGCCTCACTAAGCTCCGAAGGCGAAATCTTCCCATCCAGCTGCAACAACGAAATATCTTTCTTTCTAGAAGTAAAAGCAAGCGGAACATCAGTAGCACCCTCACCGTCGTGGAAATCCTCTTCCGCCTTATCAACATCAACCAACAAAGTCTTATCCGCCTTACCAACAGCAATCGCACTAAGCATTTCCTTCATAGGAATCCCAGCATGAGCCAAAGCCAAAGCAGCAGCATTCAAACCAGCAACACGAGTCCCAGCATCAGCTTTAGGAATCTGAATAAAAACATCAACAACAGTATTTGGAAAACCACTTAAATCAATAACAGCATCAAGGGCCCATTCACAAACTTTACTAATTTCCTCACTCCTTCTCGACGGTCCAGGTCTAATTCTATCCCAAACTGAAAAAGGCATCATCCCATAAGAAACTCTCAAAATCCCAGTTCTAGCATTCTGCATATGTTGCGGATGCAAAGTTCGAGGTCCTCTAACAACAGCCATAGCCTTAGTTCCCCCAGTCTCAAAAGTAGCACTCCCATCAGCAGAAGGAACAACCCCAACACTAGCCTTCATAGGTCGAACCTCATTAACAGTCCTCCCATCAAAACGTTTTTTATATAAACTTCCAGCCATTATTCAACATCCTCCGCGTCGGTATTTTCAGCAACAATCTCAGGAGCACTTCCTTCCAAGCCCATCTTCTTAATCATCTTCTCAACCTTCTCAGTCAAACCAACAGTCACAGCATTCTCTCCAATAAACTCAACAATCTTCCTAGCCGCAACTTCCTTATCGGTATCCTTCCCAGAAATCCAAACCTTTCCATTCTGCCCAACAGTCACATCACAACCAGTCGCGCCCTTAATCATATTAACCATACTCCCCTCTCGACCAATAATCCTCGGAACCTGATTTGGTCCAACAGAAATAATCATACCGCCCTCAATCTTGCCATATCCCCGCATCTTCATCGAAACATCAACCCCCCTCGACTTAACATCCCAAACCTTAACAATCACAGACTCACCAAAATTCAAAAACTCAGCCATCTCATTCTTATTAACATATCGAGGAACTTCAGCCACAGGCAAAAAAGCATTCTGCGCTCCACCAAAATCAATCAACCATCCATTAAAAGTAATATCAACAATAGTCCCAATAATCGTATTCCCCCGTCGAGGATAATAAGCACCACTCACAGGAACAACCTTAACATGCTTCTCAAAAATATTCGCAATCCCATATCGTCCAGCAACAACATCAGCACCATCTCTATAAGCACCGTCGCCAGGTAAAAATTCATTCCCAGAAACAACAGTCTCTCCTGGTATAACAATTTGTCTTTCTTTTGCCATTATTTTTTCGTTCGAGATAATCGATAATGCGTTCTTAACGCCCATTGGCGTCCAATTTTTTTCTCGTATAATTAATTTTGCAAAAAGTGGTTTATAAAGTTTTCTACTAAATCCTAAAATCAGATGACATCAATCATCTATCCAAAAAAACAGCACGCTCCTTCTCCGCATCAGTCAACTCCTCACGGGGCAACTCACATTTATCATAAAGCTCTCGAATCGACATATACCTCTCCTTATGCGAAAGCTTTCTCCACCTATACTCCTGACTATCACACAAAAACTTCTCAACATCAGAATTACGAGAAGCACCCCTCTCCCAAATAATTCTTTCAATATAATGAGGAAAAAACTCCATAAAGCCCCAAGAGAAAAACATCTTATAAGTATTATTATACTCAATAGCGATTTACTTAATCCCCTAGATTATAACATTTCCCGATGCCCCATTTTTCCCCAGACACCAAATCTTGTAAAATATAATTCGCAGGCTTTTCTACTTCAAAATGAAGAAGAGAACCAATATGTTTCTCTAAGCCAAGAAATGTAACCTCTACTCTCACAGGAGCATGCACACCTTCTTTAGGAAAAATCACCCTACCACATTTCCCAACACCATTAAATATCGTAAGACGTTTCTCTCCAGACTCACTGAGGTCATATTTCCCATCAAAAGACCTAAACAGCATACCCCACTCCCCATAACTCATATCATACAAAGCAGTCTTTTTCATAAAACCTTCACAATAACCACCCTTAAAACAATTTGTATCCCAAAGAATATACTAATCCTTCAACTCCTCACTCATCACCGACCCTGAAGTCGCCCCATTCACCCTATCATAAAAATCCATAACCAAACCACTAGGCATCTCAACAATAACCTCCAAATCCCCATTATTTTTCCAATCTTCCCGAATCATAAACTCCTTCACAATCCCATAAGCCTTCCCAGAATGAATCGCCGGAATCAACAACTTAACCTTCTTCTTCTCAACGCTCAAAGGCAACACCTTCCCCAACTGCTCCAAAATCTCACTAACCTGCCCCTCAATCGGCTTATTCTTAACATTCACCCGAGCCTCCTTCAAAGACTTCATAATCCTATCCGGCGTATAAGGACGACCCTCAGGACTCACCGCATTCCGAACCAAAAAATCAACAACCTGTTTATATTTCTTATCCTGATTCTCCCTCATCGACTCCGTAGTCCGCACAACCTCACCCTCCTTAATAATCCTCTCAGCAACGGTCATAAAATCACTCGTCCCAAAAGCAATATCCAAATCATTCACCCCAGCCTGCTCCCCACTCTTCAAATTATGAAAAACAGCCTCGGTCAAAACCGCCGCATTCAAATTCCCCTCACCCTTCCGAACCTTCAAGGCCTCATCCAAATCAACAAGAACCTCAAAATGCTTCCCATTCTTCTTAACCCGCGCAGTCGTATTCACCATATCGGGTACAAAACTCCAAACTTTAAATAATTATGTGCTATATCAATTCAAAATATAGCGAGAACTATGAGGGTCACAATAGAACTCCTCATAGAAAGACCTATCCCTAGTTTTATCATATTTACAGCAAAGATATGTAACTACAATCTCAGCAGGAATCAAAAAAGAAGAGAGAACCTTTGTCATATTGCTTGATTTTTTTGCTTCATCTTTAGCAATAGCCAAAGTAATTTTAATGCCTCTTGCAAAATCAGTATCTTCAAGTTTCTCTCTCAATCCCATAACAAAATAAAAACTCCAAACTTTAAATAACTATCCTAACAAAATTAATTTCAAAAATTATATATTGTCCCCTTATTCGTCAAAGCAGTAACGCTAAGTGTGCCGCCCGACTTCTGAGATGCACTATACAAATCCTTCACAGTTTGAGTGGGATCTCCTTCAGGGTCACAATCAACTCCAAGAGTACCACATTTATGATAAAGGGTAGACCTCTTCATAGTTCCACAGTCTATCTCCGCGTTTGACAATTGGATACACCCATCTGAATCACATATTTTATAATCTTCCACTATTTCTCCCGATTCAAAATTCCCATCAAATGAAATACGGTCAGAAACTACATCTCCAAAATCTTCCCCTCCAGACATTTCATAAGTACCACGGTCCCTAAGTCGTTTCACAACATATTTCCCCTGTTCAGTCAACCCCACTTCCTTAACATCCGAATCCCCATCCTCAGTCATCTTGACATAATGTTTAGCCCTCACTCCATTCTCCTCAGAAGAATAAATATCCACAGGCATAGCAGTATTCTCAGAACCATAAACTTTAGAAGAATAAAGATTCCCATGAGGATCAGATGTAATTTCACTATTCCCGTTTGTAACTTTCACATTACCACGAACCGTTGCTATATCTTTCTCAAGAATAACTTCAGCCGACTTCCCCTCTTCCCCCGAGAACCGCATAAGATCGCTGTCCTTATCCCTTTTATAAAAAGCATTTTCCCCTTCCCCACTTATCTCAAGAGTAGACATAGTTCCTCCATCTCCTGAACGAGAAACAATCTTACTATCATATATACACAAATCACTATCCCCCGTAGAACATTCGTCCCAATGAACGCTAGCCCCTTGTGGGTCTAGAATTTCCACATCAACCCCATACTTCTCAAGATTCACCTTAGTACCTTCTCCTCCAATATAAGACGGATTTCCATCTGGACCAAATACTACAGTTGTCTCCCCATCACTAGGCGGAGTAAAAGTCATTTTACCAGTCTTATCATTATAAGTACTATATGGTTCTTTTGACGAAATAAACCCATTCTCATCAATATTAATTTCTCCTCCCCCAGATATAGTATTACCTTCATAAATAAAATCCAGAACATCTTCACCAGGTTTTATAGAAGTATCCCCGAACATATATTCAAATTTCGCTCCAGCTGGAAGATTAAAATACTCCTTCCCATTTATCATCAACCTAGCCCCAAGCTCAGTAGTCCCTCGAAATGTTTCTACTCCGCCACCCGCGTCCACCACCACTTCTCCAGACGCAAAAAGCTCAGCGCCAGAAGTAATATTATCATCACCACCTATATTTTTAATCTCAAATGAACCACTCGGACTAAGTCCATAAGGTTTCTTAGCTACCCCTGGCTCCCACTCCCCTCTCTCAGCAAAAATCATCCATGTTGTCCCCTCAGCCACCAGAAACCCACTCAACAATAAAATCCCCACAATTAAAAATACCTTACCCTTCATTCTTCCATCGCGAAACTAAATTCGAAAACATCCCCATTTAATTCTTCATAACTAATAATAATATAAATCACGCCCGGAGCATAATCAATAATATAAATCTCAAATTCATTCTCCTCAGCAATCTCCGCAAGACAAGTCAAACAAATATTCCCCGCATCCTCAGTCCTAGCAATCTCATCCGCAACTTCATACATCAGCCCCATCCGCAAAGGAACACGAATCTCCCCAAAACTCCCCAACGAATCACTCCTTCCAGCCTTAGTCACCACCATAGGATAAACAACATCCAAAACAATCTCCCCATCACGCACCTCAGCCACACTATCAGCCTCCTGCGCAACAACATCCAAATTCCCAAACGAAGAAAAATCCCCAACACACTCCATCAACCTCTCATCAAATTCCTTAGCAACCTCCCTCTCAACATCCTCAATATCAGGAACACTCAACCTCTCACCCGTCTTATAAAAAGGAATCCCAAAACTAATCGAACCATCGGGAGAATCACTATAACCCCCCTTCATCCCAACATCATATATAGCATCCAAATACACATCATCAGCACAGCCCCGAACAAAATCATGAACCCTACCAGCATCATCACTCATCCCAGAATTCGTAATATCACCTCCAAATACAAAAAACAAACCCAAAGCCAAAACAATAAAAATTGCCAAAACAATAAAAATCGTGACCTGCCCCTCATTTTTCATAAGATACCAACGAATGTTTTCTATATAAATCTTATCGACAACAAAACTCCCGCCACACATAAATACAGAACAGAACTCCGAACTTTAATAATTATCTCAAATTACAACGATTCAAAATATTTGCACAATCATTAGAAAAAAGTAAATAAGAAGGACTACCTTTCAATTTATCATATTTATAAATCCCATACGTCAGTAGGGCTGGTATAGGAAATACCAACGACCCAAACACACCTGTTGCCCATTCAAAAGAAATATCACTCCCACGCAGCTTTTCAATATCCTGCACAGTTTCCTCAACACTCCTAGCAAAATCACTTCTCTCGAACTCCCCTCCCAATTCACTACAATTAATCCTCTTAGCAAAATTCCTGCTATTAACATAATCTCTCAAACCCATAAAACTTTTTAACAAAATCAACTTTATAAGAATTATTATACTAAATCAAATCCTTCCCACTAATCTTCTCGATACTCCCCTTCCTCAAAATCCCAGCATCAAACCGCTCAACACTAAACTCATTCCCCTGAATCTCCTTAAAAACTTCCAAAGCCAAAGCCAAACCCTCTTTAACACTAAGCCCTTCCTTATGTTTCCCCCTCAACAACTTCCGAGCCTTTTCATCATCCTCCCCAATCGCATTCGCCTTATACTTCAAATAATTCCCAGTAATATCCGTCGTATACAAAACCGGCTTTTTATTAAAACCAGCAAACATCATCGAAACGCCAAACGGCCTAGCCCCACCATACTGCGTAAACTGCTGTTTAATATCCGCAATATCCCGAACGACAGACTCAGTGCTCGGAGCCGAATCGTAAGTCACCCTATGCTGCTGAGCCAACATCCTAGCCTTATCAATCAAAACCCGCGCGTCACTACTAATCCCCGCAGATACACAAATAATATGCTCATCAACCTCATTAATCTTATTCGCTGACTCCTCAATAACCAAATTATCCCTCTTCCTCCGGTCAAAAACAATCACAACAGCGTCCTTACAAACAATTCCGATAGAAGCAGAACCAAGCCGAATCGTCTTCTCTGCATACTCAACCTGCAAAATATGCCCATCAGGCGCGAACATCGTAGCCGCCCTATCATACCCCATCTGCTGGTGCTGTATATCGTCCATAAGAAAACTTACAATACCCAATTTTTAAGCCTTTGCTTTCAATCCCTTCAAAGTCCCACTCACCCTCTCAACCCGAATCCCAGCCAAAGCCAACGCAGCCCTAACCTCATCAAGAGACTTAACCAAGCAGCTCCCAACCAACTTCCCAGAAAAATCCTTCGTCACAACCTTCCGATACGCCGACTTCGAAAACCCCAAAACCCCGACATAATCCAAAATCGCTTTTTCAACCCGCTCATTCGAAGCCCTAACTAAAAAATACCTCCTCTTATCTCTCGCCGACGGCCTAAGCCTTAACTTTTTTTCTTTTACCATTATCTTTCTTCTTTACTAATTTTGGTAATTTCCGAGCAGTTCTCTTTTTCTTACTCTTCTTTCTAACTCTCCCACCCTTAAAACCCTTCCCAATAAAAAACAAAACAATCAAAACAAGAGGCACAACCCAAAAAAGATAAGAATACCCAAAAACCTCAACATCAACAACACCCTCAACTTCCTCCTCAGCCAAAACCTCTTCCTCAACCTCCTCAACCTCAACCACCTCCTCCATCTCAATCGCCTCAATAATTCTCCTAATACTAAAATTCGCATCCCCATCATCAATCCCATTCAACCTAACAAACAAGTCATAATAATATTCGGAACTCAAATTAAATTTCATTTCCTCCCCAGGATAAAAAGTCACTTGGATGGGGTCACTTTCAATTAAAACATCGGCAGAATTTTCCTCCACTTCTAAAACAGAAAAAGAATGAGAACCACTATTCAAACTAAACTGAACCAACCCACCCTCAGGCAAAACCTTACTAACTCCCTCGCTAAACTCACCAAACTCAAGAGAATAAATATCAGAATCAACGGCAGGGTTCGAACTTCCACCGCCACCAGGAGGAGCCGCAGCACCAGTCTGAAAACTACCAGAATCATTTCCACAATTCCCAGCTTCATCACAAGAAGTCACAACATAGCTATACCCAGTCGAAGAACTCAAACCAGAAACCGAAACAGAATGACTCAAAACATAATCACTAGAATTCAACCAACTCCCACCACTCACCCAAGCAGAAGAATTTGCAAGCTCATTCGTCGTCCACGAAATCACACCCGAAGAAGTCCCCGTACTCACTCCCAAGTCCGCAACCACCGGACTCGTCACATCATAACGAACCGAAAAATTACCACCATCCCCAACATTCGAATTGCTATTAAAAACAAAACAATTCCAAACATAATCATCCTCATACTCAAACGTCCAATTAAAAACACTAACATTCTCAACCCCAGAAATATCCCTGACCGAACTATTCACCAAATCCCCAGAAGAATTCCACAAATAAAAAGTCACATTATCCAACTCATAACCAGCATCACTCCACGAACTACAATTAAAAAAACTTTCATTATCATTAGTCGCACTCTCATTCTCAGGAGAATTCAACGTCACCCCAACTCCCCCAATCGTCAAACTAAAATTACTAGAACCACTCTCCAAATTACCCTCACCATCATAAACAAAACAATTCCACTCATATTCGCCATTAGGAATATTCACCAAATCAAAACTCGTTTCATTCTCGGTTCCAATTAAATCCTTAAATTCATTATAATAAAGTCCACTTAAATTCCAAATCTTAAAAGTCACATTCGCAAGTTGCCAATCCGTCGCATTACAAACAAAACTCTGATTTACACTCAAATTAATATGATTGTCGACAGGAGAAACGAGTGTGACATTCGGCACAACATTATCTAAACTCAAAACAGCATCATAAATATTTATTCTAGAAAAATCAAGTCCACTCGCACCATCATTAATAACATCTCCAGTATCATTCAATCTAGATTCAATTTCAAGCGGGGTCATAGTCCTAGAGGTCACATCAAGCAACTGATTAATAATCGCAATAGCTCCACTGACCATAGGCGTAGCCATCGAAGTTCCACCCAAAGAAATGTATCCTCCATCATTATTGGTGGAATTAACACTAACAGCAATACCCAACAGTTTTACCAAAGAATTACGATTTCCAGAAGAATACATCCCACCAACTTTATCAGCACCCCCAGCAGCAATAACTTTTGAAAGACAAGCCGGAGAACCAATCGCAGTTAAATTCCCATCATTTCCAGAAGCCGCGACAACAGAAATGTTTTTTGCAAAAGCAGCATTAACGGCGGGAGTAAACGTCAAACTAAAACTGGAATCACAAGCGGAAAAATAAAGAGTATCAGTCCCAAGACTCATACTAATAACAGAAATATTGTAACTCTCCGAATTATCAACACACCAATCAATAGCATTAGTAATACCAAGACTAGTGGCCCCCGACGACGAAGCCCCAGGAAAAACCTTCACACCAATCAACCCAACCTCACCAGCAATCCCATTAATCCCTCCACTCGCCCCAACAATCCCAGCAACATGCGTCCCATGCCCATTCAAATCCTCCTCCGAACAATTTTCAACACACGCCTTATCAATACAATCAATACTACAAGCGGTCAAATTCCTCCCCAAGAGGTCAGGATGAGAAAAATTAATACCAGTATCGATAACACAAACAGTCTGAGAAAACCCAGTCAAATTATCTCCCGAAACTTTCAAATTCCAAGTCGGACTAGCATTAACCAAACCAACCGAATCCCCCAAATAAACCTTAAAATACCTAAGCGCCTCAATCCCAACAACATCACCCCTTAACAAAAGCTCTCCCAATTCTTTCTTATTAACCTTAACACTAGTTAACTTATCGCCAGAAAATCCCTTCGTAGAAAAATCGGCAGACAACCTAAAAGAACTTTTCTTTAACGCAACAATAACCTCAACCTCATCATTCCCAGCATCAAACCTATCAAGAATCTCCCTGTCGACACTCGCTTCAGCACCAACAAAAACCCCCAACACCAAAACCCCCAACACCAAAATCCACAATTTCATCTAGCAACACACTCTCCTTCTAAATATTCACAAGAAGTAATCTCACAAACATAGACAGCAGCACAAAAAACATCCCCAGAACAATTTTTAGCATCTTCAATTTTCTTAACTTCACTTTCTAAAACACAGATTTCCTCTCCACCATTAGCACACGGACAACATCCAGTTTCAACTCTTACACATTCCTCCCCAGAATCCAATTCCCCAACAAACCAAAAAAACCCCACAACCAACAAAATTCCAGCAACAACCATCAATCCAATCAATCCATTTTTATTCATACAAAATTGAATCCCCACGACATTAAAAACATTACTAACCTTTAAAAATAACAGCACCCTAACTAAACCAAGATGGTGAAAATACACACAGTTGGCGGATTCTCAGAAGTTGGGAAAAACATGGTCGTCGTCGAACTCGAGGAAGACGCATTTATATTCGACGAAGGATTTTTCCTCCCCGCAATAGTCTCAATGCAAGAACGAGACAAAGTCATGACGGAAAAAAGACTAAAATCAATCAAAGCAGTCCCAGACGATTCCGCAATAGCAAAAATCAAACACAAAGTCCGAGCCCAATTCATCTCACACGCACACCTCGACCACGTAGGCGCAATACCATACCTCTCCGACAAATACAACGCCCCAATCTACGGAACCCCATTCACAATGCAAGTCCTAGACTCCCTCTTAGCCGACAACGACATAGTCCTAAAAAACAAATCATTCGCAATCAAACCAAACACAACATTCTTCGTCAAAGGAAAAAAACAAAAATACAAAATCGACTTCATCAGCATAACCCACTCAACAGCACAATGTCTAATGATTGCAATTCAAACACCAAAAGGCGCGATAATTTACGCAAACGATTTCAAACTCGACGACACACCAGTCCTAGGGCTAAAACCGAATTACAAAAGACTCAGAGAAATTGCAAAAGAAGGAGTCCTAACATTCGTAGTGGATTCGTTATATTCAGGGTCACCAAGAAAAACGCCATCAGAAAAAGTCGCACGAGTCCTACTAGAAGAAGTTCTCCTAACAATTCAAAACCGAAACGCCGGAATGATAATCACAACATTTTCTTCCCACATCGCAAGACTAAAATCCATAGTAGAATTCGGAAAAAAATTAAACCGTGAAGTAATATTCTTAGGAAGAAGTCTAGACAAATATTCGACCGCAGCAAAAAATATTGGAATAGCCCCGTTCTTAAACGACGTCAGAATTTCCAGGTATAGAAGAGAAGTAGAAAAAACTCTAAAGAAAATAGAGAGAAAAAGAAAAGATTATTTAATTGTCTGCACAGGACATCAGGGCGAACCAGGCTCAATCCTAGAAAGACTCTCCAGGCACCAACTCCCCTTCAAAATTAACAAAGACGATAACATAATCTTCTCTTCCAGCGTCATCCCAACCCCAGTCAACAAAGAACAATTCGCCAAAATGGAAGGACGACTAAAAAAATCAAAACCAAGAATATTCAGAGACGCTCATGTTTCGGGTCACGGCGGACAAGAAGACCTTCGAGATATTATACAAATTATAAATCCACAACATGTCATTCCCTCTCACGGCGGATTTGATAAAACGAAACCGATGGTAGAACTCACCAAAGAACTCGGATACAAGCTCCACAAAACCTGCCATCTCATGCAAGATGGAGGCGTCCTAAAATTGTAGCACCACCAACCCCAAACCGATCCGAAGAATTAATGGGCGGAGTAAAAAATGCATTAGAACGAGGAGAAACACTTTCTAAAGCGAAACAAAGTTTTCTAAATGCGGGATACACCGAAGCAGAAATCCAATCCGCCGTCCAAAGAATGTCAGCCAGCGGCATCCAAATAGCAAAACCATTGGTTCAACCACCATCCCAACCAGGTTCACCACCTCAACCGGGCTCACCACCCCAAGCAGCCGCTCCCCAAATTCAAACTTCTCAAGAACAGCAATCCTCAACAGGACTTATCGTTGTCCTAGCAATCATCGGAGTACTCATTCTATTAGCCGCACTCCTCCTCGGACTCTTCTGGGAAAAATTCACACCCTTCTTCGAAAAATTTACATCATTCTTTAACAAGTTACTCTAATGGAAATTTATCAACCATCCGATGATTCACATCTCTTCGCAAATTTTCTAAAAAAATATCTCAAATTCCACAAAATAACTTCTTATCTAGACTTAGGCACAGGCACAGGCACCCTCTCAAAAACAGCACTAAAATTTCTCCCCCCAAAAAACATCCTAGCCTCAGACATAAACCCCAACGCAATAAAAGCCCTCCAAAAAGAAAAATTCCAGACTATCCAATCCAACCTCTTCCAAAATATTCCATCCAAATTCGACCTAATCACCTTCAACGCCCCATACCTCCCACTAGACCCACGCGAACCAAAATCCTCCCAACTAGCAACAACAGGCGGAAAACACGGCGACGAAATAACCCTAAAATTCCTAAAACAAGCAAAACAATATTTAACCCCAAATGGAAAAATATTCCTCCTAATTTCATCCCTAACCCCAACGGACAAAATAAAGAAACTCTGGCCTTACAAAGTCGTCGCAAGAAAAAAAATCTTCATGGAAGAGCTATTAATATTAGAATTCAACTAAACTATAATTATCTTTAAATACAATCCAAATCTTTCAAAATCATGCAATCCAAATCAACAAAATTCGCCCATTTAGCAGACTGCCACCTCGGAGGCTGGCGACAAGAAGAACTCCAAAAACTCAACTTCCAATCATTCCAAAAAGCCATCCAAATAATTCTCCAACAAAACCTAGACTTCGTTCTAATCTCAGGAGACCTCTTTGACTCAGCATATCCATCAATCGAAATCCTAAAAGAATCCTTCGCCGAATTCAAAAAACTTCACGACGCAAAAATCCCAGTATACCTAATCTCAGGCTCACACGACTTCTCGGTATCAGGCAAAACATTTCTAGACGTTCTGGAAAAAGCAGGCTTCTGCAAAAATGTAGAAAACTGGGAAACTCAAGAAGACGGAAAAATAAAACTAAAACCAACATTCCACGAGCAAATTGCAATTTATGGCTATCCAGGAAAAAAATCAGGAATGGAAGTCGAAGATTTATCCAAAATATATTTTGATTCCATGCACCCATTCACAATCCTAATGATACACACGACAATCCGCGACGTAGTAGGAACCCTACCAATAGAATCCATAAAAAAAGAATCCCTCCCGCTCGCAAACTATTACGCCATGGGACACATCCACAAAAGATTTGAAGACAAGATAGCAAATTCTAGATACGTATACCCAGGTCCAACATACCCAAACAACTTCCAAGAACTCTCCGACCTCCAACACGGCAGTTTCCAAATAGTCGAAACCGACGGCGCAAACATCCAAACCCAAAACATCCAACTCCCAATAAAAGAAGTCATCACAATAACAATCGAAATCACAAATGCCCTCGAAGCAACCCAACAAATAATATCCCACTTGGACAAACTCATGCTCCGAGACAAAATAGTTTTACTAAAATTAACAGGAACCCTGTCCCAAGGAAAAACTGGCGACATAAAATTCACAGAAATAGAAGATTTCATAAAAAAGAAAGAAGCATTTACATTTTTAAGAAATATCTCTTCAATAAAAATCCAAGCAACCGACTTCCAAATAGAGTCAACATCCGAAGACAACATCGAAAAAATAGAAAGCCAAATACTCGGAGAATATTCCAAACAGAATCCGACCGACTTCAATAAATATCTCCCCCAACTAATGTCTTCACTATCCATGGAAAAAAATGAAGACGAAAAATCCGCGGTATACGAAGACCGTCTCTTAACTGAACTAAAAAATATCCTAGAATTAAACGAAGTCATATGATATTCAAATCTCTAAAATTAGAAAATATAAGAAGTTATGAAAAACTAACAATCGAATTCCCAAAAGGCTCCGTTCTTTTAGCAGGAGACATCGGCTCAGGAAAAACCTCAGTTCTTCTAGGACTCCAATTCGCTCTCTTCGGGCTACAGCCAGGACAAAAAGGAGCATCCATCTTAAGACAGGGCGAAAATAGAGCATACGCTTGCCTAGAACTAGAAGTCGACGGAGAAGTGATAATTTTAGAAAGAACAATCAAAAAATCCAACTCCGGCTCAATAACCCAAGACAGCAACATCATAACAATCGGCACCACAAAAGAAGAACTCTCAACATCAGAGATGAAAAGCAAAGTAATTAACTTTCTAAACTACCCAAAAGAATTCGCCAAAAAATCCAATCTTCTATACAAATTTACAGTATACACGCCACAAGAAGAAATGAAATCCATAGTTCAAGAAAGACCAGAAATTCGACTCGACACCCTCCGACACATCTTCGGAATAGACAGATACAAACGAATCAAAGAAAACACACAAATCCTCTTCCAAAAAATCAAAGAACAAGTAAAAATCAAAGAAATACTAGCCTCAGAATTAAATCTCGTAAAAGAAAAATTTGGAATAGAAAATGAAAAAAAAATAATATTAACAAGAGAAACAAATAATTTAAACTTAGAATACCAAAATTTAATTCTTTCCAAACAAAATGCCGAAGAAAAATTATCCTCTCTCCAAAAACTTCTAGAAGAAAAAAGAGACCAAGAATCCGAATTAGAAAAATCCCACGTTCTACTCCAGGGGAAGAAAGACTTAGAATCACGAATGAAAAGAGAAATAACACTAATGCAAAAACAAATTCACGAAGAATTCAATTTTTCTCAAGAAAGATTAGATTCAGTATCAAAACTTCTAGAAAAACACAAAGAAACATTGGAAGAAAAAAATTCAGAATTTTTAAATATCACCTCCCAAATCTCCGCTCTAGATTCTAAAAAAGAACGACCTTTCGAATTAAAAGATAAAATCATGTCCCTAGAAAATTGTCCAACCTGTCTACAAAAAGTGGGAGAAGACCACAAATGCAGAATAGAAAAACAAACCAAATATGACATCGAAGAAATAAACAGAGAGCTCGACCAAAAAATCCAGCAAAAACAAATCCTAACTAATGAAATTGAAAAAGAAAAACAATTAGTCAGAGATTACGAAACAGACAAAACAAATCTTCAACAACAAAAAATCAAATCCGAACATCAAAAAATGATTCAAACAAAAATTAAATCCGACGCATACATTTTAGACAGAACATCCAACGAAGTCAAAGAACTCGAAATCCAAATTCAACAACTCTCCCTCAAAATACAAACCTTCTCAAAATTCCAAGAAGAATTTGATCAAGCCAAAGAAGAATTCCAAAAAATCAACGAAATATTTAGAGTAAAAGAAATTACAATTGCAACAAAAACAAAAGAACTCGAATTTCTAAAAATCAAATTACAAGAACTTTCAGACGAAATCCAAAAAAAGAAAAAAATCCAAGGACAAGTAAACAGACTACGAAGTCTCCAAGATTGGATTCAAGAAAAATTTCTAACAATGATTAATCTCACAGAAAAAAATGTCATGGCAAAGCTTCGAAACGAATTCTCAAAAATCTTCTCCGAATGGTTCTCGGTTCTAGTCTCGGACTCTCTTTCTGTTCGACTCGACGAGGACTTCACCCCAATCGTCACAAATCAAGACTACGAAATCGACTACGACTTCCTCTCTGGCGGCGAAAGAACAGCAACAGCCCTAGCCTACAGACTCTCCCTAAACCAAGTTCTCAACTCAATCCTCTCCCAAATTAAAACAAAAGACATCCTAATATTAGACGAACCAACCGACGGATTCGCAACCGAACAAATCGACAAAATGAGAGACATCTTCGAACAACTTAAAGCCGAACAAATCATACTAGTTTCACACGAGGAAAAAATCGAAGGCTTTGTAGACCATGTAATTAAAATCAGAAAGGACGGGATATCCCAAATCGAATAATCCAATAACTTTTTAAACCAAAACAAATCTCTATATTTATGGAAATTAAAGTTCTAAAAGACGAAAAAAACGAATTAGATATAGAAATCCCAAGTCTAACAATCGCAGAAGTTCTTAGAGTCTACCTAAACAAAGAAGGCGCGAAACTAGCAGCGTGGAAAAAAGCTCACCAAACGTCGAACCCAGTTTTACACATCGAAGCAGATAACCCGAAAAAACTTTTAAAAAATGCAATCAAAGCATTAGAAAAAGAAATCGACACAACAGTCGCAGATTTCAAAAAACTGAAATAAGTCCATTACACAAATTCTTTTAATTCCAAAAAATTCTATATAACGATGAAAGAAAACTTAATAAAAAAAATAAAGGATTCAGGAGCCATCATCAAAAGGGATTGCATACTCAGAGACGGAACAAAGTCAAAAATTTATATAGACCTAAAAAAAACCTATGGAGTTCCAGGATTTAAAACAGAAGCTTCCAATGACATACATAAAATTATAGACAAAGAAGTAACATGCGTCGCTGGGATGGGAATTGGAGGACACTTGGCATCAATATACGGAGAAACATATTTAATTCCAACATGCATTATTAGAGATACACCTAAAACTCGAGGAACAAAATCTCGAATAGAGGGCTATACTCCCACAGAAAAAGACAAAATAGTGATAATAGACGATGTATACAATTCAGGTTCAAGCATCAAAGATACACAAGAATTCTTGCAAATCACAAAAGCAAAAATAATCCAAGCATGCGTCATCCTATCCAGAAACAAACCCAACCTAGATTTCCCAACAAAATCAGTCCTAACCCTAAAGGATATTCTATAATGCAACAAAAAATCTCCGCCGGCTCCTACGAACTAAACAAATTCCTCCACGGCGGCTACGAAACCGACATAATCACAACTCTCTACGGACCAGGCGCCTCCGGCAAATCAAACTTCTGCATAATCCTCGCAACATCCCAAGCAAAAAAACAAAACAAAACAATCTTCATCGACACAGAAGGCGGCTTCTCAACAGAACGCTTCAAACAAATCCACAGAGGCGAAAAAGAACAAATAGAAAAAGATTTACAAAATATCTTCCTCCTAAAACCAACCTCATTCCAAGAACAAGAAAAATCTTTCCAACAAATGCTAGAACATGTCAAAAAAGAATCCATCTCCCTAATCATAATCGACTCAATCGCAATGCTCTACAGACTAGAACTAGGAGCCGCAATAGAATCAGACAACCAAGAAGAAATAGCAAAAATAAACAGAAAACTAGCCAACCAACTCAGAACCCTAAACGAGATAGCAAGGAAACAGAATATTCCGGTAATAATCACAAACCAAGTTTACGCCAGCTTTACCAGAAATACCGAAGACAAACAAAAAGAGCGCCAAGTCTCAATGGTCGGCGGCGACCTCCTAAAATACTGGTCCAAATGCCTAATCGAACTGAAAAACTATAACGGCAAAAGGTCTATTATTCTACAAAAACATCGGAGTCTCCCAGTTAAAGAATTAGCATTTGAAATCATCAACCCAGGGATTAGGAAACGCGGACTATTCTAATTTTCTTAGAAGCTCGTCCTTCTATTTATTTTAAAAAATTATACATTCTATTAGGGGTTGAATAATGGACCAAAAAAACATCCAATATCTATAGAATAAAATATTACTCCAGATAAAACTAATGTAAACAAAATAAATACAATCCAAAATATTTTTTTATTTACATTATATAACTTTTTGAACCCCGCCCCAAGTAACACATATAATGCAAAGGAAGATATAGAAAGTATTACTTCAGATAAAAAGGTCATACTTCCATAGCTACTATGATCCTGGAAGTAAGGAATCACATTTAATATAATTCCTGGAATAAATGCTATTGACCAATATAGCGCTCCAATAACGCACTGTAGATCTGTTATAATACTGAAGCCATTAAAATTATATAAATAATAATTTAGCAAAAACCATGTAGCGGATATAAATCCCAGTATAAAGAAAAAACTAAAAATACAATTTTCCTTCAGGTATTTTAAAATATTTACATTTTCCATCTTATTTTTTAAGAATCTTCTTTCTTCCCACCTTCTTCCTTTTCTTCTTAGCTTTCTTCTTCTTCCCATGATCCACAACCTTCCCATCCACAATCTCAACCTCCCCACTCGCCATCTTCGCCTTAAACTCCGCCTTCTTCTTCGCAGCCTCCTCATTACTCGGGCACTCCATATTAAAACAAAACTTCCAAGGCGCCTTCCCCTTCTGAAAACTCTGAATCAACGGAAACCCACATTCCTTACACATCTCCAAACTGCCTTCCTCTATATTCTCTTCGGGGTCACCAGAGCCATGCCCGTTGAGGGCCTCAGCCATCTTCTTCGAAACCCGCGCCGGCTTCATCATCCCCTTCGGCGGCAAAGAATAAACCGTCTTACAATCAGGATAAGCATCACAACTCACAAAATACCGACCAAACCTCTTCCCATACATAACCCTCAAATTCCCCTTCCCACATTTCCGACACTTATCCAAAGTATTAGCCTCCCTTTCCTGCTCCCACACAATAGCATTCGCATCAGCCAAACTCTTCCCCATCGCCTCCAAACTCTTCGTCATCCCTTCCGCAATACCTCTAACAGCCACCTTCGCCTCCTCCAAAACCTCACTCTCCATTTTCTCAAAATCACCATCCGCCAACTCAATCCCCTCCAACTTCTCTCCCATATCCGCCGTCATCTTCTCATCCAAAATCACAGGCGCATAACTCTCCAACGTCTCACACATCCTCATCCCCAACTCCGTCACCTCAATAGCCCTCTCCCTAACATAATCCCGAGAATAAAGCGTTTCAATAATATTCGCCCGCGTCGCCTTCGTCCCCAAATTCTTCTTCTCCAATTCCTTAACCAAAGAAGCAGCAGAATACCTCCTCGGCGGCTTCGTCTCCTTCTCCTCAGTCCTAATCTCCAAAACATCAACCTCACCATCCATCGTCGGCACCTTGCCCTCTTTCGTCCCATGCGGATAAACATTCATCCAGCCCTTTTCCTTAATCTGTGTCCCATTCGCACTAAAACTCAAACCGCCAACCTTCACGCCAACCCGCTTCCTCTCCAAAACAGCCGAATCACAAAAACACGAAATAAATCTCTTAACAATCAAATCATAAATCTTCTTATCCCTCTCAGGTATCTTAATCTTCTCCCCAGTCGGATAAATAGCAGGGTGCGCGGGGTCGCTCTTCTTCCCCTCAGTAGGTATACCATTCACAGCATACTTAACAGCCGACGTATACTTCTTCAACCGCTTCAAAATCTTCCCATAACCAATCGACTCATCATACTTCTGACTCGAAGTCCTCGGATACGAAATCGCCCCAAGCAAATACAAACTCTGCGCACTCTTCAAAGTCTGCATAGGAGTAGAGCTACAATTTTTATAAGCCTCGGTCTGCAGCGTCGTCAAATCGAACGGAACAGGCGCAGGAACAACCTTCTCAGAAATAGTAGTCTTCGCCTCACCCTTCTTCCCCTGCAAATGCTTAAACCTCAACAGCTCCGACTCATTAAAAATATCCTTAGGATACTTAACCTCCAGCTTCTGCCCCTTAATATCCTTAACCTGCAAAAACACATTCCAAAACGGCTCCGGTTTAAACGCCTCAATCTCTCGCTCCCTATCAACAACAATCTTCAACGCCGGACCCTGCACCCGACCAATCGACAAAATCCGAAACGTCCCAGTCGAACTCAGCGCCTTCATCAAACCCCGCGACAAATTAATCCCATAAAACCAATCCAAATAATGCCGAGTCTCCCCACTAACAGCAGCACCCCAATTTAAAGACGGCAACAAATTCTCAAAACTCTCTTCCAAAGCTTCCTTAGTAAGCAAAGAAAACTTCATCCTCTTCGCATCCTTCTTCTTCGCAACAAACCGCACAACATTCCAACCAATCACCTCACCCTCAACATCAAAGTCCGTCGCAACGATAAACTCACTAGACTCCCGAACAAGCTTTCTCAAAACCGTCAAATACTTCTTCGTAAAAGCCCCACCCTTCTTATTCGACGCCGGCTGCCACTTAATCTCAAAATTCGGAAACGGACCCCTCTTCGCAATCTGCTGAACCCCAAACAAATGACCAACCGCACACCCAACAAGATACCGCTTCTCACCCTTAAAAAACTCATAATACGAAACCTTGTCCTTATTCGTAATCTTCTCGTCAGTCGCCCCACTCAAAGCCGCCGCAATCTTCGCCGCCGCCGCCGGTTTCTCTGTAATTATCAATGTCGCATTCTTAACCATCAAAAACTATCCAAAGGAGACTTTATATTCTTAATCGAAGCCTGAGAAATCTGAGTATAAATCTGAGTTGTCTTAATATCCGAATGTCCAAGTAATTTTTGAATAATTCTCAAATCAGTCCCCTGCTCAAGCAAATGCGTAGCAAAAGAATGCCGAAGCAAATGAGGATAAACTCTTTTTTTAATTTCGGCTCTCTTCGCAGAATTTTTTAAAATTGCCTGAATTGTAGAAACAGTAAGTTTCCCTCCACGATTAGATTCAAGTAGATATTTCCCATCACCAATTTTAATAAAATTTTCGAGCTCCTCTTTTATAGAATCAGGAATTTTTACAAACCTATCTTTTTTACCTTTTGCCAATTTAATATGAATTAATCCTTCTTCAAAATTTAAATCATTTCTTTTGAGATTAACAATTTCACTAACTCTTAACCCAGCCCCATAAAGAAGCTTTATTGCCAATCTATGTTTAATATTAGAGGTATTCTCAACCAAGTTTCTGATTTCTCCAATTGTCAATATCTCTGGAAGAACTTTATTCCTTTTAATAACCGGAAGATTAATATTTTCATGTAAAACATTACGAAAGAAAAATTTAATTGCAAAACAATCTTTTGCAACAGAAGAAGGATTCTGACTCTTAAGAAAATGAATTATATAATTTTCAAGTACTTTTTTATTTAACCCCCTTCCTTCGGAATATTTTAAGAACTTTTTCACAGAATATACATATCCTTTAATCGTTTCCTTAGAAGAATTTCTAAGTCTTAGTTCCTTTTCTAATTTGGCTAAAAGACCTTTCATATTCAAATTAAGGTCGTAATATTTATAAAATTATGCTTTACACACTAATATAGAATATACTGTTGAATAAACTCAACAGTATACCTTGTTATATACAATTTTTGGGCTCGCCTTACTCCTTTGGTGAATATTGAGAAAGAGAAATAACTTCTAATCTATCTAACCATTTAATCCCATCCAATTTCTCACACCACTTTCGACTAAAATAATCTGCCTCAACTTTTTCTTGTGGTGTGTCGCCTTCTGGATATTTTTCCTTTTTGACATGTACTCTCTCCCATAATGCATAAGGTGAGAGTTGTGCTATTTGTTGTCTTGAAATCATATGTCCCAATTCTACATGTCCTATTTCATGAGCAATTACTTCCTCTAGATTATCAATACCCTCCTTGAGAATCATAATTAATTTGTCTGAAAAATATTTTAGAATCCCTTTTCTAGGAGAATATTTATCTGAAAATATTTTGTAAATACCCATCCTGCTTAAATGGTCTTGTAACCTATAATCTTCAATATTCCCATCATGATAACTAATTGAATCTTCTACAGATTGTTCAATTTCTCTTTCTCTTGAAATGTTTAGAGTCATATTTAATTGGAATCGAATTCTATATTAAAAATCTTCTGAACGGCGAGCCCAAAAACTCTTCGGACGAAGTTTGCCAGAACTCCGTTCCGCCTTCGGCTCCTCTCGTAACTGGCAAAGTATATAACAGGGCTTAAACGGTTCGCAACGACCGCCTTCGGCTATTTTGCCAGGCAAAATTCGTTACTCTCCCAAATTTGCGAATTCGCTTTGCTCATTCAGCAAACTTCGCTTAAGCCCGATGTTATGTTCAATAAATCTAGAGCCCACCAAAAAACTTAAATAATTTCACAACATCTTACAATTATGGTTAATAAAAAAGAATCATCTCGTGGTAAAGTAAATAATGATATGATGCTATCAATTTTAGACTATGCTCGACTTGCACCTAGTTCACACAATACTCAACCTTGGAAATTTTCGATAAGTGAAAGTAAAATTCAGATTTTACCTGATTTGAAAAAAGCATTAAGCATTGCTGATCCAGTTCATAGGGAACTTTTTATTTCATTAGGTTGCGCTATTTCAAATTTGGAAATTGCTGCGAATCATTATGGTTATGCAATAAATATAGATCACCCTAAGCAAAAAACAGACCCCATAAGAATTATTCTGGAAAAATTAAAAAAGGACGCTCAAGACTTTCCACAATTAAAACGTAGATATACTGATAGGGGCAAGTACTCCCAAAAACCTCTTCCAAAAGACTTGTTGAAGAATTGCAGAGAATTATGTAAAGAAGGAATTCATTTGGAACTTCTCGTTGATGAGGATAAAGAATACATTGCAAGGATGGTATATGAAGGAGATATAATTCAATTTAATAATCCACAATATAGGAAAGAGTTAGCTTATTGGCTCAGGAAAGGAGTTTTGGATGGTGGAAAAATTTCCAATGCAGTAGGAGCATTCGTGGTTTCTACTTTTAACCTTGGAAAAACAATAGGCAAAAAGGAATTATCACTTATATTAAGTTCTCCTGTGTATGCAGTATTAGGTTCAGAAAATGATAATTTGGTTGATTGGATAAATATTGGAATTTCTTATGAGAGGATTGCTTTATACTTGAGCTCCATAGGTATTTCAAACCATCCAATGAACCAAGGATTGTTGGAATTGTCAGATCATAGAAAAAGGATAACTGAAACCTGTGAAAACATTAGTTATGCACAATTTGGATTTAGAATTGGTTACAATGAAAAGACTCAAAGAAAAAGTAGTCCAAGATTCAAATTAAATGAACTTTTAGTTTCTTGATAGTAGGTGGGCTCCAGATTTACTCTAAAATTTTCCTTCGGAACGTTGCACTAAATTTCAGCTCTTTGAGGAATATAACAAGGATTTAGAGATTCCAGAAACTTGCAGTTTCTTCCATCCAGATTTTTGCTTCGCAAAAACTTCTCTAAATCCCGATGTTAGACAAAATCGAAAGAAAGACCTAAAAACGGAAAAGATCCCCAGAAAAAAGAGATTGACTACTATTTAGTGGTTAAAAATAGAAGGATTTAAATACTTGCTACTTATACACACACAATATGCTGGTAGACAAACTTCAAAGAGCAATTCTGAAATTCCAAGCGGATGTAGAAACAGAATTAGATGTAAAAATAGGTGACATCAAGTTAGAACCATGGACTAAAGTTCATTCTCATATAAAAAGTGAAGTAGGTGGATCCGTTCCAGCTTGGTTTACAATATATCTTAATGGTCGTTGTGGATTAACCGACCTATTTATGACAGAACATATGGCTAGTTATTATGATGGTGAACCTTATGTATTTCATAGCATCAATCCTTTAGCGCACGTATTACCTCACAATTTAGTAGACTGGACTGCTGTCCACGAAATGGCTCATCTCGGAAATGAGGCTATTTTAAATTCAGAAAAATTTAGAGATGTTAGACACGGATCAAAAATACCTGAAAGATTAGCAAATTACATCGCAGATAAAATAATTGGTGAAAAAATAGGCCTATCTGTTTTTACAAGATTAGCAACCTGTACAGATGATAGATCATATAATTTATTTAATGGAAAAACACCTGCAGCATTAAATGTGTTTTTATCTTCTGAACAAAATTATCGTAGGTAATGATCAAGTATATGGGTTTCTGGGGGGCTCTTGATTCTTTTATATAAATGGACTTCGTCCTTGATACGGTCTTTCTTTCGACTCTGAGGGATTTTTTTGACTTCGTCAAAAAATCGTTGCTCTATCCCTTGGTCTGGGAATTAATGTATTGACGTGCACAATCCTGCGAAGATTGCACAACCCAGACTCGCCTAACAGGAATTTAACGGTTCCGAAACCTTGCAGGTTTCGCCACCCAAATCGCCTTCGGCGACTTCGTTAAATCCCAATGTTGGCTTCTTAACGAAAAGTCTCCAAAACTTCTTTCACCCCTGACGTCAAGCCAAACAACCATACAGATTTAATAAAAAGGAGTTGTATCATCATCCCTTCAAAACATTTGACAAAACCCTCGTCATTAAAATTCAATATATTAATATTCTCCCCGCCCTCACTCCAAACCAATTCGGAGCCAAAAAAGCATTTATATACTAGCTAGACATTGACTAACATGGACAAAAAGATTTTAGCAATCGGGATAGTGCTCCTCATGATAGCCGTCGCAACCGCCACAACAGTATTATTTCTTTTCCCCTATCAGCCAGACAAACCCCCGCAGGCAGACGGCACCGGCTCGACACAACAAGGAATCCAAGAAGTCGTAAACGCCAACAACCAATTCGCATTCGACCTATATTCAAAATTAGACGAGTCCGAACAAGGAAACATCTTCTACTCACCCTACAGCATTTCCACCGCTTTAGCAATGACCTACGAAGGCGCAAAAGGACAAACAGCAGACGAGATGAAATCCGTTTTCCACTTCCCAGAGAACGACATATTAAGACCAAATTCCGCCGCAATCTACAACAACATCAATAAAGAAGGAAAAGATTACGAGTTAAAAACCGGAAACGCCCTATGGGCCCAATACGATTACCAATTTCTCGAAGATTACACAAGCAGAGTAGAAAAATATTATGGCGGCAAATTAGCCAACCTCGATTTCAAACAAGAAACAGAAAAATCAAGACAGATAATTAACACATTTATTGAAGAACAGACTAACGACAAAATCAAAAATTTAATCCCAGAAGGAGTTCTTGATTCAATGACAAGATTGGTTCTTACAAATGCGATATATTTCAAAGGAACTTGGGAATGGGAGTTCGACGAATCTAACACCCGCGAACAAGATTTCAAAATAACATCCACAGACATCGTGAAAACCCCAATGATGCACATGAGTCCAGAAAAAACAACATTCAATTATGCCGACACCGAAGACCTACAAATCCTAGAATTACCCTACAAAGGCGGAGATATTTCCATGTTAATATTATTACCAACCGAAAACCTCAACTCGATAGAACCCTCCTTAACAGCAGAAAAACTTAATGAATACAAAACACAAATGACCGAAACAAAATTAGATTCAATATCATTTCCCAAATTCGAATTCGACAGCAAATATTTTATGAAAGGGACATTAAGTACAATGGGAATGCCAACCGCTTTTGGCAACGCCGATTTTTCAGGCATGGACGGAACAAAAAATTTACAAATCAGCCAAGTAATCCATCAGGCCTTTGTTAAAGTTGACGAAAAAGGCACAGAAGCAGCAGCCGCAACAGCCGTAGTTATGAGAGAAACATCAATGAGCCCAACAAGAAATATCTTTAGAGCAGACCACCCATTTATCTTCATAATTCAAGAAAAAGAAACAGGAAACATCCTATTTATAGGAAGAGTCAACGACCCAACCCAACAATAAATTCTCCATCTAGATACTTTCCCCAAACATTAACAAAAACTTAAAAACATCAACTCCTACATTCCCCCATGAACCCAAAAGAAAAATTCGACCTAGTAAAAAGAGGCACAGCAGAAATCATCGGAGAAAACGAGCTACAAAAACTCTTAGAATCAAATAAAGAACCCGCAGTCTACATCGGAATCGCGCCAACAGGAATTCCACACATCGGCTACTTCGTCTGGGCGCTAAAAGTCGCAGACCTCCTAAACGCAGGCTTCCGAGTCAAAATTCTCCTAGCCGACCTCCACGCCGCCCTAGACAACACGCCATGGGAAGTCCTCGAACACCGATACAACTTCTACGCAAAAATAATCCCCCCAATGATAAAAGCAATGGGCGCGAACATAGAAAAACTCGAATTCATAAAAGGTTCAAACTTCCAACTCTCAAAAGAATACATTCTCGACATCTTCAAAATGTCAAGCATAACATCAGTCCACGACTGCCACAAAGCCGCAAGCGAAGTCGTAAAACTCGGCAACTCCCCAAAACTCTCAGGCTACATCTACCCACTCATGCAAGCCCTCGACGAAGAATACCTAAAAGTCGACATGCAAATCGGAGCGGTAGACCAAAGAAAAATCTTCGTATTAGCAAGAGAACAGCTCCCAAAACTCGGATACAAAAAACGAGTCGAACTGATGGTACCATTCCTCCCAGGACTCATAGGAAAGAAAATGTCATCATCCACAGAAGCCTCAAAAATAAGTCTAATAGATAGTCCAGAAACAATCCGAAAGAAAGTCAAATCAGCAGACTTCGAAGAAGGCAATCCAGACAACGGCACAATGGCATTCTTCGAACACATCGCCTTCGTCTTACTCCAAGATAAAAACGAAAAACTCCTAGTTGAACGCTCAGAAAAATTCGGAGGCAACCTCGAATTCGAAAACTACCAAGCTCTAAAAAAAGCAGTCAAAGAAAAATCAATCCATCCTCTCGACGTCAAAAACACAGCGTCACAATATATCACAAGTCTTCTATCGGAAATTGAATCTCAAAGAGAAGAACTCGAAAAATTAGAAAAACTAGCCTACCCAACTTCATAGAAACAAAAATGCAAAATAACCCAAGACAAATAAGATATAACAAACAAACAGATATTTCAGAACAAATCGACCTGAGACACCAATGGACATTCTTCATATTGAACGCAAGAAGAGAATCTAGAGACATCACACAAAAAATAGTAAATTACTTTTCTTCTCATACAGATTTTTCTGCATGCAACGAACTAGAAAAACTGGAAAGCGGAATAATAATTCCAAAAGGCTCACTTTTTGGAAAACTCATAACACTAAAATCCAATGTGGGGAAGATGGAAGCAAAAGATTATTCTAAAATCTACGACACAAAAAAATGGCATTACGACAGAACTCTAAAACCAATGAGCGATATTGAATTAGATATATACGCCATGAAATTCAGAAACTAATTCCAAACAAATAAAAACCTCCATCTAATTATCCTACCATGAAAGAAAAATTTTACGTAACAACACCAATATACTACCCGAACGACGTCCCACACATAGGCCACGCCTACACAACGATAGCAGCGGACATCATAGCCAGATGGAACAAACTCCAAGGAAAAGAAGTTTTCTTCCTAACAGGGACCGACGACCACGGGAAAAAGATAGCGAATGCTGCAAAAAAAGCAGGAAAAACCCCAAAACAATTCACCGACGACCTAATCCCAGAATTCAAATCCGCATGGAAAAAATTAAACATAGACTACGACAAATTCATCAGAACAACAGACACAGACCACCAAAAAGTCGTCCAAAAAGTCCTACAAAAATGCTTCGACAAAGGCGACATCTACAAAGGAGAATACGAAGGACTCTATTGCACAGAATGTGAAGCATACTATACGGAAAAAGATTTAGAAGACGGATGCTGCCCAATCCACAAAAAACCAATCGAAAACCTAAAAGAGGAAACCTACTTTTTCAAACTTTCAAACTACCAAGACAAACTTCTAAAATTCTACGAAGAAAACCCAAACTTCATCTCGCCAAAACACCGAAAACAAGAAATCATCAACAGAGTAAAAGAAGGGCTACGAGATTTAAGCATATCACGAACATCATTCGACTGGGGAGTCCCACTACCATTCGACAAATCCCACGTAGCATACGTTTGGTTCGACGCACTCTTCAACTACTATTCCGCAACACAAAAAAAAGACAAAAAAAAGTTCTGGCCAACAGACCTCCACATAATCGGCAAAGACATCTTCTGGTTCCACACGGTATACTGGCCGGCTTTCCTGATGTCAGCAGGAATCAAACTCCCAAAACAAGTCTTCGCACACGGCTGGTGGACATTCAACAAAGAAAAAATTTCAAAATCACGAGGTAAAGTAATAGGAATCGACGAACTAATCAAAATAGCAGGAGTAGACTCAGCAAGATATTTCCTTTTTAGAGAAGCTTCATTCGGAGAAGATGGAGATTTCTCTCGCAAATCCCTAATTGATAGGCATAATAATGAGTTAGCAGATAAACTTGGCAACTTAGTTTCGAGAGTCTCTGGGCTTATTGAAAAAAGTGGTTGCGAAGAAAGCAAAAAATGGAAACTTCCTAGAATTACATCAGAAGGCGAGGGATATGTAAATAAATATATCAAGAATTTAGAACTTCACAAAGCTCTAAATGCAATATTTATTTACATTGATGCAACAAACAAATGGATTCAAGAAAAAAAGCCATGGGGAATAAAAAATGAATCTGAAAAGAAAGCAGTTCTCTACAATCTAAAAAGAGAGATTCTAAAATTATCCAAACTCCTATCCCCCTTCATCCCAGACACAGCAGAAAAAATCCAAAAAATATTCAAAACCAACAAAATCAAAAAAGCCCCAATCCTCTTCCAAAAAATAGAAACCCAAAAACCTAATAAACACCTAAATCAAACTATTTCAAAGGAAAGTGAAGCCAGAGAAAACCTTGGTTTTCTAGGCAAACAAATCCCAAACAAAACCATGGAGAATGTATCAACAATCCAATTCGAAGACTTCACAAAATTAGACCTCCGAGTCGCCCAAATCGAAAATGCAGAAAACATCGAAGGCGCCGACAAACTCTACAAACTCTCCCTAGACGTAGGCGAACTAGGAAAACGAACAATCTGCGCAGGAATAAAAGAGTTCTACAAAGCCGACGACCTCAAAGGAAAAAAAATCATAATCATCGCAAACCTAGCCCCACGAAAACTCCGAGGAATAGAATCCCAAGGAATGCTCCTAGCCGCTTCCAGCAAAGAAGGCTCACCAGAGTCATGCCCGTCGAGGGCCAAAAAAACACTTTCCCTAATTTCCCCAGACCAAGACATCGCGTCGGGAAGCACAGTAGGCTAAAAAGAACAAACAGAATATTTTTTCACACTATCCGCAGGAATATAAAAAGAACCTTTCCCAATCCAATTCGCGTTATCAGGAAATTCGACAAATAATTCAAGATTATCCCCCTTCTTCAAAGCAGTAGTTAAATCTCTCCCAAAAAGAAATCTGTCAATTTTCCAAACTCCCCCTTCAGCCCATCTATCCAATCTTCCCTTTATTTCATCAGAATTAACAGAACAGCCAATTTCTTTTGTGGCAAAATCATAAACCCTAAATGGAACAACCGAATACTCTCCATTAAAACTAATCCCAAAATCAGATTCAGCGTCAGGTATCTCTCCTCTTAAGTATAAATCAACAACGACATTATTAGCTCCCCAAAAAATTTTCTCACTAAGCTTACTCATATCTCCCATAAACAACAATAACATATCTTATTTATAAAAATAGTTATATCCCGATATACGCAATTCATCCACTATTATTCAATTTCCCAACAATCTTCCCCAACCCATAAAAATCCCTAACAATAAAATCCGGCTCCTCCTCCTTAATCCTATCCAACGTAGAAAACGAACACTTATTATGAATAGCAACCGCAACGCACCCAGCCTCCCGCGCGAACTCAATATCCGAAAACCTATCCCCAACATAAATAACCTCACACGGCTTCAACTTCATTTTCTTAAACAAAGCACTCATCATATCATCCTTATGCTTAAACCTCTCCGCACCATAAACCTCCGTAAACAAACCCTCAATCCTCAATTTCTTTATAGAAGCTTTCAAAAAATCATCCCTAGAATTAGAAATGACATACATCGGCATCCCTTCCCCCTTCATCTTCCAAAGCGGCTTCAAAGAAACACACGGACGAATCCCACCAGCGACAGCCATCTCAGTAAAATACGTATAAAATTTATCACGAATCGCCTCAACATCCTTAACCTTCAAACCCAACATCTTAAGCATCCCCTTCATCTTAACCCCAAGCAAACTCATCAACCTCTTCTCATCAAAATCATAACCAAATTCCTCAAGCGTCCTCACCAGCGAATTAAAAGCAATCATCCTAGCGTCGCTAATCGTCCCATCAAAATCAAAAAAAATCGTTTTAATCATCCCAATAATACCATACTACACTAAATAAAACTTTTTATAAGAATTCCCCAAGTAACTACATGAACGGCAACCCAAGAATCAACTTCAACACCCTACTTAAAACATATAATGTAACAGTCTGGGACACCTGCGCGATTCTCCAATATCTCGATAAAACAAAAGACCCCGTAAAAGACCCCTCATTTATGGGAAAACTGGCAGAAAAAATAAAAGAAGGACACATATGTGTTATACCCCAAGCAATTATAAAAGAACTAGAAACACACAAGCCAATATATTTTACAGGACGGAAGAACAAAGAAAAACTAATAGAAACATACAACAACTTCTACCAAAAAAACCAACTCTATTTAGACGAGCAAAAAGTAGAAAAAGAGATTGCCAAGGAATCCATAAAATATGCCTGGCACAAAATATCCTACCCAGATTTAGCAGTCTTCGAACACGCAAAAATTTTCAGCGAGAAAAGAATCCCAACAGCAATAATTTCAAACGACATGGGATTAAGTAAAGTCTGGAATGAATATGTAAAAGAAACCAGAACCCCAAACTCAATTCTAGGATTTCTCCCAAGACTAGAAGGACTCCTTTTTGAATTATTCCAAAATAGGATGAAGAGAGGTAAGAATCACATATTAATAAACGACCGCGTAACAATATTAGACGACATAGAAAAATGGAGAAAAGTTACCACAAATAACCTATCCCATTATGGATGTAATAAAATAACCTACTTCAAAAACAAAAACAACATCATAGAAACATACCAATCAAATAATATCCAAACACCAAATATTGCCTTTTTGGATATAAATCTAAATCCAAAAGACCCTCAAAACAAAGAAGGACTAAGGGTCTGTCAATTCTTCAAAGAAACTATCCCAAACACAACAATAGTAGCAATGAGTTCCCTAGAAAACATAGCACAAGAAGCCAAAAAAAGCGGAGCAAATTTCATCATACAAAAAAAGAACTTCGTCCAAGATTTCGACACATTTGTTCAACAATACACGGAAAGATTATGATAAACCTAATGAAGTATACCTACCTAATGCAAACAGACAAAATAGACAAAGAACTCACCCGCCTCTGGGAAAGATACCAAAAAATTCTAGACAACCCAAATTCAACATGGGAAGACACCAACGAAGCAAGAGCAATCCTCTTCATGACGGGAAATCTATACCTCGAACAAATCTCAACAGAAGCAATCGAAAAAAGACTAAAACATCTTGAAAAAGATTTCAGAATTATAGAATTTCTCCACATAATAGATTCTGAATCTCCACGATTAAAAGAACTAAGAACATGTCCCAAATTCAAAGAACTAGAAACATTCTACCGCATAATAAAAAAACACAAAAACAAACACACCAAAGGTAAATTTTATCTAGACGAAGAAAGATTTATACAAAGATATAGAAAATTAAGTCCCGATAAAAAATCCAAAGTAGGATATAAAGGATATTTTGACAAACACTTTCTCGACTAACTAAGAATGCTTACTCCTCTTCAACAACTCCTTCAACCTCGCCGCATCCCCGCTCCTATCCTTAATCTCGCCAACAACATAAGTCGCATTCTCCCCAATCTCCTTCCCCTTCTTCACCTTCAAGTCCCGCAACAATTTCTTCCTCACAACATCCGACACAATAACCTTAGCAGAATCAATATCACTCATCCTCTTCGCAAAAGAAATCGTATTCCCAATACTCGTATATTTCAACTTATCCTTCTCTTTCGAAGCCACCAAATCCCCAGCATGAACTCCAACTCCAAAATCAACCTTATCCTCAAACTTTTTATTATACACTTCCAATTTCTTGACAATTTTCATTCCACACCGAGTCGCCAAAATCTCATTCCCATAAGTCCGCGTAATAAGTGGGTTAAACACAACAAAAATATAATCCCCCCTCCAATCAATCACTCCCTTCCCTTTCGCATCATCAACAATTTTTCTCAAAGCCTCTCTCCCCGCATCGCCCAAATCCCCATGATTCTTAATCCCAACAGAAACAACACCAGACACTTGCTTCTCACCCTTCAAAACCAAAGCAGATTCCGCTTCCATCTTTTCCTTCCGAGTAAAATCAACCATCGTCTTATCCTCATGACTATAATTCTTCACATCAAGACCCTGAACCGCAGGCGATTTATGTGTAAAATTCAAACTATCATCCATATGCGACTTAACCCCATTAGGAACCCCCTTCTTAACCTTCTTCCCAATATGCGCCCTAGCCCGATGCAATTTCGCCACCTTCCTCCTCCAGGGGAACTTATTCGCAACCTTCATAATCTTAGCCTTCCACCCCTTAGCAAATTTAATAGTCCTCGTCTTCCTATATTTCATCAACAAAACCACCCCAACTCCCCCTAAAATCAAAATCAAAAAAATATAAACAACAGGATATCTAAAAACCCCACCATTCCCAAAATCCTTAAGCGAAATCGCATTCCCTGTCAACAAAACCTGCCGACTAATAGAAGTCTCCCCGTCATCAATCAGAACATCATACTCACCATTCGGCGCACCAACCTTGAACTTCCGAATTTCACCAGCCCCAATATTCAACTCCAACGTTATTATCTCATCCCCAATAGTAACATCAATCGTCCTATCGTACAAAACATTCCCAACATTTCTCACACTCAAAATCGAATCCTCAAAATCGAACACAACTTTCTGCAGACCTGCCATCTCAAATTCCCGAACCTCTTCCAAATCATCAAACGAGCCAACTATCCTCCAAACACCAACACTTGAATTCAAAGCAAAATCAATAGCACTAAATTCCCCAGCCTGAACAATCGCATCAACCACATCACCATCCGGAGAAATAATTTTCAAAGAAACAAGTCCGCCCATTTCAACACCTGACTGGTCAAAAGCCTCAATCCCAATCGTAAAATTTTCTCCAGGAGTAGCCACCACGTCGGACAAACTCATAATCAAAGAAGTCGCAATCTGATTCACCTCGTACGAAACGACACCCTCCCCAGAATTCAAAACACCATCCTTTCCAGAATCATAAGCACGAACCGTCAAAATATAGGTCCCAGCCTCTGCCGTTTCCGGAATAACAAAACTCTCACTCACCTTTCCCTCTTCAATAGCCTTAGTAAAAGAACTAGCATTCAACCCCTCGACAAACCCATCCAACTCTACCCCATTCTTCTTAACAGCCTCAATATCAACACTAACACTCTCACCAGGATTATACGAAGTCCTATCCAAAGAAACACGAACAATCACATCATCACTTATATCAAAAATTTTAGTAGACGCGACATCCGACCCTAAAGACGAAACAACCTGACAACTCCCAATAATTCCCTTCAAATCCAGAATCTCCAAATCCTCTCTATCTAAAATCTTATACGGAATAGAATAACTCTGATCCTCATCAGCCGAAAAAGCCCGAGCCGAAATCCTCACCAAATTAATCGAACTATTCCCACAAACCAAATCAATATTCAAGTTCCCATTACTCGTCCCACGCAATCCCTCAACCTCAATATACAACCGGTCTCCCAAATTATAAACATCCATCGGCTCACTAATCGAAATATCCGCCAAGACCCCATACCCCATCAGAACAACCAACAGCAACACTAACCTTCTCATACCCAAAATACGCTCTCCTACTATATAAATATTATGAACAAATTTATAAATCTCCCGTTACTGTCTTTACCATGACAAAAACAAAAGTCAATCCCTACGAAGTCCAAGGCGAAATCAACTACGACCGATTAATCAAAGAATTCGGCATAAAAAAAATCGACAAAGAACTTTTAACCCGAATCAAAAAAATCACAGGCGAAATCCACCCTTACCTAAGACGAGAAATCTTCTTCGCACACCGAGACCTCGAAAAACTCCTAGACGCATACGAATCAGGACAAAAATTCTTCCTCTACACGGGGTGCGGACCATCAGGACCAATCCACCTAGGACACTACTCCGTCTGGAGCTTCGTAAAATGGCTACAAGACAAATTCGACGTCGAACTCTGGTTCCAATTCACAGACGATGAAAAATTCCTCTACCTAAAAAACAAAACATACGAAGAAATCCAAGATTGGACAAAACAAAACATGTTAGATGTAGCAGCACTAGGATTCAACCCAGAAAAAACCCACTTCCTAATCGACACAAAACACGCAGACATAATGTATCCCGAAGCAATCAGGGTCGCAAAAAAAATAACATTCTCAACAATTAAAGCTTCATTCGGATTCACAGATTCAAACAACATTGGCTCAATCTTCTACACAGCAATGCAAACCGTCCCAATCTTTCTACCAAATGTCCTCAACAAAAAATCGGAATACTGCCTAATCCCACTAGCGATAGACCAAGACCCACACTTCCGAATCTCCAGAGACGTAGTTCAAAAACTCGGTCACAAAAAACCCACAATCCTACACGCAAAATTCATGTCACCCCTAACAGGAGCCACCGGAAAATCAAGCAGCTCAAATTCCTCAAAAACAATCCTCATGACAGACTCCCCTTCCACAATCAAAACCAAAATCAACAAATACGCATTTTCAGGCGGACAAGAGACAACCGAAGAGCATCGGAAAAAAGGCGGAAACACAGAAACAGACGTCGCATGCCAATGGCTAAAATATTTTGAATGGGATGACGAAAAATTAGAAAAAATATACAAAGAATACTCCTCGGGCAAACTCCTCTCAGGGGAAGTTAAAGCAATTCTAATCGAGAAAATAAATGGAATATTGTCAGAACATCAAGAACGTAGAAAAGATGCAGAGAACCAATTAGATAAATTTATTTTTAAAAGTTAGAATAATTAATTACTAGGCGAAATATCTTTAAGCTTATTCGGCAAAACATACTGACCCTCATACTTGATATTGTATTTTCTTCCTTTTGTTAATCCCTTAGGATTCCCCTCAATTGAAAAACAAGAATTCAAATCGTCCTGATTTTCTTTAAACATTAATATTTTATCAGGTCTATCCAAAGTAGCTCCCGCATAAAACAGATTCTGCTTCGTCCTTGTAGGTCCTTCTATAAAATAATCTAAAGCAGTAGCCACAGATATAATTGCACCAAGGGCAAGAACACATTTAAACAACCCTCCCGTCTTCGGAGTTTCCTGAGTTCTACCAGATTGATATTCTACAGATTTTGGAATATCACTATAATCTTTCATACCAATCCCAACCATCCAAGATATATAAACCTTTCGTTTTGTAACTATTCTGCCGTAACAACACTAGCCGGCCCCACCTGACTCTCCAAAACCTCAATCCCCCCATCCCCAATCTTCATCCCAACAGCCTTCCTCTCATGAGCCGTCCTCCTCATCTTCGCAATCCGAACCGCCCTATCCCCAATCCCAGCAACCCCAGACTCATAAAAAACACTAACCGAATCACTAAGAAATCTCAAAATATCCGTCTTCGTCCACTCACCATCCTGAGTCATACCCATCTCCCCTTCCAAACTCTCATCAACAAAAACCGTCGTCACCTTAAACCGCTTCATCAAACTCGACAACTCAAAAATCGTCTCACGAATCTTCCCCCCATCACTCAAATTCAAAGCCAAAACCGAAATCGGGTCAAAACAAATCCTCCTAACATGATTCTGCGCAATAATACTCGTCAACTCCTTCGTCAACTCATCAATCCCAGTCTGCGGCGAAAACCTCATAAATTTAATCTTCCCCTCCTCGCTCAACTTCGAAAAATCCCAACCATGCGCCATCCCATCATTCAAAGTCTCAACAATATCCGGCTCAAAACTACAATACAAACCATTCTCACTAAATTGCGTCACGCCATTCCAAAGAAACTGCAACAAAAAAGTACTCTTCCCTGAACCCGGACCGCCGACAATCAAATTATCACTATTCCTCACAAACCCCCCGTTACAAAGCTTATCAAAACCAACAACTCCAGTCGGACACCGGTCAATTACATCACCCATAACAAGACATAGTATAAATCTTTATAAATTATCCTTTTCTTCCTCTTCTATGAAAACTTTAAACCTGCACTGCGACTATATCAAATTCAAAGCCCTAAAAAAAGCCCTAAAATCAATCGACGAAATCGCACCAAACCAAAATCTGGAAGGGCAAGCAAAAGAATGTCTAGTCGTCCTAGCAGCCATAGAAAAATCCGACACAAAAGAATCAATACCACAACTAGTAGAATCAATCAAAAAAATAGCAACCGACGTAAAATCCGAAACAATCGTTCTCTACCCATACGCACATCTATCAAGCAACCTGGGCTCCCCAGAAACAGCAATAAAAATTTTAGACGAAACAGCAAAACAATTAGCGCCATTAAAAGTAATCAAAGCCCCATTCGGCTACTACAAAACCTTCGAACTAAAAGTCAAAGGACATCCACTCTCCGAACTTTCCAGAGAAATTATTATTAAAAGCGATGAAGAAACGGAAGAAGAACTAACAGATAAAGAGAGAAAAAGATTGTTACATCAAATTCAAAAATCAAAGCTAGACACTTCAAAAATTGAAAAAAACGACCATAGAATTATAGGAAGAAAAATGGATTTGTGGAGTTTCAACAATTCAGCTCCAGGAATGGTTTTCTGGCACGCTAAAGGTCTTTACCTTAAAGACAAACTAATTGAATACTGGAGAGAACTCCATCGAGCAAATGGATATTCAGAAATTTCAACCCCACAAATTTTAGACAAAAAATTATGGGAAATATCAGGACACTGGTCAAAGTTCAAAGAAAATATGTTCACCACAAATTATGAAAGACGAGACTTCGCAGTCAAACCAATGAACTGCCCAGGAGGAATGTTAGTCTATAAAACATCTCCAAAATCATATCGCGACTTACCATTAAGAGTCGGCGAATTAGGCTGGGTGCATCGAATAGAATTATCAGGAGTTTTAGGCGGACTAATGAGAGTGATTCAATTTGTCCAAGACGATGCTCATATTTATTGCACAGAAAAATCGTTCAAAGACGAAATCGGGAAAATCATCGACCTCACAAAAGAATTATTCTCCACATTCAACATAGAAATAGACCACGTCGAACTCTCAACCCGCCCCGAAAAACGAATTGGCTCAGAAAAAGTTTGGGACATGTCAGAAAAGGCACTAGAGGAAGTTCTAAAAGACAAAAAAATGAAATACATAATCAATAAAGGCGACGGAGCATTCTACGGACCTAAAATAGACTTCCACATAAAAGACTCTCTAAAAAGAACATGGCAATGTTCAACAATCCAACTAGACATGGCACTCCCAAAAAGATTCGAATTAAAATATACAACAGAAGACGGAAGCACAAAACAACCAATTATGATACATCGAACAATTTACGGAAGCCTAGAAAGATTCTTAGGAATTTACACCGAACATGTCAACGGAGAATTCCCCTTATGGATATCCCCCAATCAAATCAAAGTAATGACCATGAACGACGAAGTCAAAGATTATGCCAACAAAATCCACCAAGAATTATTTGACGCAGGTTTCGAATCCGAACTTAATGATAAGAATGAATCAATAGGCAAAAAGGCAAGAGAAGCACAAATCCAAAAATTCAACTACCTCGTCACAATCGGAGAAAAAGAAAAAACCAAAAACAAAATAGCAATTCGAACAAGAGACTCAAAAGAAATAACCACAATGACACTGAAGGAATTCAAAGAAAAAATCAAAAACGAAATCTCTCAGAAAGGATTATAAACAATATTCCCATCCATTTCCCATGAGGTGGGGAAAACTTATATTGCTCTTTCAAGCAGTGATAACGCTAATAATTGGAATCGCTTTTTTCACCCAACTCACAATCATAGGCGCCTCCGACGTATCAGAAATAGTAGAAGAACTAACCACCGAAGAGGACTTCTCAGAAGGCGTTCCCGACACAATAAACAACATCAAAATCCGTTTCACAATAGCCTCATACATCCTTTTCATAGTCGGACTAGTAGAAATCATCATCATAATACGTCTCTTTAGTTAAACCTATAAACACAAACCACCCCAAATTTTTATGAAAGTCCAAAACCTACTCCAAGAACTCAAAGAAAAACCAGAATACAAAACTTTCCAAACCCAAAATCCAGACGCACTCTTTTCGGCTGCCTTTCTAATTTTAGATTTAGAGTATGGCACAAACCAAATCCAACTAGACTTCTATCTACCAAAACAAAACGAAATCGCCGCATTCGAGTTTCCGTTCAAAGCCCCAAAAATTCATGATAACATAATCTCAGTTTCTTCCACAGGAGAAACAACCCCAGCAAAACCAAAACCAATGTCAAAGCAAACCACAAAAATAAAAATCGACATCGACAAGCTAGAATCAAAATGCAAAGAACTAATCAAAGAAAACGAATCCTCAATAATCCCAACAAAAATCATAGCAATTCTAAAAGACGACATCTGGAATCTAACTTGCATGGACAACGCGCTAGGAATTGTAAGGATAAAGATTAATGCGGTTTCAGGGGAGACTCAAGATTTTAATAAAGGCTCTCTTATGGATTTTATGGGGATTAAGAAAAAATGAAATTTAGTAAAAAAGGTCTTCCTATTAAAAAACTCGAAACACTTCTAAAAATTTGGCAAAAAAGGCTTTTGTTAGATAACTGGAATTTATCAATAGAGATTATTGAATTTAAGCGAAAAGATTACAAGCAAAGTGGCGATATTAAAGTTTTCCCAAGAAAGAAAAAAGCCATTGTTTTATTAACTAAAGACCCATTTAGAAACGAAGAAAGCGTCCTTGTTCATGAACTAATGCACCTTATTTTATGGGATTACGATATATTTAATGAAAAATTAATATTGGGCAAATCAGAAACAAAACTCAAAGGTAGTCATGGAAAATATATGAAAAAGCTTGAGTCCACTGTAGACCACCTAACAAAAGCTTTTCTAAAAGAATACAAGACCAACTAGTTCTTCCTCACAACAAACCCCAAATTCTCATCCTCCCAACTCTTCAAAACCTCAAACCCGACACTCTTCAATTCCCCCCTCAACTCCTCAAGCTCATAAATATAAGTATACCTTTCATATTTCTTCCCATCCAAAGTCCACGGCACAAACCCCTCCTTCGCCCTATTCTTCAACCTCTTCTGCCCCCTCCCCCAAACCGAAATCAACGCCTCACCCCCACTACTGGGGTCACCAGAGTCATCCTTTTTTGAGGACAAAACACGATAAACCTCCTCCAAACTCTTCCGCCTCTTCTCAGCAGAATCAACACAATGCAAAACCGCATTAAAAATAACTAAACCAAAAAACCCATCATCATAAGGAATACTATCAGCACTCCCTTTCTTAACTTCCTTAGCAATCCTTCTCCCCATAGACAACTCAACCATCCTCTTAGAAAAATCAACACCATAAAGTTCCAACTCCTTACTATCTAAAAAATTCCTCCCGCTCCCGCATCCCAAGTCCAAAACTCGCCCCTTCTTGCCTTTCAAAAAATCCAAAATATACGAAACATCATAATGCCTAAACTCCTTCCACGGCCTAGCAATCGCATCCCAAACCTTTTCCTGCTCCATAATCCCATCACACATTTAAACCATAAAAACCTTCCCGTCCCATGAAAAAAAGAAAACCAACAAAAACAATATCCGGCGTCGCCCCACTAGCCGTCATGCTTCCCCCTAGAAAATGCGACCACGGAACCTGCCTCTACTGCCCCTCCTTCAACGCCCCGCAATCCTACACGCCAGAATCCCCAGCTGTCCTCCGAGCCAAAGAATGCAACTACGACCCAAAAAAACAAATCAACGCAAGACTAAAAGCCTTCAAATTCATGGGGCACCCAACCGAAAAAATCGAACTCATCATAATGGGCGGAACCTTCCTATCCTACCCAGAAAAATTCCAATTCGATTTCATCAAAAAATGCTACGACGCACTAAACAACAAGTCCTCAAAATCCCTAGAACAAGCCAAAAAAATCAACCAAACAACAAAACACCGATGTGTAGCACTCTGCATAGAAACACGTCCGGACGTCTGCACTAAAGAACAAATAGAAAACATCCTAAAATTCGGAGCAACACGAGTCGAACTCGGAGTCCAAGCAATCGACGACGAAATATACAAAAAAGTAAACCGAGGTCACTCTGTCCAAGATGTAATCGACGCAACAACCCGCCTCAAATCCGCAGGCTTCAAAATCGGCTACCACCTCATGCCAGGCATCCCAGGCACAAACCCAAAAAAAGACATCAAAATGTTCAAAGAAATATTCTCCTCGCCAAACTTCAAACCCGACCAAATAAAAATATACCCATGCCAAGTCCTAAGCGGAGCCGGAATCGAAAACCTATACTACGGCGGCGAATACATTCCATACTCAAAAGAACAAGCCGCAAAACTAATAATCGAAATGCTAAAACTCACACCACGATACTGCCGAATCATGCGAATCATGCGGGAAATCCCACCAGCCTACCTAGTCGCCGGAATCAAAAACATAGACATAAGAAAAGACATAGAAGAGGAAATAAGAAAAGACCCGAAGACAAAAATAAACGAAATAAGATTTAGAGAAATAGGATTCGCAATAAGAGATAAGCGGAAAATAAACACAAAACTAAAACTAAAAACAACAAAATACAAAGCCTCCAAAGGAACAGAATACTTCATCGAAATAATCAATCGCGACAACATCCTATTCGGACTTCTCCGACTCCGCCTAGACGACAAAGCAACAATACGAGAACTACACGTCTACGGTCAAGCCCTAAATCTGACCACCAACCACCAACCACCAACCACCAACCACCAATCCTCCCAGCACATAGGCATAGGGAAGCAACTAATGAGAGAAGCAGAGAAAATAGCAAAGAAAAACAAACACACAAAAATCCGAGTAATATCCGGAATAGGAGTCATAGAATATTATAAAAAATTAGAATATAGTTTAGATAACAAAAACACATACATGGGAAAATCACTGAACACACCTTGTTAAATCTTCAGAACCACACCATCGTTAAACAATATCTTTATAAGATTAAGAGTCGTGCAATGTTGGAGATGGTGATGAAAAAATTTGTTATTGTTATCGGGAGTTTATTGATTCTGTCTTTAGCAATTTTCGGCGGATATTATTTTTCTGACGATGGCTTTGCAGGCAAAATATCCGGAAACACAATCAAAGAAAAACTCGTCGGAATTTATGAATCTTCATCCGTCAGCAACAAAATCCTAATCTTAATCCAATTCGTCGTCGGAATTATCGCCGCAGTCATGATTTTTGTCATTATCAATAAAAGACTCAAGAAGAAGAAAACCTTTTCCAGAAATGATTTTGTAGAAAATAAGACAAAAAAATCACGAACCGACCTTGATATGCTGTATGAGATTCTAAAAAAGAGAAAAAAAATCGATATAGTTGATATTGAAAGCGTATTCAAAGTCAGCCCAGAAGTTGCCTTCGGTTGGGCAAAAATTTTAGAAAACGGGGATTTAGCTGTAATTGAATATCCTAGATTTGGAAAACCAATTTTGATATTGATGGAAAAAGAAAATACAGAAAATGAGGTCAAAGAAACGCAAGAAAAAACATTAAAAACAGAAACTAAAAAACAGAAAGAAAAAAAAGGAAAGACAAAAATTACAAACAAGCTAATCACCGGCAAACCTTCCCAAAGTATGAAAGAACAAATAGCAACTGTAAAAAAAGAAGTGGGAGAAAAGGAAATCACTAAGAAAAATAAAAAAATTAACAAAAAAGCTAAGAAAACCAAAAAGAGGTAATAAATGAAAAAGAAAGTAAAAAAAATACCGAAGAAAAATATAGAGGAAAAACCCCTAGAAAAGAAAAAGCCAGAAAAACCAAAAGAAAACAAAAGTTCTATCCTAGAAAATTATATAATTAAATCTGATAAATCTACGGACATTCGAATCACTATAGAAAAAAAAGGAATGGTCGCTATTTATAATCTAGAAGTTCCAGAAATTGATTCTGCGACCGATTTATTACTTGAAGAAGTCAGAGAAGAATTAATTAGTGTGACCAATATAGGCGCAGGAGATGTTGTCGAACCAGATGCCGTCGAAAAGATTAAAAAAAGATTTATGGAACAGGCTGGGGAACTCCTTGAAAAAAAAATTCCAACATTAGAAGAAGGAACAAAGAATATTCTTATTAATAAATTAATACAAGATATGTTGGGTCTGGGCGAAATTGAATTCTTGGTGAATGATTCAAATCTAGAAGAGATTGTGATTCCTTCCTCAACCGAACCAATCAGAGTTTTCCACAAAAAACACGGATGGCTTCCTACAAATTTTCAGATAAAAAGAGAAGACGAAATTATTAATTACTCAAACATCGTAGCAAGAAGAGTCGGACGACAGATTACAGTCTTGAGCCCTTTATTAGACGCACATTTAGTTTCCGGAGACAGGGTGAATGCAGTACTTTATCCTATTTCTACAAAAGGAAACACAATCACAATTCGACGTTTTGCACGAGACCCTTACACAATTATAGATTTAATTGAAAATAAAACGTGCAGCATCGAGATTGCAGTCTTATTATGGTTGGCAGTTGAGTATGAAATGAATGTTATTTTTTCAGGAGGAACGGCATCCGGAAAAACAGTTATTCTAAATGCATGCATGCCCTTTATCCCGCCAAATCATCGGGTAATCAGCGTCGAAGATACAAGAGAATTAATGTTACCAGAATTTTTGTATTGGACACCACTTGTAACTCGAACTGCAAATCCAGAAGGAAAAGGTGCAATTACAATGCTCGATTTGTTAGTAAATTCTTTGAGAATGAGACCAGACAGGATTGTCTTAGGTGAGATGAGACGAAAAGAAGAAGCGATGGTTTTGTTTGAAGCAATGCATACCGGACATTCGGTTTATTCCACAATGCACGCGAATTCCGCATCGGAAACTGTCTCCAGATTAACCAATCCTCCATTAAGTGTCCCCTCAAATTTACTTAGTGCAGTGAATTTGAACGTTGTAATGTTCCGAGATAGAAGAAAAGGAACTAGAAGAATTTTACAAGTCGGGGAATTTGATGTAAGAGGAGAAAAAGCAGACGCAAATATTCTTTATAGATGGATTCCAGAAGGAGATAAAATGATTAAACATTCCGAGAGCTCACGATTTTTTGAAGATATTTCTCGAAATACAGGGATGACACAAACTGAAGTTAATAAAAATCTTGAAGAAAAAACAAAAATTTTAATGTGGTTAATGAAAAATAAAATCAGGAGCTTAAAAGAGTTTGGGAAAGTAATGAATCATTATTACTCAGACAGAGACATTTTATTTAAGGAGATTGGACGAAATAATGTGAAATTATTTAAGGAGAATAAGTCTTCTGATGGCGATAGGTGATAAATGAAATTTGTAATCCCCTTTACCTTTTCAAGCATTAAAAAACTAAAGTCTAGGTCTCGCCCCTTTTCCTCTCGATTTCGACACAAAAAAGACTCATCCCTAGAGGGTTATTTAGAATGGATTGGCGTTGATTTAACTCGTGAAGAATACCTAGGAATTGTCTCTCGGTCATTTGTCAATTTATTCCTATCTCTGCTTATTATTTTTAGCGTGACCTTAATGATTTTTGGAATTAAATCTTTTTATTTGATTGGAGGTGGACTAGCACTACTTTTCGCGGGGTTCATTTCATTTAGCCAACTAGCATATCCCAGAGTGCGTATCTCAAGAAAAGAGAAAAACATTGAAAGGAATTTAATCTTTGCACTAGAAGATATTTTGATTCAGCTAAATTCCGGAATCCCATTATTCGATATTCTGACAAATATTTCCAATTCAAAATACGGAGAACTAAGTGTGGAGTTCAAAAAGGCAGTAAAAAGAATTGGCTCTGGAGAGCCCGAGTCCAAAGTTTTAGCGGATTTAAGTGCAAGTAGCCATTCGGTTTTTTTCAAGAGAACACTCTGGCAAATTAGCAATGGACTAAATGCAGGAAGTGATATGAGCGCGATTATTCGGGATAATATCAAAACCTTAAATGAAGAACAGATGATTCAAATTCAAAATTATGGGAACAAATTAAACCCATTAGTTATGATGTATATGCTAATTTCGGTAATCGTCCCAGCGTTATCAGTTAGTTTTATGACAGTGGTAGCGTCAATGATTGGGCTAGAAGAAAATTTGACAAAAGGAATGTTCGTCGGACTTTTTGTCATGGTCGTACTTTTCCAGATAATGTTTCTAGGTTTAATTAAATCAAAAAGGCCAAGTTTGTTATGAGAAAAAAATTAGTCAAAGTAGATAGGGAAAAAGTTTTAATGGAGAGGCGTCGAGGAATGCTCTCCGGTATCATGGCACTTTTAATTGGGATAATTGTATATTTTATTTACGAAAATTTTATTTCAACAGCAATTGGTTTTGTCATTGGTTTTTTTATCGTTTTTTCGACCTCAAAATTTATGGATTCCTTAAAAGAATCAGCCAGAGTAAAAAAAATCGAAGACGTTTTTCCCGATTTCCTACAATTAGTTTCAAGTAATTTAAGAGCTGGGATGACTGTAGACCGAGCGATGTTACTCAGTGCCCGTCCTGAATTTGCACCACTTGATAAAGAAATTTTACAAACAGGTCGAGATATTTCTATGGGAAAACCCATAGGATTGTCACTAAATGCAATGTCTAAAAGGATAGGTTCGGAGAAAATCGAAAAAACACTTTTAATCATTCTATCAGGGATTCGAGCTGGAGGCGATTTGGCGGTTTTATTAGAAGAGACATCCGGAAGCATGAGACAAAGAGGATTCATCGAAAAGAAAGCAGCGTCGCAAGTTTTAATGTATGTTATTTTTATCTTTATGGCGGTCTCAATTTTTGCACCAGGATTATTTTCCTTATCTGGCGTTTTAGTCGAAACCATGACCAACCTAATGAGCGGGGTGGACCCAGCATCCTTACCCTCAAATATCCCAATTTCTTTTTCATCTGTCAATATCTCAGTTGAATTTATTCATTATTTTTCGATTCTCTTTATCATTGTGATGGATCTTATGGCAGCACTCGTTCTAGGATTAGTCAGCAAGGGAGACGAAAAAGAAGGACTAAGATACCTACCCATTATGTTAATCCTAAGCTTAGGAATCTTTTTTGCATTAGGAAAAATTCTAACAGGGACGGTCGGTGGACTAGTAGGATAAACCCCCCTCTCAAAGAACCCAAAAAGGAGAGCATAACGTTTTTATATCCAATTAGCTAGGAAATATTATGGCAGAGGAAAAAGAAGTTAGACAAACAACAGAGGAAGAGACAAAGAGAAAAGCTAACCCCACAGATACCGAAGATAAACCCTCAGGAAAAAAAAGTATCATTAAAAGAGTCCCCAGCGGAATTCAAAATTTGGATAAAATAATCGGAGGGGGATTCGAAAAAAATTCTACAAATCTACTTGTCGGAGGCAGTGGAAATGGAAAGTCTATTTTTGCAGTGCAATTTTTAATGGAAGGAGTAAAAAAAGGGGAAAATGTTTTGTATGTCTCGCTTGAGGAAAAGAAAAAAGAATTCTACGAAAATATGTTAGAACTGGGATGGGACTTGGAAAAGCTAGAGAAGTCAGGGAAATTTTCCTTTTTATCATATACCCCAGAAAAAATCAGAACAATGCTTGAAGAGGGAGGGGGAGATATCGAAACGATTGTTCTAAACAAAAAAATTCAAAGAATAGCAATGGATAGCATCACCGCCTTCGTCATGTTATTCGATAAAGAAGTAGATATGAGAAAAAAAGCATTAGATTTATTTTCATTATTAAAAAGTTGGACCTGCACGTCACTTTTAATATATGAAAGAGACCCATTAGTTGACAAAAGACAATCTTCGCGAATTTTAGAATTTGAAGCTGACTCATTAATCCTTCTTTATTTTACTCGGATTAAGAGAGAAAGAGAACGTTTTTTAGAAGTCTACAAAATGAGAGGGACAGACCACTCTACAGATGTGTTCGCATATGATATTCACGAAAAGATTGGAATAGATATTTCATCCGAACCTTATTCTGGGGACTTAAGTAGTTTCAAAACGGTATAACCCCAATCCGTTTATAAGAAAATTTTAATAAAAAAATAAAAATAATATTTGATTTTATGCTACAGATGTTGAAACTGATCCTGTAGATGTTAATGGAAGCGCGCTACCTGGTCTCAAATATGTCATCACAATATCTCCCTTAAACTCAGATCCTGAAACCGCTCCAGTACATGCTAATGCTATAATCTGCGGAGTATTAAGTGTCCCATCAAAATTCGTTGTATCTGCGGTACATCCCTGCCCAGTTATATTAACCGTTACAGAACTTATGTCTTCTCCACCTTTATTTGTGATTTCTAAACTTACAGTACCTGCTACTGCACTAGATGCTACACCATAGAATGGAGCGTTTACATAAATAGTATTACTTCCTCCCTGATTAAAGTAGAAATATGAGCCCAAAGCACCAATGACTATAATCGCTGAAAGAATTGCCCAGCCGTATGTCATCAGAAATTCCAAAGCCGCTTGTCCTCTTTTTTTGTACATTTTACCTCCTTCTCCCCATTATAGATGTTATACTGTCGGTAATTTGATATATAAATGTTTTTATTTAATATCCCACTCGAATGACTCGAAAAAAAATCAATAAAATAATCTCTCAAAATCCCCAAAAAACAAATTCGAACAAAAACATTTATATAGTATTTCCCATTGATAACACTATAGCATCGACGATACATTGATGCCCAATTAAATTAGGAGGTGATATGGCAAAATCAAAAAAAATGAACGAAGCGGCTCTCGCTAAATTAGTTAAAGAGCTAGATTCTGTTGGCGAACTTATTCTGACACGACAAGATGAAAAACAAGTTGTAATGAACGATTTTGATGCCGAGCGAGCTAGATATGTTAAAGGTCGTATTTCTGAAGACACTCTACTGTCTTCTTCGAAGAAGACCAACGCAGAGCTCATAAAACTAGATAAGAACATTCGAGAGGCAATTATCAAAGTCGGTAAGATTTCTATGAATATAAGAGCTTTCGCAATACGACAGGCGCCTAAAGTCTTTAGAGCTAGTGTTTCCGGAGTCAAACCAATTTCCAGAAAGAAAAAAGTCAAGAAAGCAAAGAAAGCAAAAAAGGCAAAGAAAAAAACAGTTAAAAAACCTAAATCAAAAGGCGTTAAAGCTTCAAAAGCTACTTTGAAAAAAGAGATGACTTTAGACAGAAAGTTTTCTAAAAAGTAATTTTTATTTTTATTTTTATTTTTTTATTTGGCTCTATTAAGGGAGTTAAAAAATATTCACCACTTCCTTCTGATAAGCTTAAAGCTTTCAAAACCAAGCAACCCGCTCAAGCCCCAAAAAACACAAACCGACAACTGCCAGCCACTAAGAGCAACAAACTCAAACGCATTTCCTAATCCAGAATAAATCAATCCCAAATGTAACCCAGCCGAAACCAAAACCGCCCAAATCAACCACAGATTATTCAGAATCCCAGTCACAAATAAACTTCTATTCGATTTACAAGAAAAGGCAAAAAACAATTCAAAAAAAATCGCAGTCGTTATAGCCATCGTTCGAGCCGCATCAAGTCCAAAATTAGCCATCCCATAATTAAAAACAAAGAAAGCAGAGCCCAGCATTAAAATACCGGCAGCAACAATTGAGCCCCAAATTCCACCCAACAGCGAATCATCCTTAGGTCCCCTTTTCATAACATTTCTTTCCGCGGGCTCAACCGCTAAAGCCAAAGCAGGTAGTGAATCTGTCACAAGATTCATCCACAAAATCGCAAGTGGCAAAAAAATCAAGGGCAACCCAAGCATCAGACCCAGCAGAACAATAAAAACTTCCCCAGCGTTAGCCGCCAACAAAAATTTAATAGACTTCTTCAAATTATCAAAAACCCGTCGCCCCTGTCTAACGGCTTTAATTATTGACGCAAAATTATCATCCAACAAAACCATATCCGAAGAATCCCGCGCGACATCACTCCCCCGCTTCCCCATCGCCACGCCAATATCTGCCCGCTTCAAAGCCAAAATATCATTCACCCCATCTCCAGTCACCGCAACGGTCTCATTCTGTTTCTTCAAAATATCAACCACTTTCAGCTTCTGCTGTGGCGTAATCCTAGCAAAAATTGTCTTCGTCCGAACAAGCTCATCCCAATCCTCACTCCCCAATTTTTCTAACTCCCCGCCCTCAATAATTTCACCTTTCAGCCCAACCTTCCCAGCAATCGCCTGCGTAGTAAAAGCCGAATCACCAGTAATAATCTTCACATTAATCCCAGCCGCCAATGCTTCTCGAATAGCCACCTTAACCTCTTTTCTAGGCGGGTCAATCATTCCAACAAACCCAACAAAAATTAATTTATTCTCAGCCTGATTCTGTGATACTGCACTAAGCCGTCTGAATCCCAATCCCAAAACCCTCAGCCCCCGCCTCTCCATCTTTCTAGAAATCTTCTCAAGCTCTTCCCTCCGCTCCTCACTCATCGACACGACTCTTCCCCTCACAAACTCTTTCGCACACCTCTCCAAAACTTCCAGCGGCGCGCCCTTAACATAACTCGTCTTAACTTTCCCAGCCTCTCTGACAATTCCCATCATCTTCCGAACAGAATCAAAAGGAAATTCCTTCACACGCAAATTCATTTCAGTTAAATCCTTCTTCCCAATCTCAAATTTCTTCCCAGCCTTAACTAACGCAACTTCCGTCGGGTCTCCCAAAACAAAATCTCTCTCATCCCGAGCATTATTACACAAAAGTCCAACCTCCAAAACTTTCCTCGCATTTTTACCCAATCGCTTGCCACTCATTTTAAACCGTTCCCCCGAAGCATAAATTTCATCCACATTAAGTTCTTCCTCGGTAAGTGTCCCAGTTTTATCCGTACAAATCACCGTAGCTCGCCCCAAAGTCTCAGCCGCGGGAAGCCGTCGAATCAAAACATTAACCTTGTACATTTGTTTTACCGCAATAGCCAAAGTAATCGCAATAATAGCAGGAAGAGCCGACGGAATAGCAGCAACAGCCAGACTCACCCCAATCAAAAACATCTCAACCCAACCCTCCCCAGCAAAAATTCCAACACCAAAAACAATCCCCACCAACACCAAGACCGCAATAGAAACATTTCTAGAAAAAACATTCACCCGTTTCTCAAGTGGCATAATCTCACTCTCCGTTTTCTGCACCAACTCAGCCAATTTCCCAAACTCAGTTCTAATTCCGCTCTCAACAACCATAGCCGTCGCCTTTCCGCTAACGATAGCGGTCCCAGCATAAAGCATGTTTTTTCGCTCCGCCAAAACCACATCACGCCCCAAAACCTTCACCCCCTTATTGGCAGGAAAACTCTCGCCACTCAAAACTGCCTCGTTAACTTGCAACCCATTCTCATTCAAAATTCTACAGTCCGCCAAAACTTTATCCCCAGCATTCAACAAAACAACATCCCCAGGCACCAACAACTTACTATCAATCTCCCTTTGCACGTCGTCCCGCAAAACCAAGACCCTATATCTCAAACTCTCCCTCAATTTCTCAATAATCTCCTCAGCCTTATATTCCTGAAAAAACCCAATCCCACCGTTTAAAAGAACAATCACTCCAATAACCACAGCATCCACAAAATGCCCAGTAAGCGCAGATACAATACCAGCAAAAATCAAAATCCAAACCAACAACGAATTAAATTGCCCCAACAAAACCCTCAGCCTACTACGACCCTTATATCTCCGAAGAACATTTTTCCCGAATTTCGCAAGCCTTTCATCAACCTCTTTCTTATTCAGCCCCTTTCGAGAACTCCCAAGACTCCGCATCACGCTCTTAACACTCTTATCATGCCAACTCATCAAACACCAAACGCAATCTATATTATAAATCTATTCAAGCTCTACACCAACATCTCTCACAACTTCTCCGCCCTCTCAACAAACTTCAACTTATACCTCTTCCTCTTTACAAGTTTCTTAATCCCCCAATCAAGACCAAATGCCAAAATAAACAATCCCAGAACAAACAAAATCGAAGCCATCTCAACATCAGGAACACTTCCAGGTTTCAAATATCTAACAATCCCAGCAATCACACCGACGCTAACCAACAACTGAATCGACTTCAGCCCACTACTCGAAGACTTCTTCTCAACTCCCTCCATCACCCGAATCGCCGAATTCACATAATCCAACGTCATATTCCAAACCTCCTTAATATACTCAAGACTATTAAACAAATCCTCAAACCGATATTGAAACAACTCATTCAAATGCCGGTCAATCCGAACCCTCTCCGAAATATCCTGCCGCGTCTTAGCATAATTGCTCATCTGATTAATCCGATTCCGAATCAACTGCACCGTCTTCTGATAACTATTCAACATCCCCTTATACTTTCTAACATCACTCCCCCGAATAAATTCCCTATCCTTAACATCACTAATCTCCTCCCAAATCTTCCGATGAATATCAAGATACTTATGCAACTGCAACTTAAAATCACTAAAAAAAATCTGCATCTCTGTCAACACTTCAAGCTCTTTCTTCCGACTCGCCGCAACATCAACAATAATATTATCCTTCGTCTTCGAAACCTTAAGCCGACTAGACCGCGTCTCCAAATAAACCTCGCCAAACTCCTTCCCAACCTTCGACTTCAAAGGGTCCCTCACAATTCTCTCAATCACAAACGGATGAACCTCTTCCATATTCGACAAAATCTTTGGAGTCGGAGCACCCAAAGAAAACAAGTAACCAATAGCTGGCTGAAACTTCTTATGAAAATAATCCTCAATCTCTTTCTTTATCTTAACAATCCCCGCACCCTTCTTCGACAAAACATAAAGACCATCTTCAAAATATTTCACTTTAATCCCATTCTTCGTTTCAAACTCAAGATACTCCAAATATCCAACAATTCTTTTAACAGATTTCAACCCCAAGCCATTCCTCAAAGCCTTCAACTTCACCTTCGACAAATCCAAATCACTCGTTCCATTCAACAAAAACCGATGCACCTCACTCAAATGCAACGTAGTCCGCTGATACCAACCACCAAAAACAACATTCACATCTTTCGCCATCTTTATCAAACAAACAATACAAGCTTTTTATATCTTACTTCAAAATAAACAGACTATTCTTCACTTTCAATACATTCATTCATAACCCTGTCAACAACTTCCGGCTTAGCCTTACTCCCAGTTATTTTTAAACTTCCCCCCATAGTAGGCGTCCCACCCCAATAATTATTATCGCTAACTAATTCCTTATCTATCTCATTCATCTTCCGACAAAACTCCCCAAAATCTATATTAACATTCCAATTAGTTTTCTTTCCATAAGCGTAAGTATAAAATCCCTTCCCCTTTGTCCCAACCAAACTCACAAAAGTATTAATCCCATCCAAATACATCATCATCCTGCTAGCAGGATTATTTTCCCGAGTAAAAACCCAGCCATTCTCTTTATTCCGATCGTTATCCATCCCAATAACTTCATAACTACCATTCAACTTAATCTCACTACCTCCACCGCCAACATACTCACTAATCCTACCCTCTATTTTCCTAATCATTCTTTTCAATTTCTCAGCATCCATTTTCCCAAGTCGATTATTATATCGAGCGTCATGATAGGGTTTAAACATCCAGGCCATCCTTCTCCTCAAGGCAGTGTCCCCAGTCTCAAATGACCCAGCAGTCGTATCCAACTTATCACACAAATCGACCAAATCCCGAATTCTCTTATTTTCATTATTAATTATTTTATCAGCATTCTTAAGAGCCCAATAACAACCATTGACATCCTCATCCCCATGATCCGCATACATTTTAACACTTAAATCCCCATTTCTAGAAAATCTCTCAACAAATCCCCTTTGTTTAATCTCAAGATACACTTGCATAAAACTACTTCTAACTCGAACATCTACACCATTATCATAATGATGATCATAGTTAGCATAAGGACCCTCAGGTACTATAAAAGTCTGTTCTCCCTTCACGACCCCATCAACAGCAATCGAATAAGGATTAACCCTATCCAAAAAATCCTGCCGGTTAGCAAACGAAAGCAATGGATCTGCTTTCAAAATAACAGCCATAAACAAAAAAATTCTCAACTCATTAAAAGCGTTACTCTATGCCAATCATCCACAACAATCTTTAAAAGACACCTTTTTCAAAATTCCCCACATCCACCCATTTTACCCTCTTTTTCCCAGGTTTCCTTATAAACCTTTAGTATCGCCAAAAATTCTTTCAAAAATTTTCACTTTCCGTTCATTAATTCCTACCTACTCCGCAAAACTCCAGCTTTCCCACAAAACTCAACAACAGGACATTCCGAACACTTCGGCGAAACAGGCAAGCAAATCTCCCTCCCAAATTGAACAAATGCCGAATTAAACTCCCTCCAAAACCTCTTAGGCAAAATCTTCATCAACTCTCTCTCTGTTTCCTCAGGCGTCTTCGTCTTAATCCAACCCAACCTATTCGGAATCCTATGACAATGAACATCAATCGGCAAAACCAACTTCCCAAACACAAACGCCAAAACAATATTCGCCGTCTTCGGCCCAACACCCTTAATCGAAATCAACTCCTCATAACTATCAGGAACCTCACCCCCAAACCTCTCAATCAAATCCCTCGAAACACTCTTCAAAACCTCAGCTTTCTTGTTAAAATGCCCCGTCTTAAAAATAATCTTTTTCAATTTCCCCGTCGGCAAACTAACAATTTTCTCTGGTGTATTAGCGACCGTAAACAAATCCCTAGACACAACATCGGTAACCTCATCTCTCGTCCTCAAAGACAACAAACAAGAAATTAAAATTTCAAAAGGCGTAGAACTTCCCCTCATAGAATTCAACGTCGTCGTGGAACGAGGATATTTTTTTGCCAAAATCCACATGGTTTTAGAAATATTAACTTTACTTTCCATATTATAAATTACCCAAAGGGCTTTTTATATTTTTATTTGGACACTGATATTAATCTCAAAATCTCGAGAAAAAATCTAAATTATTATTAAGTTTGAGATAGATTCAACAAGTATTTATACTTCAAATTCAATTGAATCTATAGGTGAATAAATTTAGATGTCAATAAATTTCCTAAAAGATGCGAATATAATGAAATTAAAAGTATATTTTTTAGTAACACTCCTTGTAGCTATACTTTTACTAATCGGTTACCAAATCAAAACAGAATATGTCTATAAATCAGGACAATCATCAGAAGAAAGCGGTGGAGGGCTTTGTCATTATGTATATAAAACAAGTGTCCCAAATTTTGATTTTATGATGTGTATTAGTTTTACTGAAGATGGATCAATCATGGGTTTTGGCAGTGATAGTTGTTTTGGGAATACTCCTTTAAATAGTGACTATTGGGGCACAGGTCATTATGAATGCAGCGGAGAGGAAGTGAGAGGTGCCGCCTTCCTCAATTATTCCTCGGATTTTTATGATGAATACAAAAAGAAATATCCTAATTCAACTTACAGTCCTACAGGGTTAAATGTTATATCTGAAGATAATAAGAGCCCCGATAAAAGAACGGATGAGGTAGCAGAAATACTGCAAAACCACCCGGAAGAATTATTGCCTATGATAATAAAAAATCCATACGATGAATTTTATATATGTATGAACAATGAATTAGATAAACTAAAGGAAAAAGATGAATCTTATGAAGAAGATCTAAAGCAAGACGGAACCCAAACACGTGCTCTTGAATCTTATGAAGATATTCTAAATAGGATTATTGATAATAATCAGTTAGACGATATTTGTGGAGAGAAAGAAAATAAAAATGATTACACTGAATGCAGAGGCGAAAATTATGAATGTACCCCTGAAGATATACCTTGTTGCAGTGGTTTAAAAGAAGTTGGATATTGTTTTGGGGATAACGATGGGCAATGTATATGTGCTTCTTGCGGCTCTATATGCAGACCCTGTGGCAATGGCATTTGTGATGAAAATGAAAACAGATGTAATTGTATAGAAGATTGTCAAAAACTGGCAAAGACAGAAATAAAAAATTATCATGGTTCTCCAACATTATTTATTAATGAAAAAATATATTCACCCATTTTAACATCAACCAACCTTCTTGGATTTCCAGGATATTCAGATCCTCCAGAAAGTATAAATATAGCCATGGAACAAGTAAAAAAGGCTGCTAAGAATGGGGTTCATATCCATGGAGTTGGAAATTTTTTAGGGGGAGAACATTGGGAAAGAAACGGAACTGATTATAATAAAGACTGGAATGATTATTTAAATAAAAAAATATTAGAAGCTGATCCAGAGGGGTATTTAATTCCTGGATTTTGGGTGCCTCTTGGAGCTGCGGGTAGGACAGAGATAGATAGTGAATCGGGCAGAGAAGCAGGAAAAATAGCAATTGAAGAATATGTAGATAGTATAATTAATTCTTCATACGCTAACAGAGTTATCGGATTTCAAATTATGCAGTGTACCGATGGCGAATGGAGACTATGTCAACCAAGAATTGAGGGGTTTAGGCAATGGCTGAAAGAAAAATACAATACAAACAAAGCATTACAGGAAGCATGGAATAATGATTCTGTAACATTTGATAATGCTGAAAAACCCAATATGGATCCCCCTTATGGAACAAGCTTCTATAATCCCAGTATTGATGCCGCGATACTTGATTATAAATTCTATAAAAATGAAATAGTTGCAAATTCTATTGATTATTTTGGAAATATTATTAAGAAAAAAACAGACGAAAGGTCTATTGTCATGGCATTTTATGGATATAACAAATATATAGGCCACAAAGAAGACCACTTTGCATTAAACAAATTATTGAAATCAGATAATATTGATATAATTGCAGCACCTCTTGGATATACTCATAGGGACTTAGGTGAAAGCGCGCCATTCGATACTTTTCAAGATTCTATTGGGTTAAATAATAAAATTTGGATAAATGAGGATGATACCAGAACCTATCTATCAACCAATAAATGGTGTGTAGGTAAATTTGGTTATGTTGACACTCTTCTAAAAACTCTTAACATAATGAAGAGAAATTTTGGAAAAAATCTTGTTAGGAACACTGGTTGTTGGTATAAGGATCTTTGTGGAACCGGATGGTGGAACTCCGATGAATTATGGGAAGAAATTGGAAATTATAAAAATATATATAGCAACAAATATGATGACTCGATGACGCCGAACTCAGAAGATGTAAGATATAAATATAGGCCAGAAGTAGCTGTAATTTTTGATGAAAAAAGTTCCCAGTTTATATTTCCTTTAGCAAAATATATACACAATTCTGGTATGGCTGAGCATTTTAATAGAGTTGGTGCTTCAACAGGGTATTACTTGCTTGATGATTTAGACAAAATTCCAGATTCAGCAAAAATCTTTTTCTTTTTAAACGTTTATTATTTAGACGAGCAACAAATCTCTTCAATTGAAAATCTGAAAAATAATGGAAATACTCTTGTCTGGTTTTATGCTCCGGGATACATAAGTGATGATGGATTTGACATTAACAGAGTCAGTGAATTAACAGGAATAGATATAGGAGTGGATAATGAATCAAGCGTTGGAGACATAAAAATTACTGACAACACTCACGAAATAACAAAAGGTCTACCATTAAATTATTCTTTTTATTCACCTTATAGCCCACTCATTTATATTAATGAGATTTATGGTAATATGGAAGAGAAAAATAGCGTAAATATTCTGGGCAGATCCAAAGACCAAAAAGCCACTTTTGGAGTAAAAGAATTTGACAATTGGAAATCCATCTTTATTGGAGATACTGACTTATTTCGAATATACGGAATTGATAATGAGATAATTAAATTGCTGAGAAATATTGTTCAATATGGTGGGGGGCATATTTATTCTGACAGCAATAATCCTATTGATGTAAATGATAACTACATTATAATTCATGCATCAAGTGAAGGAAATAAAAATATCTCATTAAAATATCCCTCAGATGTATACGACGCATTATCTGGAGATTTGTTATATAATGACATAACTCACTTTGAGGATTTTTTTGAAAACGGAGAAACAAACATTTATTTTTATGAAACAGTGCCAGAGTGTGGCAATGGTGTTTGTGAAGAAGGAGAAAATAAACAGAATTGTTCGAAAGATTGTGGTTGATTATTCAGGTTCAAAAAATAAAAAAACAGACGGTTTTGATGAATCAAAAAATGACACAGGCACAAATGATAAAAGTGTCAGCTTGTAGAATAAAATCATATCTTGATTTAGTGGGTGGTTTTAATTATTAGCATTGATAGATTAATTAACAATAATTAATATTATAAATTGGAAAAAATTTCCCCAAATTAGGTTTTGTAGGTTGCTTCAAAATTGAACTTCTCTTAATCGCGATGTTATATCCTTTCTAACTCAAATCCATCTTTCCCGTCCCTAACAACCCAACCTTTCACCTTAATCAAATCCCTCAACTCATCACTCCTCCCAAAATCCTTCTCTCCCCTCGCCTTCTCCCTCTCCTCAGCCAACTTCAAAACATCCCCAGGCGCCTCAACTTTCCCCTTCTCCAACAAATCCAACCCAAAAACCTCATCCATCTTCCTAATACCCTTCACCTTCCCCTCCGCATCCTCATCCCTCACAAGCTTCCACAAAACCGCCATCGCCCCAGGCATATCCAAATCATCATCAATCCTCTCCCGAAACTCCACCAAATATTTCTCGTTAATTTTCCCATCCGATTTCAAAGCAAGACAAACATTCCTCAACTTCTTATACGAATTAACCGCCCCCTGAATCGCCTCCTCACTCCAAGTCAACGGCTTCCTATAACTCGCACTAAAACAAAAATACCGATAAGCCAACGGATTAATTCCACGCTCTTCCAATTCCGAAACAGTCTCAATATTCCCCAAACTCTTCGACATCTTCCCGCCCTTAATATTCAAAAACGCCCCATGCATCCAATAATTAACAGGCTTCACCCCAAAACAACAAGTCGACTGCGCAATCTCATTCTCATGATGCACCGGAATATGGTCCTCGCCCCCAGTGTGAATATCAAAAGTCTCCCCCAAATACTTCGCAGCCATAGCCGAACACTCAATGTGCCAACCAGGAAACCCAACACCCCACGGACTCTCCCATTCCTGCTGTCGCTTCTCTCCCTCCTTCGAAAACTTCCAAAGCGCAAAATCCGTCTTGTTCTTCTTCTCCCCCAAATCAATCCGCTTCCCACCCTCCAAATCCTCAATCCGCTTCCTCGACAACTTCCCATAATCCCCAAACTTACTCGTATCAAAATAAACCCCGTCGCTAGTAGTATAAACAAAACCTTTCTTCTCCAAACTCTTAATCATATCAACCTGCTCCTCAATATGCTCCGTCGCCCAAGTCCACTTAAACGGCTCAGTCAAATTCAACTTTAAAAAATCCTTCCGAAAAGCATCAAAATAAAAATGCGAAATCTCCTTCGCCGTCTTCCCCTCCTCCTTCGCCGACTTCTCCATCTTATCCTCTCCCTCATCAGCATCCGACGTCAAATGCCCAACATCAGTCACGTTAATAATATGCTTCACCTCAAACCCATCATACGCCAAAACCCTTCTCAAAATATCCGCAAAAACATAAGCTCTCATATTCCCAACATGCGCAAACCAATAAACCGTAGGTCCACAGCTATAAAGCCCAACCTTCCCTTTCTCAATCGGCCTAAACTCTTCTTTCTCTCTGTCCAGCGTGTTATACAATTTCAACATAAAAAATACAAAAGAAACTCATTAATAACCTTTACGCCACAACTTCAATATCAAAAAAATCCGTCGCATAAGCCGCCCCATCCTTCGTCACATCAATATGAAACCGAACGGTACAAAGCGGCGCAGTATCAGGAATAAAAAATCTCACAATACCAAAATAACTCTGCCCAGGAGCAATCGTCATATCATCAGCCCTCCCAGTCTTAACCCAACTCTCAACCGTCCTCTCATCAACTCCACACTTTGTTCTAACATCCGGATCACTCACGGTAACATCATAATGAAACCGTCCAGCCTCAGCCGTTCCCCTCTCCAAATTCTTCACCCCAAACGCAACACCCCAATCCTCATTCTGGTCAATCGACGCAATCTGATTCGGTAAATAAACAACCGTCCTCTTATCCTCGACAAACAACTTATTAATCTGGTCCTTCACTTTGTCATTCATCTGCAAAACATTCTCCGACGCCCCACTAAAAATATTCTTAACCAAAATCATCCCCAAAATCAACATCGACATCGCCAAAACAATCACAACAATCGTCCCAATCGACATCTCAATCGCACCACGCTTATCACCAATCATAATAAACAACAGTATCTTTTATTTATAAAAGTATTCATAGGTAATCTTAAAAAGTCAAATCAATTTTTTATTTCAATGGGGCTGTAGCTCATTGGGAGAGCACACGGCTGAAGACCGTGGTGTAGGGAGTTCGATTCTCCCCAGCCCCATCGAACGACCGAAAGTAGGGAGCGAAAATCTTTGCTAGAATTTCATAGAAATTAATTACTAGATAATTTTTTAAGAAGCCCAACAATTTTTTCTTTATGTTTTTTGTTGGAATTAAGCCTACGATGTTCTACCAAATCCCTCTCGTCAACAAATAATTCACCTTTTTTTGTATGTTTAAAAGAAGTCCCAAGAGAAACATCATTCAGATTCCCATTTGGACCATAGAAAACTAACACATGTTCTGTCCCATCAGGAATCAACCCGCTCTCATCTATTCCTTCTACCATATAGCTTTCCGTTCTTAACTTTACTTTCATATCCATCCATCAACTTCTTCTTATATAAACTTTCCCATTTGTTACCTTTTTCAAGTGACTTCAATCTACTAAAACAAAAGAGTGGGACATAGGCCACGTTCTGTCAAACCCGGAATCTAATTCCGACGATTTGCGCTAACATCTGACTAAGCCTGTACAAACCGAATTAACGGCTTCCAGTTGCATCAGGCAGGGTGCTCGTTCCACTCTGAAATTAATCAGCTCGTCTCTATACCAGAGCCACGCCTCACGACGTCATACTTTAGTACATACCTTTGTTCCAAACAAAATAAATTGCAAGGAGATGCGCGGACCTTCCTCAACATCCCAGAAATCATTTTACATTTCCGCTGCCCTTTAGACAAGGATATCGACAGTTAGCTGTCCCACTCATGATAGCAAGCTACCACAAAAAACAAAGAGAATTTCGGGTTATAAAGTTAATTGTTTTATAAAAATATAATATAAATTTGAAAACAATTAAAAAGAACAAACCTTACCCATTAGTAATGAATTTTAAATTAACAAAATGGAAAACAATAATCTCCACACTTTTAGGAATACTTTCATCATCACTTTTTACTAGAATATTTTGTATGGGTATGGAGGGCTGCGGATTTATTAGAATTTTTGATATGGCTACATATATAGTATTTTTTATAATATTCGTGTTAGTATACAGCATTTGGAGCTCAATTCAATAAAGTATATTTTACCAAGTTACAATATTTAATAACCACATCCAAACCACCTTAACAACACATGCAAAAACAAACCACAATTATCTACCTATTTCTTTTTAACACTACACCGCGAAGGACGAACCTTAGCCTTTTCAGTTTTTCTAGAATCTGCCTCTTCTAAATTTTTCATTTTTGAAAGAGTAGCTTTAATAGTTAAACAAGAAAGTTCGCATTGCTCTAAAAGTTCTTTTGTAGTTAAATATTTCTTAACTTTTTTCTTAGGATTTCCCATTTTGTGTCACGAACAAGTTAATAAACTTACTCACGACATTGTTCGTCTAATAAAATAAATAAGCATTATAGCGACATAGGTCGTGTTTTAACAAGTTTTTTAAATGAATCTTCTTTTTTAGTTACATGTGGGTAGCAAAAATAAAAATAGAAGGAGCTCAAAGCCTCATCGGAAACGCAACAAAAAAATCAGGAGCTCACGGTTCCGGATACCCCATATCTTCTCGGCAAGTAGAAGACGGAATAAACATACACTTCATGGGATTACTAAAAGGAACAGAAGAACAAAAAGATAATTTTATAACTGAAATAAAAAAACATCCCCGAACCGTCCACATTGAAAGAGAAGGAGATTGCATAATATGTCAAATCATAGAACCAATAACAAAGGGACCCGGCTTTGATCCACATCTAATTCATGTAGAACCCATGACAATAGAAAAAGACGGAACCGAATACTGGACCATCGGAAGCTGGAAGAAAAAATATCTGATAAACTTCATTGAATCTATTGAAGGAACACACGGTATAGAGCTTCTAAAAATAAGTAATAAGAAAATAACAAATTTTTCTTTTGTCAGCCCGAATCCTCCGATAAGTCCAAAACAAAAAATGGCAATAGAGCTCGCAATCGAAGAAGGGTATTATAAATATCCGAGAAAAATAGAATTAAGAAAGTTAGCCAAAATCGCAGGAATCGCTTACTCGACCTATCAAGCACATTTAAGAAAAGCCGAAATGAAACTCATACCTTTCTCACTTGAAAAGACAATTTAACGACGACCTATATCGCTATAAAGTTCTTCTATAATTCTATTCAAAATATATGAAGATGGTGAGGCAAGAAATTCTAGACACAATGCTGCAACCATACTATCCCGAATGCAGATATCTAAAAGAATCAGAATTGAATTTCCCAACAATGCACTCAAAATTCTCAATCTCCAAAACTTTTTACGGAGCACAATCAGGGCATTTCAACGCGACCGAAATGATGATGTGCTATAATCAAATGGCATATACTTTTATTGCAGCATCAGTTGAAGAAGGACTAATAGAATCGGCAGGGACAATCCCTCTAGAAAAATTCATAGAATATCAAATGGCAAACTGTTTAATGGCACGCATTGGAAACATAAAATTTAAATCTCAAATAAACCCTAAAAATTTTTATGGGGAAATAACTTTAAAAAAATATCCCACAAGGGGAAAAAATCTTTTCGCCACAACCGACTTCTCTTTTTATGACGACAACGGAGGATTCGCAAATGGAGATGCCCTCCTAGTGTTAGCCCTTAAGAATTGCCACTCAAAATAATCTAGTAGAATATTTAAAGCTAAAACACATATAACAGAATGGCACCAGAAATAGTTTTTATCCACGGCGACCTACAAAACCACACAGTATTTAATAACCTTAAAGAATTATTTGAAAAAAAAGGACATAGATGTTTTTCTTTCGATTTACCAGGGCACGGGAGCGAAAAAATAATTAAAAAACTACCAGAATTTCTAGAAGAAAAAATAACATCCAAGAAACCAATTATCGTCGCACATTCGTCTGGAGCAATGATAGCATCAAAATATTTTGAAAGAACAAAAAACTCTTCAGGTCTAATTTTAATAAGCCCTCTTCTAATAAATCCTCTGCATTTTATAAAACAAGATCCAAAAACACTAAAAAATTTCTATAAAAATCTTTCAAGAACAAAATTTTTAGGACAAAAATTAGTGAATTATTTAGAGATACCAGAAGAAAAAATAAAAGAAATCGGATTAAAAACAACCTCTCCCGAGGGATTTGAAAACAATTTTAATTTTTATACAAACACAGAATTGGATTTTAATTTTGAAATACCAGTCTTATTTATAGCGCCAGAAAAAGACGAAAGTGTCCCCTTAAATTTATACAAAGAAATGGCAAACAAAATAAAAAACTTAACATTCAAAATAATAAAATCGGGACATAATCCATTAATAACAAATCCCAAAGAAATAGAAGAAATAATAATAAAAAACTACAATCTATTCACAGAATAAACAACATGCGGAAATCTCTTATATAGCAAGCCAAATTTAAACCCTGCAGATTCAAAAATTCTACGATGTTCTTCAAGCTCCATAGGATTATCATTCTCCGAAATCTCCGTAGCCATCTTCTCCAAATCTTCTGGACCAAAACTACTTCTAGCAAAATCTAAAGAACTCTCCAACAAATCCCCCTTCGTCTTCCCCTCAAAAAGAGCCAAATCAAAATTGACCAATCCTCGACCAGCCCGAGCAATTTTTACCAACTTATCTTCCCTCTCGTCACTACCAAGATGATGAAACATTAAAGAACTAATAAAATATTCTACATCCGGAAGAGGCGAGGAAAAAGCATCTCTACATTCCAAAATCGCATCCGGAAGCTTCCTTTGCGCAATCTCCAAAAGTTCAGGCTGAAGGTCTCTCCCATAAATAACAACCCTAGGAATTCGCTCTCTAACAGCAAAACTAAAATTCCCAGTTCCAATACCCAAATCACAAACGGACTTAACATTCTTAGGAATCGCAGAAGCTCCAAGATTTAAAGCCAAATAATAATTCGGACAAACTTTTGGAATTATAATATCATAATTAGAATAAAACTCATCTTTATTTGTCATAACATAATTCAAATAAGAAAACTAATAAAATTTTACACGGCATAGGTCCGAAATATCAATAAAAAGAACAGCATAAAAAATTACTTCGTGTTTTCATATCAAGCATTAGCCTCTAAGGATTACAAGATTAATTTTTCTTTTGTATTAAACTCCAAACAACATAAATTATTGTTGAAACAACAACCCAAAATATCAAATGAGCAAAGGTAAATCCAGCTCCTCCAAAAAGAGTTCTTAACACTAGTGCAATTGTGATAAAAAATCCAACTAAAATACTCAAAATCATTTTAAGCGAAGTTAACTTGAAATTCATAAATACTCTTGTGATATAAACTTTAAAAAACTTGTTATCAACTCTATTCTCTTTTGTTCTTTTGATAGAAACTATCCCAAATAATATATATCCAAACCACCTTAACAACACATGCAAAAACAAACCCTAATCACCTACCTAAAAACCGAAGGCTTCCCAAAAAAAATAACCAACGCATTCTCCAAAGTCAAAAGAGAACTCTTCATCCCAAAAGAACACAAAGAACTCGCCTACGAAAATCGACCCCTCCCAATCGGAAACAACCAAACAATATCCCAACCATACACAATCGCATTCATGCTAAACCTCCTCGACTTAAAAGACAATCAAAAAATCCTAGAAGTCGGAAGCGGCTCCGGCTACGTCCTAGCCCTAATAAACGCAATCTCAAAAAACAGCAACATCCACGGAATAGAAATAATAAAAGAACTAGCCACCTCCTCAAAAAAAATCCTAACCAAAAACAAAAACATCAAAATCACCCAAGCCGACGGGAACAAAGGCCTAAAACAAAACTCCCCCTTCGACAGAATCCTAGTCAGTGCAAGCGCAAGAGAAATTCCCCAAAAACTTCTGGAACAATTAAAAATCAAAGGGGTAATGGTGTGTGTCGTGGGGAATTCAATTGTAAAGATAAAAAAGGAAAAGAATCAGATTAGGAAGATAGAGTATCTTGGGTTTTCTTTTGTGCCGTTGGTGGAAAAGTAAAATAAGAAGATTTTTAAATATGAAATGAGTATATAATAGTATGCAAGAGAGAGACCTTTTCGGCATTCTATATATAATATCTAAGTTTGACAAAATTCATTTTAGAAAAAGATTACAAAAAATAGTTTGTATTAGTAAAATGGACCAAGAGATAGGGTATCCATTCACATTTAATTTTAGAAGATATCTATACGGACCATATTCTTTTGATTTTAAGGAGAGCTTAGATGAATTGATTAAGTTAAATATAATAAAAGAAGAGCTAGGTGAAGAAGGGCAATATTCATATTTTTTGACAGCAACAGGCAAAGCAAGGTTGACAATATTAAAAAGAAGATATTTACTAGAAAAGGGGATACTAACTAAATTTTTCAAAAAATATCCCAAAAGTACTTCAGTAAAAGACCTTGTAGTGTCTTCAAAAAAGGTTTTTGGGTGGTAGGTTTATTATATGTCAAAAGATTTTTGGATTGATAATAAAAAAATTTGGGGGAGACCTCATCCAGCGAAATCGAATGATTTTCTAAAAGTGGGAGAACTTATGTTTAAATCAGTGAAATCAGCAGAGATACTTCTAAGAGAGTACCATAGATGCTTCCCTCGTCCTCCACCTACTCCAAAAGAAGAAGAAAAAGAAGCAAGAGCAAATATAAAAAATGGAGATTTGCGCGGGATAGATCCTTTCGAGAGGCAAATTTTTATAGACCCACAAGATTATAACAAGATTACATTAAAATTATTGGGGGGTATGGGAAGCCCATTTACCAAATTACTTTCTTCGATAGGATATAATTCAATTGGATTTTTTGGGGAACCTTCATTATTTAATAAATTCAAAAATTATGAAGTTGTAAAAAAATTAAAACAAAAAATAATATTTTGTAAAGATTGTGGAGAGGCAGGAATATCAATAGTAAAAAATGACATTGACCTACCATGCGGGCACGAGTCTAAAAGAGACCTTAGTCTTTATAACATAAAAAATAAAGACGTCTTATATACATGGAAACACAATCCGGCTTGTTTTCTCGAGGATATTTGCTATTACATTCTAAAGGATTTAGGTTATAATCCATACAGAAACGTTGATCTCTATAAAGCCCCAATAGGGAATACAAAAAAACGAATAACGGAATTTGATTTCATATTAAGTAAAGAAAAGATTGTTATATTATGTTCGGTAGATCCTACTCAAAGAAGAGAAAAAAGTCAAGTAAAAAAAGCAAAAGACTTAGGATATAAAATTATTTTTGTTAGTATAGGAAAAAAAGTTTCTTTCACATGTGATAAAAAAGTATGCGTAGAGATATCTGAAATAAAATCAATTAGAGAAAAAATAAAAGATGCAATATCTGAATTGAATTAATTGTTTCATAAATTTTAAAACTCCCGTCCCAATAAAAACTTTTCAAAATCAATGAAAAGAACAGTATAAAAAATCACTAACCTTTCTCTCTCAATCATTCTCTCTTAATCAAACAAAAGATAAAATTTGGCTTTTAGTAAATGCATGCTGAACAAATCGCAAAAGCTCAATGCGTACACACCATTTCTATCAACGCAGTCTTTTACTGCGGCCTATATTGTCTCGTTTTGCGGACTGCTTCGTGCTTAGATGCTTTCAGCACTTATCAGTATACAGCGTAGCTGCCCAGCCTGCTCATAACAACTGGTAGACCAGTGGCTGCGAACCCACGTTCCTCTCGTACTGGAGGGTCCTTCCACTCAGACAATAACACATCTAGTAGATATCATACAAACTGTCTCACGACGTTCTTAACCCAGCTAACGATCCCTTTTAATGCGTGAACTCCGACACCCTTGGATGCTTGTGCACATCCAGGATAGGAAGAGCCGACAGCGATGTAGCAAACCGCCCCGTCAATGTGAACTATCGGGGGCGACAACCCTGTTATCCTTGAGGTACCTTTTCTGTCATCATCTTGATCCATTAAAAATCATAGATGGTTCGTTAAGCCCAACTTTCATTCCTGCGCTTCTTGCTGTTCAAAGCACAGTCAGACAAGCTTTTGCCTTTACACTCTACTCCAGATTTCCGACCTGGATGAGCTTGTCTTTGGGCCCCACAGATATTCTTTCTGCGGGGTGCCGCCCCAGCCAAACTGCCCGCCAATTGCTGTCTCCAACTTCTCAGATTAGCGGATCCATTAAAATTGGGTAGTGTTACACTTTTGCTCCACCTTGACCGAAATCAAGGCTTCAACGCTCCTACCTACTCTGGGCAATCATAATAAATTCGCAACAACAGGTTGCAGTAAAGGTCTACAAGGTCTTCGCTTCCCACTAGACGACACCGGCCTTTTCACCGGTAAATGATTTCGGAGGGTGCAAGTTAGGGACAGTGACAACATCGTTAAGCCGTTCATGCACGTCGCAATTCATACGACAAGGCATTACGCTACCTTAAGAGCCTCATAGTTAGGCCCGCCGTTTGATGGGCTTTCGACCGGTTGAAACCGGCGTTTAGGCACCACCACTGGGCAGACTTCACCGAGCATACTCGTCCTTTCGGAATTGCGCTCAGCTACGTTTTTGGTAAACAGTCGTGCCATCCTTGTTACTGAGATCTACTCCCCCACACAATGAATCATGCAAAAGAATAGACATCCCTTCTACCGAAGATACGGGACTATTTATGCCGAATTCCCTTAACTTGATTAACCCTTCACGTCTTAGCCTTCTCAGCTAGGGTACCAGTGCCAGTTCTTGGTACTGCTCGACTCTTTCTATTCTCTAAACTTTTCGCTGGCTCTCGGACTCAGCGGATAAGGAAAGATTTGCAAACTTCTCTTCATTACAATCCACAAGCTTCTCTTTTCCGATACCTTTCGGCATTCCACCTATCCCAAAGCGATTTAGAGACTTAACAAAAAAGTCAAGTACAGGAATATTAACCTGTTCTCCGTCGTCGTACTCAGTTAAGATACGACTTAGGTGCAGACTAACCCTTGGCTAATTGATAGTGCCAAGGAAACCGTACCCTTTCGACGTCTTTCGGTTCTCAGAAAGATCAGATCCTACTCACACCAGGATTCGCATTACTAGTCGCTCCAGCATCGCTTACGCGAAACCTTCTGCGCAACTAATACGCCTGCTTACCATGACATCCATTTCCGGATGTATCCGAAGTATCGGCAATCTACTTTAGCCCCGTCCATTTTAGGGGCCATAATTCTCAATAGGTGAGCTGTTACGCTTTCTTTAAAGGATGGCGGCTTCTAGACCTACCTCCCCACTGTCTCAGAATTATGACTCCCTTCGTTACACTTAGTAGATATTTTGGGGCCTTAACTTCGGGCTCCCTTGTTCGGGTTTCGTGACAGCATCTTACATGCTGCCGCTGTTTCCGGTATTACGCAGTTTATAGGTTCTGAGTTAGAAAAATTTCCGTAGCAAAGTTGCCCTGCAAAATTTATCTGTACTTTACCCCATAAACAAACTATACCGAACTATACCTAGGCATATTTCAGCAGGAACCAGCTATCGCCAGATTAGAGTGGCTTTTCACCCCTATTCCCAAATCATCCGAGTACATGCACGTAACAACGGTTCGGACCTCCATTTCTCTTTCAAAAAACTTCGTCCTGTTCAGGAATAGATCATCTGGCTTCAGGTCTTACCCTTGTGACTAACGCGCTTTCACACTCGCTTTCGCTTCGCCTTCCTTAATTAAGCTCGCCACAAAAATAAACTCCCTGGCTCGTTCTTCAAAACGCACGCTACAACCCCTTAAGGCCGTAGCTATTTTGTAACTATTAGATTTCAAGTCTTTTAACTCACTTGTGAGTGTACTTTTCAGCTTTCCCTCGCGGTACTCGTTCGCTATCGGACTTAAATTACTATTTAGGGTTAGGAGTTAATTCTCCCATATTCAGACGACTAATCCAAGTCGCCCTACTCTTTTAGCACCTGATATATTTTCTTCGTTTACGGGACTATCACCCTCTAAAGTGCTGCTTTCCAGCAGACTTCAACTCAAAAACTTAACCATTATGTGCCACCACATCTCTTACTCGCTTTCACGAGAGATTCAGCTTGCCCTGTTCCCTTTTCGCTCGCTGCTAATAGGGGAATCATTATTATTTTCTTTTCCTGCCGGTACTAAGATGTTTCAATTCCCGGCGTTGCTCTTCCTTTCGGAATAAACACGTTTCGCATTCGGAAATCTCGGGGTCAAAGGTTGCATGCACCTCACCCGAGCATATCGCAGCTTGCCACGTCCTTCATCAAAATTTAAACCAAGCTATCCATCTAATAGTTTCATAGAATCTATCTTTCATTTGATCAATCAAATCATTTATTTAGTTTTTACACTAAATGTCTATAGTGATTTTTTATACTGTTCTCATCGAATATAAAACGGGGGTTAGCCGTCATTCTCAAACTCCATCCGCAAACGTCGTTTGCGAACTTCTTCGTTCTGTTTGTTCCCAAAAGGAAACAATGGATTTTCTTCGGAGTCGAATTTCAACTCGTTAGGAATCCCATGGACCTGCCGTGAGTCGAACACGGGTCTACTCGGTGCAAGCGAGTTATTCTACCATTAGACTACAGGCCCTTTACAAGACCTGAGATCCTCAAGTCCCATACAAAATGAAACTAGATGACCAATTCTGTTGCTTAATATTAATTTAAAAATTTACTAGAGAAATTATTCTCAAAAAATTTATAGGAGGTGATCCATCTGCAGGTTCCCCTACAGATACCTTGTGACGACTTAACCTACCTTGTCGTAGAAAGGTTCTTCCCAAATAGGGCTTCACCCCTCCATAACTCGGTTGGTTTGACGGGCGGTGTGTGCAAGAGACAGGGACTTATTCACCGGACAGTGCTAATATCCGATTACTACGAATTCCATCGTCATGAGGGTGGGTTGCAACCCTCAATCTGGACTGAGATATGCGTTAGGGGATTAGCTTCTCCTCTCGGAGTCGCATCCATTTGAACATACCATTGCCGCGCGCGTGTAGCCCAGGGGATTAGGGATGTACTCACCTAACGTAGCCCGCACCTTCCTCCTTGTTACCAAGGCAGTCTCGATAAGGTACCCATTTCTGTAGTAATTATCGACACGGGTCTCGCCTGTTACCTGATTTAACAGGTCACTTCACAGCACAGGCTGACGTCGGCCATGCATCTCCGCTCAGCGTGTCAGGTAAGCCCTTTAGACTGACCTTCATCCTGCTGTCGCTCCTGGTGAGGTTCACGGTGTAAAATCTAATTGAACCGCACGCGTCACTCGTTGTATGTCTCCCCGCCAATTCCTTTAAGTTTCGATCTTGCGACTATACTTCCCAGGTAGCTCACTCTTCGCCTTCGCTTCAGCACCGAATCCTCCCGAAGAGGGCCCGATGTTTAGTGAGCAGTGTTTACTGCCAGGACTACACGGGTATCTAATCCGTTTTGCGCCCCTGGCCTTCATCCCTCACTGTCAGATTCGTCCTCGTAAGATGCCTTCGCTCATCGTTAGTCCACCGAGGATTAACACATTTGACCGTTACCCCCGGCGTACTTCTTACGTCTACCGATCTCTAGCCGCTCAGTATCTCCTGCACTTCATCACGCTTGAGACGTGAGATTTCACAAGAGACTTAAACGGCAAGCTACGGATGTTTTAGACCCAATAAAAAGGGATGCAACTTGAACTGCTGGTATTACCGCGGCGGCTGGCACCAGTCTTTCCCAGTCCTTATTCTCCCAGATTTTTACACTGAGAAAAAGCTTTTCTAAACGAAAAGCACTTTGGTTCGCTTTATCACACTTGCGTGCATTGTAAAAGTTCCGCGACTGCTGCACTCCGTAGAGCTAGGAATAGTGTCTCAGATTCCTTCTCCGGGCAACTCCGCTAAGAGCCCGTACTGATAATCGGCTTGGTAGGCAGTTACCCCACCAACAACCTAATCAGCCGCAGACTCATCCTTGAGCACGAGTTTCAGGGATATACCTTTCCAGGTCGAATCCCCTATCGAGTGTTAGACACAGTTTCCCGTGCTTATCCTCGACTCAAGGGTAGATTATCTACGTGTTACTGAGCAGTTCGCCTTCCTAATAGTAAACTAAAAGAAAAAACTTGCATGTCTAAACCCAAACCAAATAGCTGCATCCTCCAGCAGGATAAACTGGAATTAAACAAAATTGTTCTTTATGTATTCGAGAATACAAATCCTTTTTTGCTTTTCAAAGATAAAGGTTAACCTTTGAAAATTTGCTATCATAAAAATTATGAATGATATCTAAATTAATTCATACATCGCACAGACGTATTTTATTTAGAAAGATCGCTCCATCACTTTAAGACATAACTAGAATTGATCATCATCACACCCGACTCAACGGTCCAGCGCTCATTCTAGCCTCAAAATTATCAATTGAAGCCTTGGATATTATCTCCAAAGTTTTCATTTTGTAATATTAACCGCAAAAATCCTTTTATAAAGGTTTCCTTTATAACATGAAATTTTCCGACGGAAAGTCACTTTTATGAACTTATCGCCATTCAAAAAAATTTTCACGACGAAAAAAATGGTTTTTATTTAAAATAAAAAAATAAAAAAATAAAAAAAAGATTAAACTGCTAAATTACTAAGTTCAGATTCAACAACATTTTGCAAATTTTCAGCTCCTTCCTCAGAAAGTTCAACACGGGTTGCGATTCTTTTCTTCGCTAAATCTCCAAATCTATCAAGCTTCATTTCAACATCCTCAAGACGCTCTCGAATTTTAGCCTTTTCCTCTTCACTCAAATCCGCATTATTAAGACGCTCTCTCGCCATTTCAAGTCTTTTCTCTCCAATCTGCTCCAATTTTTCAACTCGAATTTCAGCCAACTCCACTCGCTTTTCTCGAGCAGCTTTCAAGCCCTCGTCATCCTCAATCTTCACAAGCAACTCCTCAAGTTCTTCGTCGTCCATTTCAGTCAAAGTTTTATGTTTTTGAATAATATTTTCTCTCCTCTCAAGAATCCTCTCTTCCATTTTATAACTCCGATTCAAAGCTCTCTCATGGAACATCTCAAATCTTTCAAGTTTCTCGTCGCTGGCATTGTTTGCCTCGAACCTTTCCCTAGCACGAGTATAAATCTCATCAGCATGACTTCTATGTCTCTCAAACTTATTTTGAATTCGCGCAACACGTTCTATATTTTCAACAGAGTCCTCCGCATCTTCAGCCTCAGATTCCATATCCTCAAGAATTTCCTCCGCACGAGCAACAAGTTCATCATATCGCTCTTGCGCTCTCTCATAAGCCTCGGGGTCTTCCTCCGCCAAAACTTCAGTCTCAGCCAAACGCTTCTCAGCCATAGTCAAAGCCCGCTCAATCTTTTTCTCCTTATTAAAAGTAAAAGCAAATTTTATCCGGTCCATCCTATCCTCAAAAAATCCAACCTTTTTCGCCTCAGGTATATCAGACTCTTCTTCCTCATCAGCGACGACAAAACCCAAAGTTCCAACCAACAAAAGCATTATCAAAAACAAATTATTTGTTTTCTTCATTATTTATACCTCCTTTCAAGTTTTTCATATCAAACATCATACTCATAAACCTTATCATACGGAATCACCCACCGCACAACACTCTTCCGATGCGCCCCCTCCATAATTTTCCGAAACAACCTAATCGAATTCCCATGCGCCGAAATCGCAACATTCACCTTATTCTTCTTCACAAACTTCCTCAAACTTTTTACAAACTTCCTCACCCTCTTCTCAACATCCGCAAAACTCTCACCACCAGGCGGCGCAATCTTATATCCACGATGGATAATGTTATAATCTTCCTCGCCAAAAAATTCCTCAATTTTCTTTCTATTCCCCTTATCCAAACTTACAACAGCGTCGCCATGCACCCGTAAATCATATTCCTGCTTCCCAATTCTCTCAATAAAATGCTCATGCGTCTCCCCCTCCAAATCACCATAACTTCTCTCAATCATCCGGTCATCCTCCAAAATAATTTTACACTCAGGATGAGATTTCAAAACAGGAACTAAAGTATCCTTAGACCGCGACAACCTAGTATGAATCGCAACATCAATTTTCTTACCCTTCAGCTGTCGAACAATTTTCAAAGCATGCCTCTTTCCCTGCGCCGTCAATTTCGAATCCATCCACCCAGTAAACCGCCCATCCCGATTAAACGTCGTCTGTCCATGCCGAAACAAATAAATCCGAAACCCTTTCCTCTTCATAACAACCTAACAAAAAGCTTATATAAAAGTTTAACCATATAATTAAATGATAACATGGATAGCGATAGGAGTCCTCGTAATCGTCGGTCTCTTCTTCTTAAAAGTAGAACATCACACGAGAAAATACAAAGTCCTCGGAATGATTTTAATCGGTCTAATAATATATCTTTCAATAATAGGAATATTTTCTTCCGGCCAAATCGACATGACCTCACCAAAGGGAATCGTTAACGGAGCCTATCTTTACATCGGCTGGATTGGGCAAACCGCCTCATCACTCTGGGACATCGGAGTAGATACCACGCATATGGTGGGGAATGCGATTAAGGCTAACGTTAGTGAAGAGGAGAGGGTGAGGTAAGCCTGGCACGGGGATCAAACCCGCGACCTCTACATTTTTGGATTTTTTGAAATTCAAAACATGAAAGTTCTTTGAACTTACTTTACCAATGTAACGCTCTATCAACTGAGCTAACCAGGCACACTAAAAATTAACAATTTCATTTTATAATCCTACCGCCCAATCCAAAATTCTAGCCCCTAAAACTCATCCTCTTCCGTCGCCCGCTTCTTCGCCAATTCCTTAATCCTCTTCAATGCCGCCCTAACATTCTTATCCAACTGAATCATCGAATCTTCCAACTGTGCCTTATTCTTCGTCCCCGTACAAACCAATTTCCCATTACTAAACAACAAAAACGTCGCGGTCGGGTCTTCCAATTTATACACCAGCCCAGGAAACTGCTCCGGTTCATACTCGGTATTCTCAAGTTCCAGCGATAACGTATTCAAATTCAAGTCCAAATTAATCGCACCACTCGCTACAATATTTTGCACCGTAATCTTCGGCTTAATCTTAACATTCACCCCAATCCTCTTCAACTGCTTAATAACCTGCTGAACAACATCTCTAACCTGCGCTACCGATTTCGTCCCCGTACAAACCAAATTCCCAGAACTAAAAACCAGAACTGCACTTTTCGGTTTCTTTACTCTCAAAACCAAACCAGGAAAAGTATCCGGGTTATACTCAGTATTCGGCTGTGTCCGAGCCAGCTTCGTCAAACTAACATCCTTCTCAAGCGAAGTGGTAGCAACAATATTCTGCACCTTCAATTGCGCCTTTTTCGAAGCAGTTTTCGCACTTGCCATCAATAAAACTCTCCAGACTTTCTACCCGTAAAAATCCTATAATTCTTAAATACCTTAGATAACCCGTCTATCATAAAAGATTAGAAGGAATTTTCTTTATAAAGGCTTTGATTGCAATAAATTGCCGTATTTAATTACTAACCAACTTTTTTATCTTATTCACCAAATCCGGTCTGACATAATAATGCAACGTCATCTCAAAATTCTCCTCCCAATTCCCACTCTTCTTCGAAAATTTCTTATGCCCCAACTTCCTAGCCAAACCCAAACAAAATTTCCGGGCGTCTCCCCTTCTCCTTTTCAAAAATTTCTCCACCTCACACGTAGCAAAATACGACCTAACAATATGCGGATAAAATCTCTTCCCACAATATTTCTCAAACGTCTTCTCAAAATCAGTATCTTTCAAAACCCCACCATTCTTTCCAAGAAAAACAAAATTACCCATCTTCCTCTTCTTCAAAATCCTCCTCAACTCTCCAACAACCTTCCCCGAAAAATTCATAACAATATTCTGTGGCACACCATCCTTCCCAACAAAATCAAATCTCACACTATTCCCAACAATCTTCAAATCTCTCTTCTTCAGCGTCGTCAATCCCTTATGTTTATTCTTTTTATAATAAATCTCACTCCCCACCCTCATCCGCGTCTTTAACAAAACCAACATCGGCAAAACCATATTATCTTCACCCAATGCCCCCATTAAATTCCGTTGCAATTTTCCCAAGCATTTCCCAAACTCATCAACCCGACGATACTTCCTCGCCGTAGAAATTCTCACCTTATCAACATCATAAATATAACTCAAACTCCCACCTAAATTCTCAAAAATAACATCCCAATGGGAACACGACTTTTCATCATGAACCCTCAATCTACGCGCAAAAAGCGGAAACGCCTTCCCTAACTTAGTCCCATCCGGCAAAATATCAATCCTCCCTCCAACAACCTTCCCATCACAAAACCCACCTTTCAAAAACTTCCCATCACGAATCAACTTCAACGTCCCATGTTTCTTAAAAAGCTTAGCAACACTAACAGCGTCGTCAAATTTAACATTAGACTTCTTACAAGAATCACCAGAAATCTCAACGACAGCCAAATCCGAAGCTCGAATCCGATAGTACCTCATCCAAAGAACCCGCCGACAAACTATATAAAATTTTGCAACCGACCCACTCCTAAACTTTTTAAATATCCTATTCCAACTAATCACATGAAAAGACTCGGTGTATTTTTAATTTTGTTCTGTTTGATATTCGTTTCCGCTGTAGAAGACCCCACATCCCAAGAACTTGGAGAGAAAGAAGTTGAAGATATAAATAAGATGGTCGAAAACATACCAATTAATCCCGAAGGAGAAGTTAATTTCGAAGGATATAAACCATTCAAAACAAAAGCCGACGAGAGAATTGCGAAGATAAATAAATATGTCGGACCTTTCAGTAAAATTATCCTTGGAGTTGAACTAGAAATTAGCTGGATATTTATTTTTTCCGTTGTCCTCTGGATTTTATTAATTGGATTTATATTGGTGCCAGTTAGAGAAATCTTTAATTGGAATCCCCTAATGAATCTTGCAGGGAGCATAATCATCGCGACTCTTGCAATGCAAAGTTTCGGAAAAAACCTCGTCATTTGGGTCGAAAGTCTAGTAACCGCATGGTATATCTCATTGTTCGTCCTAGTTGCAAGCGCATTCTTCGGGGTTATCTATTCTATCATGATGAAATATTTCGCAAAGCAAATCAAAGCGGCCAAAGAAAAAGCAGCCAAAGAAAAAAGCAAAAAAGATAGAGCAATCATCAGTGCCAGCAGTAAAGTCGAAGAAAAAAGACTAGAAAATCCTTAATGTTTTAGAAATGTTGATTTTATCAAAATTAAAACTAAAAGAAGTGTAACAACAAGAGAGGCGATTAAGCTAACTGTCGCGTAAGATATTGCTTGAGATGTTCCAATGACGGCACCAGTTGCAACATTTTCACGAAGAACCCCGACCGCAGATGTCAGAATAATCAAAAAAGATGTTATAGATATTGCAAGTGCCACGCCAAGAAGAATACCAATTATCATTTCATTGCATGGTTAAACTTTTATATAAGTCTTGTGTTAATTTCAGATGGTGATTACAGTCTTTTTCTTTCTACTCGGGATTTTTCTTCTCGTAAAAAGTGCAAGTTGGATAGTAGACGGAGCTTCATCTTTAGCAAGAAAACTCGGCGTTTCAAGTTTAATTATAGGATTAACAGTCGTAGCATTCGGGACAAGTTTGCCAGAGTTAATTGTAAATTTATTCGCAGCAACAGAGGGCGCAGGAGAAGTAGCTTTTGGGAACATCATCGGGAGCAACATTACAAATATACTTTTAGTCCTAGGAATTATCGCGATGATTGGGGGGGTTTACATAAAGAGAGAGATAATTTGGGAAGAAATCCCGTTTGCGTTATTGGCATCATTTGTTTTATTCGTCTTGAGCGGGAGCCTATTCGGCGGCAAGGATTTCTTAACCAGAAACGACGGGTTAATTTTACTATCATTATTCGGGATTTTTTTATTTTATATCTATAAGATAACTGAACTTAGGGGTAGAAATTTTAATATTAACTCAGTCATCGAACACTCAGGTGTTTCAATTGCACTGAAATTAATCTTGGGAACTATCGGGATTTACTTCGGTGGGAGATTAGTCGTCGAAGGAGCAATTATTATTGCTGGGCAACTTGGCATTAGCGAGTTTTTAATTTCTGTTACAGTGATTGCTTTGGGAACAAGTTTGCCAGAGCTAGTCGTAGGTGCCGTTGCAGTCTTGAGAAAAAATGCCGACTTAGCCGTAGGCGAAATCATCGGAAGCAACATTTTCAACATTTTCTGGGTTTTAGGAATTGTGCCTTTAATCGCTCCCTTGGCGATTCCTACATTCATTGCTTTCGATATTGGGGTAATGTTCCTAGCAACGCTCATTCTATTCATCTTAATGTTTGTTGGGCACAAACACGAACTAAGAAAAGTCGATGGAGCAGTGCTCGTCTTATTTTATATTCTATATATTTGGTTTGTAATCGCCAGAGGATAACCCCAACAAACTCTAAAAAAAATCACTCAACCCTTTTTGTTTCTTCAACTCCTCTATTTTCTGAAGCTTTTGCAAAGCAGAATTAATTCTAACTTCAGAGAAATCATATTTTGAAAGAATCTGTTTTATCTTATCTTTATCCGGTTTCTTAAACTCAATCTCTCCAGAATATCCCGACTCGTATTCATGAAATTGCTTGAATATCTCCTGCCAATCAAAAATAAAATTGAATTTGCTCGAGACATATTTAAATATTTCAAACGGGTATTTGTGTTTTTGCACTATTTCTAAAGCGCGTTTTTGACCAAGACCCTTTACCCCACCAGGATTATAATCCGTACCAACCAAAATCGCCAAACAAATAAGCTGGTCCTTATCTATCTCCAATTTGTTCACAACATCCTGAAATTCAATCAACTCCGGCTTAATATCTATATAGAGACCAGAAGGCAGTTTTTTTCTCCGACCCGAAGTCAAATTTCTTATTAGATACGGAGTCGCATAAAGCAAAGCATCATAGTCCTGAGATGCGGCCGCATAAGCTTTACCCGTCTTCGCTAAAGTTGCCGCTTCCGCCTCCCCCTCGGAATGAGCCTGAATATACGGAATTCCCAACGAATCCAAAAGTTCCTTCGACTGCTCTATTATCTCGTCCGTTATTTTCACAAACCTCCCACCATATTTTTTCATAGAATCCTTATCATCCCTTTCCTTAGCCTCCTTATATCTCTCCTCGGCTATTTTTTTCGCCTCACTCCTCCTTTCGATTTCAGCCTGTTTTAGCTCTGGAGGTATCCCATCAAAAATGTAAACCGGCTTAATTCCTTCTTGAAGAAGATTTATGTTCCGATAAAATAAACCAGAGAGGTGAGAGGTCGTTTGTCCATTTTTATCCATCAGCGGAGTTCCATCAGGCTGTCGGATAGTCGTAAGAAATTGATAGAGCGTCACATAAGCATCAATCGCAACGATTTTATCCTTTAAGCTCGATATTTCAATTTCCTTTTTCGGTATGATTTCAGATATCTGAACGCCCATGTTTTTACCAATGAGTCCAAATATAAATAACTATTGAAACGGACGGATAACCAAGATTTCTCTTTCCCTATCCAATGTTATTTCTGGAGCTTCATATTTCGCTCTTTTTGAAAACAAATATTTTGGGTTTTCTGGCGATTTTCGAATTTCATTCTCAAGACGAGTAAGACGACTGAGTACTTCTTCAGATTTATTATATTTTCTATTTTTGTCTTGAAGAGATTCGCAGATTTCGGAAAATTGTTTATAGTCTTTCATATTCTTAATTCCGTCATATTTAATTCCTGAAGCTAATGTTGCTACAAATTCTGGAGGATGTCGAGTTTCATTAATTTCTCCTCTAACTTCAAGGATAGTTCCTTTTTTCCCTCTAGGACGTGTTGCGGATGAATATATAATCATCGCAAATTCTGTTATATCCTCCATTTTTTCTATCTCATCCAATCTCTCGACCTTCCTCTCGTCCTTAAACAATTCTTTCGTTTTCCGCGGCACATATAATATTTCAACATTCGCCTCATCTTTTCCTCTTTTTGTTACATTCATTTTAGGAACATCATCTTTAAAGCGATATTCTAATAATCCTATCCCTCTTTCAACCCAATCCTCTCCCCACTCTTCACCGCCATTCTCAGAATAAATAAAATCACGTGCCACTTCCCTTAAAAATCTATATTCAAAATTCCACGTCCTCCCCTTACTATCAGTTCTACTTCTTTCTTTCCCTTTATCTATTACAGTCCCAGTCACCCTACCTTTCTCCGGCAAAACTTTATTAATTTTCCCAACCAAATCAACTAAACTTTTTCTTCTCATTCTATACATAAAGGTCAATTTTTTTAATTAAAAACGGAATATAAAGAGTAGGACTTTTCTTCCATTCTCTCTTCCTTTGCTCGCCCTCATAGGGACAAAAATTCTCATTCTTTTTATCCTCCAAACCCAAAACAGGATTCACTTTAATAAGAGGAGACCTTTCGGTTATTACACTTAATTTCATAATTATCTTAAGACTCAAACATTTATAAGTTTTTCGTATGTCGTCTCATTAGAGTGGTTACAGATATTCTCGGAGATTATATAAAGTTTGCTTGATTTCGACTAACATGGAAAAAACTTTAGAATTTGTGCCTGTAGATTATGATTATTTCGATTTTGAAGGACGCAATTATATGAGAATGATTGGAAGAGACGAAAAAGGACGAAAGGTCTGTATTATAGATTCTTATGATGCGAATTTCTATTTGATTTTACGAGATGGATATGATGCAGATGCAGTTCTGAAGAAAGTTGGAAAACTTGAGGTCGAAAAAGGCGGAAGAGTTAGTAAAGTTTTGAAAATGGAAGTTTTGGAGAAGAACTTTTTAGGAGAAAAAAAGAAAGCAATCCGAGTTTGGATTACTAATCATAAAGACGCACACGAGATGACATCAATGATTGGAGACATGGAAGAAATTGACTTCAGAAGAGAATGGGATATCCCATTAGTGACAAAATATATTAAAGAAAAGAAAGTCGAGCCATCAATTTGGTATAAGGTTGAAACAGAAAAATCCGAAGTCGAAAAGATGGTTGAAGGACTAGACGTCGAAGATTGTTTTTTTGCCAAGAACATCAAGCCACTAGGAGAAGAAAAGAAATTTACGCCAAAAATTTTAGCCTATGATATTGAAACTACAGGCCGAGAGATTGGCGAAGGAAAAATTTTGATGATTTCAGTTTTTGGAGAAGACATTAAAAAAGTTATTAGTTGGAAAAATATTAATGAAACGGAAGACTATGTTGAAATTGTTAAAGATGAAGCAGAAATGCTTGAAAGATTTTGTGAGATTATTCGAGAAGCAGATGCAGACATTTTAACTGGATATTTTAGTGATGGTTTTGACTTACCATATCTAAAAGCACGAGCGGATTTTCATAAAGTAACTCTAAATTTAGGAGTAGATGGAAGGGGTCCTACTTTTGCGAGAGGACGAATTCCATCTGGAAAAATTGCAGGGCTTGTCCATGTCGATTTATATCGTTTCATCGACGCTGTTTTTTCACAATACTTGCAAAGTGAAACCTTAAGTTTAAATGAAGTCGCAAGTGAATTAGTTGGATCCAAGAAAGAAGATTTCGATTTTTCCAAATTAGGAAACATGAAGGATGAGGATTGGAAAAGTTTTTTCTCTTATAATTTGCAAGATTCAATCGTAACCCATGAGTTAGCTTTAAAAATTTGGCCAGATGTCACAGAGTTTTGCAAAATCATTAAAGAGCCTATTTTTGATGTAACTCGAGACCGAATGGCGACACACGTCGAGAATCATATTCTACATAATTTGGATAGGTTTGATGAAATTGCAGAGAGAAGACCTGGATACCATGAGACCAACGAGCGAAAAATGAATCGAAAGTTTGAAGGAGCAAATGTTTTTGAACCGACGCCCGGATTTTATGAAAATTTAGTGATGTTTGATTTTACGAGCATGCACGCTAGTCTAATTGTATCGTTTAATATTTCAGGACAAAATTTGAGATTTAAAGATGAAGGAAATTGTCATATCGCACCCAAATTCGAACTTGATGGAAGAGCTATCCAGGTTTATTTTGACAAAAAACCAGGATTTTTTTCGACGCTATTAGCTGAAGTTGTTGAAAAAAGGAAAAAATTTAAGAAAGAATATATGGCAGACAAAAACGCCATGAAAAAAGCCCGAAGCAATGCATACAAACTTTTAGCAAATGCAACTTTTGGTTATCAGGGTTTTTTTGGGGCTCGTTATTATTCACGGGAGGCGGCGGCTGCGACACTGGCTTTCGTCCGAAAATTTAACGAAGACACGATGAAAAAAATCAAAGAAGAAGGATATGAGATTATTTATGGCGACACGGATTCGATTGCTTTTTTAACCAACAAGAAAAAAAAGTGGGAGATTTTAAATTTTCTAAAGAGAATTAACGACAACTTGCCTGGGATTATGGAGCTTGATTTGGAAGATTTTTTTACTCGTGGACTTTTCGTGGCAAAAAGAGGAGTTAAAACTGGAGCCAAGAAAAAATATGCATTGTTAAGTGAAAACGGAAAAATTAAAATTCGGGGATTTGAAACAGTAAGACGAGATTGGTGCAAATTGTCACGAAATTTACAAGACCAGGTTCTAAGAAAAATTCTGAAAGATGGAAATGAAAAAGGAGCATTAGAATTAGTGAAGGATATCGTTGGAAAATTAAAAAGTCGAAATGTTGAACTGGAAGATTTAATGATTAAAACAAAATTAAAAAGACCATTAGATGAGTATGTTTCAGAAGGGCCACATGTCGTCGCTGCAAAAAAAATGATTGAAGCGGGAGCCAGCGTTTCAGTTGGCACATTTGTCGAATATTTTGTTGGCGAAGGGGGCGGTAAAAAAGTTGGGGACAGGGTTTATCTGGTAGGCGAGAGAGTGAAGTATGACATGGAATATTATTTAAAAAAGCAAATTTTGCCAGCGGTGGAAGGCATTTTTGATGTATTTGGCGTTGATATTGGAGCGATTATCGAAGGAGAGAGACAGGAGAAACTTTTTTGAAAACATTAACTTAATATTTCAATCCTCTCACCAAAAATCTCACTAGCTTCCTTCACATATCTCTCTATATTCTCCTTAAACCACGGCTCATTCGCTCCCTGTACCTTCCCAATCAAATAATAACCCAAACAAAATAATAACCCAAAATCCGCCCATTTTGGCAACTCATAATTCAACCTATTCCCCCCAAAAATCTCATTATCCACTCCCAAACTGATGAAGAGTTCCCTGTCCGACTTTACCACGGTTTTCGCATGCTTGGTCTGCTCAAACGTGAAAGCCTCCCCTTGTATCATCGGTCCGAACAACTCATCAAATTTAGTCTCAAAAAATTCCCGAATTAGGTCAAATTTCTCTGGAACTATAAAATAATACGAATTATACTTTCCAAGTTCTGGAACCTTGATTTTTTCTAAAAAGTTCAATATTTTTTTTGGATTTTCACCGGTTTTAGCTAGAATCATTCCTAAATACGTCGAAGTATTGTAGGTATATGGCTCAATATTTTTTGGGAAGGCATATATTTTATCGACAAATTTCGTCGCCTTCCCATTCGGATTATTTGTCAGAAGTATTGTCCCAATTTTCCTCTTTTTCATCTCCCTAGCTATTATATGAGAGTGTTTCCCCGCAGATGCCGAAATTAAAATACAACCATCCACTTTTTCAGCCCTTAATTTCTCCAAATAATTGCTTTCATCCGCATAAATCCCATCAAATAGTATCTCTCCAAGGGCCGCAGCGTTCCCGCTCCCTACAACCAGCGGTTTCCTAAAACTGGTCTTAATTTTGGGAATTTTTACCTTTAAAAAAAGTTCGAGCGCATTTATCGTGCATTTATCTAAATTAATCAGATTGTCCATCTTTATCTTAGATTTGGTAAATATTTAATTGTTTGGTTAGATATGGAAAGGTTTAATAGTTAGTTTGGGCGTATATTTTTGGAGATGATAATGTGAAAGTTTTAATGTTAGGATGGGAATTCCCCCCTTTCTTCGCTGGGGGAGCTGGAATTGTTTGCTATGAGTTAACAAAAGAAATGGTAAAAATAGACGATGTTGATTTAACCTATGTCATGCCATTCGGCCCAGATGAAGTCGCCAACCAGCATCTTAGAATTTTAATCGCCAATAAATTTAGAGGGAAGAAAATAAATTTCAAAAAAGTTCCTTCGCTACTCGGGGCGTATATGACAGAAGAGAGCTATAAAGAGAATAGGCAAAGATTAATCGACAGCGGAAAATTAACAATGGCAGATGATAATACGCTAAATTTGTATGGTATAAATTTAATCGAAGAAGTTTATAATTTTGCAGGAAGAGTAAGTACTATTGTCGACGATGAAGAATTTGATGTCGTCCATGCCCACGACTGGACGACATTTCCAGCCGCAATCCAAGCAAGCGAACAAATGAAAAAACCATTAATCGTCCATATGCATATTACCGGATTTGATAAGTCGGGCGGGAATGGAGTGGACCCTCATATATATGCAATTGAAAAAGAAGGCATGGAAAAAGCAGACAAAATTATTGCGATTAGTGAAAAAGTAAAAAGAGGACTCGTCAAAAATTATGGAATTAATCCTAGTAAAATAGAAATTGTTTATCATGCAAAAGTTGACGTTGGCCCAGACACGAATTTTGATTTTCCAAAATTCAAAAGTAAAAATAAAGTTGTTTTATATGCCGGCCGGATGACCATGCAAAAGGGGCCTGAATATTTCATTGATGTCGCTAAAAAAGTTGTAAATTTTTATAAGAATGTTATTTTTATCATGATTGGGTCGGGCGACCAAATGAATCAAATGATTAGAAAAACCGCCGAAATGGGGCTCCAAGACAAATTTTTATTTCATGGATTTTATAGCAGAGACGATGCGAATAAGTTCTTTAGTATGGCTGATGTTTTTGTGATGCCCTCGGTTAGCGAGCCATTCGGGCTTGTCCCCTTTGAGGCTATAAGTAAGAATACTCCTTCAATTATTTCGAAGCAGTCTGGAGTAAGCGAAATTTTAAACAATGTTTTTAAAGTTGATTTCTGGGATATTGATAAAATGGCGAACCAAATTGTATCGCTATTAAAATATAACGAATTACATAATACAATGAAAAAAGAAGGGCTCGACGAACTCAATAAATTAACATGGGACGAACCCGCGCGACGTTGTGTTGACATCTATAAGGAGCTTACTAGGAAGAGATAATGGTTTCGATGTGTTTCTATTTTCAGGTGCACCAGCCCTACAGAATTCGAAAATATTCTATTTTTGATATCGGGAAAAAGAAAGATTACTTTGAAGATAGGTCTGAAACCGAATTAGATAATGAATGGATAATTAATAAAATTAAAAAAAAATGCTATCTCCCAACAAATGCGATTTTACTAGAACTACTAAACAAACACCCCGAATTCAAAATCACGTTTTCTTTTTCTGGAGTATTTCTAGAACAACTCGAGGAATTCGCGCCAGAGGTCTTAGAAAGTTTCCAGGAATTGGTTGCGACTGGCAGAGTCGAAATTTTAAGTGAGACTTATTATCATTCGTTGTCATTTTTATTTGATAAGGACGAGTTTCGTGAGCAGGTTAGATTACATGGAAAATTAGTCAAGCAATTATTTGGAGTTGAGCCGACAGTGTTTAGGAATACAGAATTAATTTATAATAACGAACTTGCAAACGAAGCCGAGGCTATGGGGTATAAAGGAATTATTGCCGAGGGCGCGGACCACTTACTTGGCTGGAGATCGCCGAATTTTTTATATAGACCGGTAGGTGCAAAAAAAATCAAGACGCTGTTAAAGAATTATAAATTAAGTGATGATGTTGCTTTTCGATTTTCGAATCGCGGATGGAAGGAATGGCCACTTGATAGCAAAAAATATGTGCAGTGGATTAATTCGATTAATGGGAATGGTGAGGTCGTGAATTTATTTATGGACTATGAAACTTTTGGCGAACACCAGTGGAAAGACAGCGGAATTTTTGAATTCCTTCGTTATATGCCAGGAGAATTTTTGAAGCATCCTGATAATGATTTTAAGACTCCATCGGAGGTTATTGATTCCTATGAGGTTTGTGGCGAGTATGACGCATGCGAATTTGTTTCGTGGACCGATTTAGAAAGAGATTTAAGTGCATGGATGGGGAATGAACTTCAAGATGCCGCGACTAAAAGAGTTTATGTCTTGGGCAAAAAAGTGAAATTAACTGGGAGCGGATTACTGGTCCATCAATGGCGGAAATTGCTTACGAGCAACCACTTTTATTATATGGGCACTAAACATTTCGGCAACGGAAATCTTAACCCTTATGAAAGTCCCTATGAAGCGTTTATAGCTTACATGAATGTATTACAAGATTTGGAGATGGAAGTAAGCGACATCCTGAAAGAAAGGGGATTTTTAGTTAATGGCGAAATTGTTAACAATAAAATAAATTTATAAAGAACAAAAAACATAATAAATAAAAGATGGTGATAGATCGATTTTATCTCTCTAATGGAGATAGTGCTGGAGACCTGAGGGAACTCTTAAGTAGGTTGAGAGTTGTCGACGAAGAATGCTTCTCGCATCACGTAAACAAAAAGAAAAATGATTTTGCAAACTGGATTAAGAAATGTGTGAAGGACAAGGTTTTAGCTAAGAAGATTGAAAAATTGAAAAGCAAAGAAAAAATTATTCTTGCCATTGACAAAAGAATTAATACTCCCGCAAGAGTTAAGAAAAGGATTATTAGAAAAATAAAGGAGGCGATTTTGGATGGGGCGAGCTAAAGTTTTTGGTGTGATTGCTTTGAAGGGCGGAGTGGGGAAGACAACCGTCGTTTCCAATCTGGGAGCATCCTTAGCACGAGATTATGGGAAGAAGGTTCTGATGATTGATGCGAATTTTTCTACTCCACATTTAGGCTTACACCTGGGACTTCTTAATCCAAAATACACCCTCCACCACGTTCTAAACGACAACCTCTCTATCTTCGAGGCTATCTATCAACACGAGTTAGGGTTTCACATTATCCCAGGAAAACTCGCTCCTTTCCAAACTGCACCCCTTGACCTAAAAAATAAACTTGAAGAATTAAGAGACATTTACGACGTTATTTTAATTGATTCATCACCTTCTTTAAACGAAGAAATGTATGCAACAATGGCCGCTTCAGATGAATTGCTAGTTGTAAGTTCCCCAGATTACCCCACGCTCTCTTCTACAATCCACGCAATTAGAGTTGCAGACAAAAGAGAAGCAAAGATTCACGGGATCGTTATAAATAAAGCCTACAAGAAAAAATTCGAATTATCAAAAAGAGATATAGAGGGAGCTTCTGGGTCAAAAGTTTTATCTGTTATCCCTGAAAATTTTAGAGTTTTATCCTCACTATCCAGGATGGTTCCCATGATTGTCAATTTCCCAAGACAAAATGTTTCGCTCGAATATAGACGATTAGCCGGGCTTTTAGTTGGGGAGAAAACGAAGAGATGGTTTAGTAAAACTAAAAAAGTAACCAAGAGTAAAACTAAAAAGAAGAAGACCAAGAAAAATGCGACTAAATGAAAAACTTGCGAAAAAAATCCTAAAAAATGTTAACAAAAAGAACAAATTTTTTTGTTCCAATGGAGAAGTCTTTTCTAATTTAAATGATTTAGAAAAAGGATTAGAAAAAATGGATAACAAAACTTTTTTACATCATGCCCGTAAGGGGAAAAATGACTTTTCAAATTGGATTAAAGAGTGCATTGGGGATGTTCGATTAGCAGATGGTCTAGTTGGGTTGAGCAAGAAAAGTTCTTCGAAGAAAATTGAATCTCGGATAACTTATATCGAAAGATATCTTGAGAAGAGAGCATGACCCGGCACGTGATTCTCGGAAACGGGAATATGCTTGTTTGCACAGACAAGAACGCTTTAATCAGAGATTTCTATTATCCTTACGTCGGACAAGAAAATCATGTTTCTGGGAATGTCCATCGTATAGGCGTTTGGGTTGATGGGGCGTTCAGTTGGCTAACTCAAGAGGACTGGGAAATTAATATAAAATATAAAAAAGATTCTTTAGTGAGCGACGTTAAGGCCATAAATCATAAGTTGGGCGTTGAACTGTCCATGGTGGAAGCTGTGCATTTTGAAAAAAATGTTTATTTAAGAAATTTGAAAGTTAAAAATAATTTTGATTCAAAAAGAGAAATCCGAGTTTTTTTCTCGCAACATTTTCACATTTCAGAGGATACTATTGGAGCTAGTATTTTTTATGACCCGAAAACAAATTCTATTGTAAACTATAAAGGGAAACGATATTTTTTGATGGGGGGGCAAAGCGAAGGGAAAGATTTTGATGATTATACAACTGGGATTGCTGGAGGAGTTGCCAACAAAGAGGGGTCCTATGTTGATTGTGAAGATGGAGTTTTAAGCAAGAACCCTGTTGAACACGGCTCGACCGATTCTGCAATTGGATTTAGTTTAAAGGTTGAAGCTGGAAAAGAAAAGGGACTCAATTATTGGATTGCAATCGGGGAAAGGTATGATGACGTTTGCGAAATCCGAAATTTTATTTTAAAGAAAGGGTTTGCAAAGTTGATGGAAGATACCACAAATCACTGGATAAAATGGGGGAAGAAGAGAAATATTAATTTTAATAAATTAGATGAAGGAATTGTCAATTTATTCAAACGGTCACTTTTAATTATTAGAGCGCAGACAGATAACCATGGAGCTACAATGGCCGCCAACGACACGCACACTCTTCGTTTCAAAAGAGACACCTACAGTTACATGTGGCCACGGGACGGAGCCTTAATCTCTAGAAGCTTAGATCATACCGGACATAGCAATTTAACGAAGAATTTTTTTAAATTTTGTTCGGAAGTCATTGGAGAAGAAGGCTACTTAATGCATAAGTATAATCCTGACGGCTCACTTGGGAGTTCGTGGCATTCTTGGCTAAAAGGGGACAAGATTCAGTTGCCGATTCAGGAAGATGAGACGGCACTTGTTTTGGATGCGCTTTGGAAACATTATGAGAAGTATGGAGATAAAGATGGCATGATTAAAAAGATGTATAAGGGATTTATCAAGAGTATGGGAGATTTTTTAGCTACATTTCGTGACCCAAAGACGGGGTTACCTAAAGAGAGTTATGATTTATGGGAAGAGAAGCTAGGAATCCATACATTCACATGCTCCGCAGTTTATGCTGGACTGGTTGCTGCTGGTAAATTTGCGGAAGTTTTCGGGACAAAGAAAGATGCTAAAAAGTATTTGGAGATAGCCGAGAAGATGAAAGAAGCAACGTTAGAATATTTATATGATAAAGATAGGAAAATTTTTGTTAAAGGAGTTTATTATGATAAGGATGGGAAGTTGAAGATGGATGGGACTATTGATGCGAGTACTTTTTATGGGTTGTTTGAGTTTAGATTGCTTGATTTTGACGATGAGAGATTACTTAGGACGGTTGATGCCACACTGGAACAACTTTGGTTTGATGACGAATGTAGCGGACTTGCTAGATATGAAAACGACCGCTATCATCGAATCCCTGAGCAAAGAGAAAATTCTTGGATAATTTCTACGATGTGGTTGGCGGAGTATTATATTACAAGGGCGCGAACTGTGAAAGATTTGGCTTTGGCGAAGGACCTTTTTGATTGGGTCGTCGAAAGGTCGCTTCCTTCTGGGGTTTTGTCGGAGCAACTTAACCCTAAAAATTGTCATCCGGTGAGTGTCGCTCCGCTCACTTGGAGTCATGCCGGGTTTATTGTCGCGGTTATTAAGTATCTTAGGAAATTGAAGGAACTAAGGAAAGCTTAATAAAGTTGTATCTGATTGTAGTGTTGAGGTGTCAAATGAGAATTGCTATTAATGGATTTGGTAGAATTGGACGAGCGGTTTTCCGCATTGCACTTGAAAAAGGATACAACGTCGTCGCTATTAATGATTTAACCGATATTGAGAATTTGGTTTATTTGTTGAAACACGATTCTGTTTATGGCAAATATGGAAAGAAAGTTTCTCATGGCGAGAATTTTATCAAAGTTGGAAATAAAAAAGTAGTCGTTTGCTCAGAAAAAGACCCCTTATTTTTACCGTGGAAAAAATTGAAGGTTGATGTTGCAATTGAAGCGACGGGATTTTTTAGAGATAGAGATGGTGCGGGGAAGCATTTGAAGGCAGGAGCAAAACGAGTTGTAATCTCAGCTCCCGGAAAAGATGTCGATAAAATGATTGTCTTAGGAATTAACGAAAAGAATCTAAAGAAAAATGATAAAATTATTTCCATGGCTTCTTGCACTACAAATTGTTTAGCCCCAGTTGCTAAAGTCCTAGATGATACCTTCGGAATTAAACAGGGTTTTATGACGACGATTCACGCTTATACAAACGACCAGAAGATTTTGGATGTCCCACATAAAGACTTCCGACGAGGTCGGGCTGCCGCTCAAAATTTCATTCCAACATCTAGCGGAGCAACAAAAGCTGTCTGTGAAGTTATCCCAAGTTTGAAGGGGAAAATGGACGGGCTTGCTATTCGCGGACCAATCGCATGTGGAAGTATTGTAGATTTTGTTGTAACACTAAAAAAGTCCGCGACCAAGAAAAGCATAAATGCCGCAATGAAAAAAGCGGCTAACGGCAAAATGAAGGGAATTTTGAAATATAGCGAGGATGATATGGTTTCCTCGGATGTAGTTGGAGATTCGCACTCCTCGATTTTTGATTCAAAACTAACGCAAGCAAATGGGAAAGTTGTGAAGGTTTTGAGTTGGTATGATAACGAATTTGGATACAGTTCCAGGCTTGTAGATTTATTAGGGAAGTTGAGATAAGATTATTTTACCTCTTTTAAAACGACGGTTCCGTATGGGGCTAGAACTGGAAGAATGATTTCTTTATCTAGTAATTCGAAATTATTTGAAGGAGTAACCTCAAATATTTCTTTATAATTTGCCACTCCGAATCCGGCGTAAGATAATTTATCTGAATTTAAAACTACCTCATATTTTTTGCCCGACTCGATACCTATTTTGTAATTGTAATGTTTCCAGCTGGATGTGTTTATTACGGCGAGATATCTTGATTGTTCTCCTTCTAAGTTGCTTCTTTCGACAACTAGAACTTTGTTTTTATCGTCGACATTTAGGAATTTTCTGTTCTTAGTTCTGCTCGACCAGAATGCTGGGTCTTCCATTAGTGAGTTGACGTCCTTTTTGTAGTTGATTAGCGCGCTTGATATTTCGTTGAAAGATTGGAACCATTCTATTGAAGAATTGTGCTCGAAGGTTCCTGGTTGGAGCAAGAATGTTTGCAGTAAATCGAGGGTTCTTCCTTCTGCGAGAAAAGAGATGATTGCCTCCATGACCTTAATTTTTCCTATACTGTGAATGTGGTTTGCGGGGCTTCCTTCCATCATGCAGTTATATGCGAACGCTCCGGTGCATCTCATTTCCATCAATCCCGCCGCCGCATCGTGATTATGAAAGTCCGCTACGGTTGAATTAGATTTCCCCCATTTTTTCTCTTCGCTGATACGCTCGTATTTCCAAACGGTTGTCTCTTCTGAGGATTTGAACATATATTTTGTATGGAAGTAGTAGGTCATTCGTGATGAGTTGTAGCATGTGGCGCCGAGTGCTCTTGGGTCGCTTTCTATCGGAGCCACGAGCAGCCTTGCGTTGTCACCATAGAAATAATGTGCTTCGTAGTGAATTAGTGCCGCTGGGTTGAAAGAGTAGATTGCGGAATTTAGTTCTCTTAAAAAAACTCTTCCGTTCGGTCTCTCATCTCCCTGCCCAGCGTCGCCATATCTTATTATCCCATCGATGTTATCTATTCTGAGCCCGTCTACTTTATAGTGTTTCATAAAATGGATGCAACTTGAGATGAAAAAATCCCTGACGTAACTGTTGTCGATATCTATTCTCATCGTGCCCCACGGGGTTTCTTCTTTCAGGTAAAGAAGTCTTTCGTGCCCGTTTTCAGAATTTGGTTTTTTCCATTGCTGTATCCCATTTTGGTTGAAGCTTTGCCCAAAGATTTCGTAGTCTTTGTGTGGGAGGTGTCCCATGACGAAGTCTCCGATAACCGCGATTCCCTCTTTGTGAAACATGTCTATCATATACGCGAAATCGTCCGGGTTGCCCCAGTTTTTTTGGATTGCGAATTGGAATGGGACCAAATATCTGAATTTCCAGTTGTCTCCGTCTATGTTTTGCGCGAAAGGCAAGAATTGCACCGTGTTGAATCCTAATCTTTTGATTTCTTTGATTACTCCTGACTCTGCTATGAATTTGTAGAATTTGTGCTGGTCGACATCTCTTCCACAGACCCCTTCCTTGTCCGCGAAATGGACTATTAAACCCGGAAGGTCTGTTTGTAGAATTTTTGTTGACCTGTCAAATGTATTTATGAAATCGAATTTTTGCTTGTAAGAAGATGGATCTCCGTAGTCCCAGAATACGGTGTTTCCGAAATCCGTGAAGTATGCTCCGGCTGGGTCTTGAATGATAAAAGAGTTGCTTGTATTTTTGTCTAGAACTAGGAATTTGTATTCGTCTTTGTGTTTTATGTTTGTTAGTGCTATTGTTCCGATGACGGAGTGTTCGTCCTTTTTTAATTTGTAAGAAGTCAATTTTTCTGGGTCTTTCTGCCAGTCATTGAAAGACCCCACTATAAAAACTTCTAGGTTTTTGTTGTCGATTAAAACTCTGAATTCTATTTTTGAAGCTTCCCCTTTTTCGTTTCTTTCTATCACCTTTGGCCCGTAATTAGAATCCCACTTGCTCAGCTCTTTCTTCGGCGTTCTTTTCCCCGATAAAATTTCCCATTGATAGTCATTGGCTTCTGTCATCATCATAAACATGTTAAGATGCTTTTATATTTATTGAAAGGTTTGGCCTCAAACGGCATGACTCTGGTGAGCCCGAAAGTTTAAAATTGGTGTGTTCTTATTGTTTTAAGGTGACATATGAGGATTAAAACTTTAAAGGATTTTAATTTTAATGAGAAGACTGCTTTATTAAGGTCGGATTTGAATTCGGATGTCGTCGACGGGAAAGTTCTGAAAGGAGAGCGGATTAAAGAAAGTATCAAAACAATTAATGCATTGAGGAAAGCAGGGGCAAAGGTTGTAATTCTAGCGCATCAAGGAAACGTTGGAAAGAAGAATTTTTTAGGATTAAAACAACATGCGAAATTACTAGGAAAATATGTCAAATTTGTAGATGATATTGCAGGAAAGAAGGCAGTTAGCGCGATTAAAGGCATGAAAAAAGGAGATGCTATCTTACTCGATAATGTGAGAAAGGTTAAAGATGAATTCTTCCCAAAAAAGAAAGGAAATATTCTACTAAAGAAACTTTTACCACTAATTGATATCTATATCAATGATGCTTTCTCGGTTTCACACCGAAATCACACTTCTATCGTCGGGTTCGCAAAGAAACTACCGAGCGGCATTGGGCTATTGTTTGAGAAGGAGATTGGGGCATTGGAGAAGATTTCCATGAAAGGTTGTTTGTTTGTTTTGGGTGGGGCTAAGGGTGAGAGTGATGTTAAGTTATTAGGTAGGGGAAATCGGGTTTTGGCGTGTGGGCTTTTTGGGCAGACTTGTTTGGCGGCTAAGGGTTTTAAGTTTGGTTTTCAGGATGAGTTTTTGAAGAAGACGGTTTTGACCAAGTTAAGTTATGATGGGTTTTTGAAGAAACTGAAAAGAAAACTGAAGGGCGTTGGGATGCCTGTGGATTTTGCTGTTGCGGCTAGAGGAAAGAGGAAAGAGTTTGAGTTGGGGAAGTTTCCTATGGATTTGAGAATTGAGGATATTGGCAAGACTACAATGAAGAGGTATTGTAAAATAATTAGGAAGGCGAAAGCTGTTTATATGAAGGGTCCGGCGGGGTGGGCTGAGGACAAGAGGTTTGCTAAGGGGACTGTTGAGATTTTGAAGGCTGTTGCGGACTGTAAAGGGTTTAGTCTGGTCGGAGGCGGGCAGTTAAGTGGTGCGATTGAGAGGTCGAGAATTTCTAAGAAGAGGTTTGGGCATGTGAGTTTGTCTGGTGGGGCGCTGTTGGCGTTTGTGGCGGGGGAGAAGTTGGCTGGGTTGAGGGCGTTGGGGTATTATTGAATAGAAAGGTTATTTAATGTGGGAGTCTTTGTTATATTATGGGTTATGATTTAGCAAAGAGATATGCGAAAGAGCTTTCTTTTCTTGGAGAAGGTAATGGTAATTTTAATTTTCTGGTTCAAGAAGGAGAGAAGAAGTGTGTTTTGAGGTTTAAGAAAAGTAAAGAAAAGCAGTTTATGGATAGCCTTGAGAGAGAGCATGTTTTTTTGAAGTATTTTAAATCTAAGGGGATTGATTTTTGTCCCAAGGCTCTTTATTATGATAAGGCTAGGAATTTTTTGGTTCAGAGTTTTATTGAGGGGAAGAAGTTGGGGCAGCGGGATTTTTCTCATAAGGTTATTGACTTGTTTGCTAAGAAAATTTGGGAGATTTTCAGTTTAAGTGTTAGTGATTTTCATAAGTTTTGCAAGAAAAATGGGGTTAAGAAATATGAGAGGGACGACCCTATTGAGAGTTTGAAAAAGTTTGGGTTTAAGAGATTTGAGGGGCTTAGTGAGGAAGCCGTTGATAGTGAGACTCGGGCATGGATAAAGAAAAAATTGGATGAGAATTTGGAGTTTCTTAAGGGTGAGGAGCATGATGATAAAGAGGGAGGGTTTTCTGCTGGAGTGATTCAGAATGATGTCTTTATTGAGGCGGATGGCAAGATGTCTTTTTATGATTTTGAGTTTGTTAATATTTATGATGGACCGCCTTTGGTTTGGATAAAGATTCATGGAGATTTTAGTGAAGAGCAATTTGATTATTTATTGGATCGATATTCTCATTATTCTGGAGTTAGTAAGGAGAAGTTACTTGAGGGAATTCGAGCTAGGGAGAAGATTATTCGGGTTAATGATGTTATTTGGGCTGCTATGAAGTTGGATGAGCAGGGGAATTGTGATTTCATGAAATTGATGAGGAAGAGGATTGGGTTGGTTGAGAAATTAAAGAATAAATAGTATTATTTTTTCTTTAATACCAATATACAATCGATAAAATTATCAAAATTCAGTTTCTTTAAAATTCTGTGCTGATTAATTATACTAAAAAAATCTAAAAAGAAAATTCTTAACTTAGATAATTTTTTTCCCTCTAAGTCCACAAAATAAGTTTCATGTTCTTTTAAGACAAATCCTTTCCTTTCTAATTTTTTAATTAATTTGCCTTTATCTAATTTCTTTACTGGCAATATCCCCTTTAAACTCCTTTCTGCAATCAAATTAAAAATCTCTTTTGGGATAGGAGTGAATTTTTTTTCACCTTTAGCTAGCCATGAAATATTATATTCGTCGAAGTATTTGGTTTTAAAAGTAAATCCTAAAATTAATAATCCGTTCTTCTTTAACGCCTTAGTAGCCTTATTAAGCATAATCTCATGTGTTTTATCTGAGACGTGTTGCAATACATGAATACAGAAAATTGCATCCGCTTTATTTTTACCTAAATTTATATCTTCAATTTTTTTATTGATGACCTTTATTGGCAGATTACCCTTATTAGTAATCTTTTTTGATCTTTTCCTATCAGGCTCAGTAGAAATAATTTTTTTAAAGAATTTCCCGTATTCCCTAGTGTATCGACCCTCCCCAGCGCCAATATCAATCATTAAATTTCTATGTTTTTTATCAGAAAGATAAGGTAAAACAATTTTATCCATTATATTTTTTTCAAGTATGTTCCAATTTTTTTCAAGAGATGTATCAGCATTAACAACTCCCCTTTCACTTTCCCCAGCAGGATAACAATATTCTTTATTCACAAAGCAATAAAAATAAATTAGTTTATAGCCTTATCCATCCAAACATTTTTAATCAACCAGACCCTCTAATCCCTAAGAGATGATGGCAAAATTAGACATAGTAACTTTCGGCAGCGGCGTAATAGACGTATTCGCCTCAACTTCCATCCCAGAAAAAAAAGGAAAACTAGACCTAGAAATCGGCTCCAAATATCTCATTGACAATTTAAGGACGGACGTTGGAGGGGGGGGGACTAATGTTGCGGTTGCTTTTGCAAGGTTCGGATTTAAGACAGGATGTGTTTGTGGGGTTGGTAAGGATGCGAATGGGCGTGAGGTTTTAGGGTGCCTGAAAAAGGAGAAAATAAAATTCTTGGGTAAGATTGGGGGTGGCAAAACTGGGTATTCGGTGATAGTGGACAGTAAGAAAAACAATAGGACGATTTTGACTTTTAAGGGAGAGAGTAATGAGGTCGGCGGGAATAGTATCAAGAGGTTTGGGTCGAAGTGGTTGTATTTTTCGTCGTTGTTGGGGAAGAGTTTTGTTGCTCAGAGAAGGTTGGCTGCTAAGATGGTCGGGGGTGGTGTTAAACTGGCGTTTAATCCGAGTTCGTATTCTATTGAGAGGCAGAATATTGGGGGGCTGTTGAGATTGAGTTATGTTTTGGTTTTGAACAAGGAGGAAGCGGTTAGTTTGGCGAAAAGATATTATAAGTCTAGGAAAAAATTAGGACTTTTGGAGAAGTTGCATAGTTTGGGGCCGAAGGTGGTTGTTGTGACGGATAAGAATAAGGCCGTTAGGTGTTTCGATGGGAAAAAGGGATATAGTGTTGTGCCGAACAAGTCTAAGAAGGTTGTCGAGAGAACTGGAGCTGGAGATGCTTTTGCTGCGGGATTTGTTGCTGGGATGATTCGGGGGTTTGAGATAAGTAAGTGTTTGGAGTTGGGAATTGAAGAAAGTGAAGCTGTACTCGGGCATTTTGGGGCGAAGAATAATTTAATTAGAAGAAAATTAAAATGAGACTAAAAAAATTCATTAACATGAAAAAGATTATGAAGAAAGGGAAAATTTTGTTGTTGGCATACGACCAAGGGATTGAACACGGTCCCACAGACTTTAATGATAAAAATGTTAATCCGGCGTATGTAATTAACATTGCAGGGAAGGGCGGTTATACTGGCTTGGTCTTACAGAAAGGTATCGCAGAGAAATATTATGATGAAGTCAAAAAAGCAAAAGTCCCATTGGTTTTAAAGTTAAATGGGAAGACCTCTCTTGTGAAAGGTGACCCCGTTTCAAGACAGCTAGCAACCATCGAAGAAGCCATTGACCTGGGGGCCGTCGCTGTTGGATATACGATTTATATCGGAAGCTTTCATGAAGAAGAAATGCTAGCCGAAGCTTCAAGAATTCAAAGAGAGGCACACAAAAAAGGTCTACCTCTAATTGTCTGGATTTATCCACGAGGAGCAGGAGTCAAAGACATCAAAAAATCAGACTTAATGGCGTATGCCACCCGTGTTGCATTAACCATTGGAGCAGACGTCGTAAAAATTCACCCTGAGGGCAATATGGAAGATTTCAACTGGGCTGTCAAATCTGCCGGGAAGGTTAAAGTGATTTGTGCTGGCGGTTCGAAGATGAAAGAGAAAATGCTTTTGGAAAAGATTTCTGGCTATATAAAAGAGGGTGGAAGTGGGATGGCAATTGGGCGAAATGTTTGGCAGGATGAGAAGCCGTTGAAGTTAACAAAAAAAATAAGAAAGATGGTCTGGGGATGAAGCCATTAATCGTTGTCAATCTAAAAACCTATCAACAAGGCAAAGAAGTTTTGAAATTGTGTAAGAAAATTGAGAAGGTGGATAAGAATATCGTCGTCGGGGTCCAAGCTAGTGACATTCTTGAAATTACCAAGGGGACGAAGTTGAAAGTGTATAGCCAGCATGTTGATTATGCCGAACCTGGGAGAAATACAGGGTTCATTTTGCCTGAGGCTGTTAAAGCGGATGGGGCGAAAGGAGTTTTCTTAAACCATAGTGAGCATCCCTTGAGCTGGAGTGTTTTGAAGAAAAGTATTTTGAGGTGTCAGAAGATTAAACTAAAAACAATGGTTTTTGCGAAAGATTTGAAAGAAGGAAAAAAATTAGAAAAGTTAAAAGTCGATTATGTTATTATCGAGCCGCCTGAATTGGTTGCTGGGAAAGTTTCGATTAGTGAAGCACGACCTGAATTGATTGAGAAAATTGGGAAGAAATTAAAATGTAAGTTTTTGGTTGGCGCTGGGGTTCATTCAGAAAAAGATGTTGAAGTTGCGATGAAGTTTGGGGCAGTTGGGGCCGCTTTGTCGTCGGCTGTGACGACGGCTAAAAATCCCGGGAAAGTTTTGAAAAAACTATTAAGTTAAAATGCACGAACACACATTCATAGAAGCCATCGTCAGAAACATCAAAGACAAAGAAGACGTAAAAGGGATTATTCTAGAAGTCGGTGAACTAGCCGGAATCGAACCCGAACACCTAAAAGAACACATCCAAGAAAAATTTGATTGGGATGTTGAAGTCCTAAAAAAAGACGCTCTAGTTAAATGCGAATGCGGATTTGAAGGCAAACCCAAGGTTTTGGAAAGGTTGCATGATTTAGTTATATTCGAATGCGAAAAATGCGGAGAAGTCCCAGAAATTTTAGAAGGCAAGGATATAAAAATTGTGAAGATTATCTATCGCTGATGTGTTTAAGTATACCTGGCAAAGTAATTGAAATTAAAAAAGATGGAAGTTGCGTCGTTGATTACGAAGCAGAAAAAAGAACAGCAACTATTTTTACAGACGATATAAAAGTGGGAGATTATGTAATCGTCAGTGCAAAAGTTGTAGTCATGAAAATTCCGAAAGACCAAGCTCTCGATTATCTAAACGCCATAAAGGACTACTCATGATGTCTTCTGAAGAGCTTTTTCTAAAATATTCATTCCCGTGTGCACATGTCTTATTGCAAGCTGGTGCGATGACGAAGGAAAGATATACAGAACTCGAGGAAAGTGCAAAAACAGGGAAATCATTATCTAGAGAATTAATGGAATCATCCTTCCCGTCGGCATTTAGAAGACTTGAAGAACTTGCCAAAGAGATGAAAATTGAAGACCACTGGGACATTAGAGTTATGAAAGAATATTGGCACAAAAGACATAATAAATTTATAGACAATAGAGACGGAAGTTACGCGAAATTCCCCGAAGTTTTTTGTGATTATTGCAAAGTTCATATAGCAGAGATTGTGGATATTTTGCCGAAGGGATTTTTAATGGTTGAATACAATAAAACAAGACGACCCGTTTCTGGTGATTATATTTCAAACGCGAAAATCAAAGATAAAGTCAGAATTCATCACGGTCATGCAATAGAAAAAGTTGATGACTAAATTTCATCCAATTTTCTCTCGCTCTTCGTCTTTATCACCAAATACGCCCCTATCAAAATCAATATCGAACCGATTAACTGCGTCGCCAAAACCTGCTCCCCCAACCAAACCACAGCCAGAATCAACGAAATCACCGGAGATATCAACAATATCGTCGCAGCCTTCGACAAATTAATATATTTAAGCCCCCAATACCAAGTCAGAACATAAGTGAAAAGCAGAGCTCCAGATATTACAATATAAAGAATTTGTTGTGAAGTTAAAGTTGCGATTAGCTGAATTTTCCCTGTTAAAAATATTATAGAGAAAAGCACAAGAGACCCGAAAAACATCCTCGAGAAAGTTACCATCCAATTACTTTCCTTATTCAACATGGCTTTTTTGGAAATCGTATTTTCTATCGCCCAAAGAACCGTTGCTCCCAAAATCAAAAAATCGCCCATCCTAATCTCCGCAGAGAGTTTTGTGAATTCCATTATAAAAAGCCCAATCAACATTATTCCAAGAGCCGTTAGTTGTTGTTTTGTTATTTTCTCTTTTAAGAAAACAAATCCTAAGATTAATGCGTAGATTGGCAATGTCTTATGAAGAAACGCCGCCCTCCCGCCAAGCGTCATTTTAAGCCCCGTAAAGAACAACCAAAAAGCGAAGCCCCCACCGATAATCCCGATTGATAAAAGAGCTTTCCATGATCTTTCTTTCGGCTTCTTACATCCTCCTCTTCTATAAAAATAAAGCGAAATCAAAAAAAATATTATTCCAATTCCAAGACCTCTCATCGCCGTTAAAAGCAACGGGTCAATTTTCACCACAAAGAATTTATTCGCTATAATCGAAAAACCAGAAACAATCGCCGTCAGCAAAACAAGAAGTGTACCCCGAATCTCATTCTTAGAAAACTTCACCTTTTTCATATCCCCCCGAACTTGAAAATGTTTTTATATCTTTCTTTCTAAATTATTTTATGGTTAAAATCATCTGCCTAGGGAACGAATTCATCGAAGAGGATTCTCTCGCGAAGGATATAGGTAAAAAATTAAAAAATGATTTCGAAATTATTAATATCAAAGACAGCTTCCAGTTGATGAGTATTCTAAATGACGATAGTGATTTCGTTTTATTAGACGTCGTGCAGGGATTAGACAAAGTTTGCTTGTTGGAAATAAAAGATTTGAAAAAAGACACAATCACAAGTGCACACGATTTTGATGCCGCCTATGTTCTAAAGTTATTAAATAAAGACGTAAAAATTATTGGCATTCCAACGACGGGGAACTTAGAAGAAATCAAAAGAGAAGTCATCCAACTAATCAAATCCATTCAACTTCCAAAAAATGTGTCGAACAACTAAAGCAAGGGTCATAAGCCCGAATTAATTTCTCTATCTGATTTACAATTTTCTTCTGTGAAGCTTTTTGTCTAAGGAGATTATCCACCAGCGACGTGATATCCACTTCCATCATATTAAGATTCTGCGCAGTCGGAGTTATTATATTACAATATTCTATTTCGCCCTTCCCATTTATTTTATATTCATGGAAAAGAGTTCCTCTAGGTGCCTCAACAGCCGAGACCCCAACACCAGCCTTAATCTCAAGCCTCGAACTCTCCTCGTGAGCCGGCGGACTTTCCAAAAGCTCTATTATCCTATTAGTCGCATTCAAAATTTCAAGAGCCTGACAAACTAAGTTATAATACGGATTTACAAAAGGAAGTTTCAAGTCAAGTTCCTTCAAAACAAAAGAAAGTTGCCGTTTGCTCTCAGGGTCCAACTGCTCCGAATTATTACTTATCCTCGCAATCGCTCCCGCCGAATACGGCTTATCTTTATGCAAAACAAATTTAGAAGTTGCATATTCCTTAATATTCTCGGTCAGATGAGTCTTATAATCATCGTCTATAAAAGTCTCTTCTTGCGAAGCCACCCTCCCAGAGATATTCGCATACATACCCTCTTCCTTCAACGAAAGATACTCCGACTTCCTCTCCAATTTTTGATAGTGCAAACTCGAAAATAATTTAATCGTCTTTAGAATAACAGGCTTAGACTCTTTCAGATGAATTAAAATATTAGAAAAATCTCCGTGAGGAGAATCTTCATTAATTTTCAAAAACGGATGCATATCTCTCCCACCAAATTCTTCTACAACTTTATTTCCTAACGTGATTACTTTCAAAGCATCATTCACCTTCCCCTTATCCTGTTTTTTCAAAGTCAAAGCAGAAGAAGCACCCAAATAATCAGGAAGCGACATAAAATAAAGATGCGTCGCATGACTCCGAATTCTCTCCCCTAAAAGAAGAATCTCTCTTATAAATTTCTGTTTCGGCGACGGATTTATCCCCAACGCCTCTTCCAATCCTTGAACAGACGCAACAGAGTGCGAACACGAACAAATTCCACATATCCTAGAAACTATCTCCTGAATATCCTCAATCTTTCTCCCAAGAACCAACGCCTCAAAAAATCGCGCACCCTCCGAAGCCTTCAAACAACATTCCTTCACTTTATCCTTCTCTATTCTTAGAGTTAAATGCGCGTGCCCTTCTATCTTACAAATATGATTCAAATTTATCTCTCTAACCATTTCGACGACTCACCCTCCTCCTCTTTAAATGCTAACCCCGCAAAAGTCTCAAGTTTATCCTTTATCTCCTTATTGGTGTGCCCCATTTCTTTCAGCATCTTAAAAAAAGCTTCGTAATTCGCATCCTTACAGGGCCCCCGACACCCATAACAAGTCGTATCATTACTAGGACAAAGTGCACCACACCCTCCATTCGTAATCGGACCCAAACATATTTTGCCCTCTTCTAACAAGCACGGGTTACCTTTTTTTCTACATTCAAAACATACAGGACTAGTATAAGACTTAAATTCTCTACCCGTCAAAATACATTTTACAAATTCCAAAATTTCCTTCTTATCTGGAGGGCATTGTGGAAGATAATAATCAACTTTGATATGGTCACCGATTGGCGTCGGGTCGACCTCTTTCAAATGATTATATTTTGGATAAACGAAACTCATTATTTTTTCCTGGTTATGGAAATTTCTAATCGACGGCACACACCCAAAACACGCACAAGAACCCAAAGCCACCACCTTATCCGAACGCTTCCTTAATTCATTTATTGTCACAATATCCTCATCAAAACAAACCGTCCCCTCTATAAAACAATAATCAAATTTACCCTTATACGAATCTTCTTTAATAAAAGGAAACGACTTAATATCAACCATCTTTACCAACTCCTTAAAACAATCTTCATACAGAACCGTAAGCAAACAGCCCGAACATCCCGAAACCCCATAAAACCCAACCTTAATTTTTTCCTTCATCATCTCCCCTCCTGACTAGAATTCTCATTATCCAGCCTCGGTTTTATTACATCGTATCTAAATATCGGTCCATCCTTACAAGCATACAAATCCTGAATCTGACATCTCCCACACGAACCAAACGCACACTCCATTCTCCGCTCCATCGACCAATATATATTTTCATTTTGCATCCCCAACTTATTCAATTCCCCCGTCGCAACATTCATCATAATTTCCGGACCACAAAGAAGCGCCACAGTATTTTCCACATCCGGCTTATGCCTTTCCATAATATCATTTATGAAACCCTTCTCGTATTCGTGAGAATCAGGGTCGGAAGAAAGCCCAACAAAAACATGAAATTCCTCTTCCCATTTTTTTATCCTCTCCTTCAACAAAACATTCTCTTCATCCCGAAATCCGAAATAAATAAAAATCTTTCCAAACAACTTTTTGTTTTGCTCAATATAATTTATCATAGACGTTATCGGAGCAATCCCAGTCCCACCCGCTATCAAAATCAAATTCCTACTCTTCAACTCCTCTATCGGAAACCCCTTACCATACGGACCTCGGACAAATATACTACCATTTTTTCTCAAATTAAATATCGCAGAAGTCACATTGCCAGCATTCTTCGTTAAAAGTTCGAGATAATCTCTGCTATGAGAACACGACGCAAGAGGACACTCCCCAATCCCGGGAACCGACACTTCCACAAAAGTTCCAGGACTCGGATTCAAATTACACTTTATCTTGAAAAGCTTCACGTCCTTCGCATAGCTCTCCACCGACGATATTTTATAGGATTTTGGTTGGTAACTCATGATTTTGATATTTTATTTATTGTTTCGACCCAGTCGATTTTTGTCGGACACACTCTCAAACATCTTCCACATCCAACACACATCGGGCGATTATATATTTTCTTATAATAAGATATTTTATGATACACGAAATGCTTGAATCTCGAAAGACGCGAATCCCGATATGATTTTCCCCCAGCCACACGCGAAAATGATTTCAACTGACAAGAAGCTTGACATCTTTTTCTCTCGCCATTTTTTAAATCGAGGTCAAGATCATCTTTTATATCAAAACAATTACACGTCGGGCAATATACCGTACAAGCCGAACAACTCAAACATTTATCCGCGTCCCCTTCCCAAATTTTATCCTTATAGTTTTCCCCTATCTCTAAATTTTCAAGTTTCTTAAAGTTCGCAGGATTCGGAATTTTGATCTCTTTTTTAACAGAAGAAAGATTTTTTACCAAGGCTCCCCCTATTTTAGAACCCACATCAATATAATAGTTCTCCCCCTTTAGGTAGAAAAAAAGGTCATGATAATCCTGAAGTTGCATCGAGTTACAAAAGCAATACTCGTCCGGATTCTCACAAAATAAACCAATTAAAACAGTATTCTTTCTTTTCGCAAGATATTGCTGGTCATACATAACTTTATCGACTATCTGAATCGCATTAAGGTCACATTTTCTTAACCCAAAAAGAATCGTTTTCTTTATCTCGCCTTTCGTCTCTACCGCCTTTTTATTTTTAAATTCCAAAAGCGTTTCATCCTCTGGAAGAAATTGAATTTTTGCTGGGACCTGAGTTATACTATCAAAATAAATTTCATCAAAAGAACTTATCTTTTGGAATTTAGAATTCGGAGATTTCACCGGAGCCACAACCTCATATTTTTTAATTAAACTATCAATAAATTCCGGGAACTCTTTTTTCGGTAATATTTTCTGCATTTTATCATCTCTCAATTGGGAGAAGTATTATAAAGTTATAAACCTTTTCCAGGATATGATTTTTAAAAAGAGAAAGAAGGTGATTGCTTTTGATATTGGAGGAACAAGCATCCGTTGCGGACTTGTTCAAGGAAAAAAAATTCTAAAACTTGTCCAGTGTGAAACTCCCAAATCTAAAAAACTATTTTTAGATAAAATTTGCGAATTTACTAAAGAATTTATGGAAAAAGATATTGCTGGTATTGGCGTTGGATTTCCCGCCCCAGTTAAAGACGGCATCGTCAAAAACCCACCAAATGTCAAATTAAAAAATTTCGATTTAAAAAAATATTTAAAACAAAAGTTTAGAAAACAAGTTGAAATTGCAAATGACGTAGATTGTGTTGCCTTAGCCGAATTAAAACTTGGAATTAAGAAAAAGAATTTTTTCGTAATTGCACTTGGAACCGGAATCGGCGGTGGCGTTATTGTTAATGGAGAACTTTATCACGGAGGCGGAGGCTATGGAAGTGAACTCGGACATATAATCATTAATGAAAAGGATTTTGAATCATTATGGAAAGGGACGAAAAAAAGAATTGAAAAAGAATTTGGAAAGGGGATGTTAGTTCGAGACTTGGTTAAAATGAAAGACCCTAAGGCAAAAAAAATTTTAGAAGAAGCAGCGGATTATTTAGGCGAAGGAATTGCTTCTGTTATTAGCGTTTTAGATTCTGAAGTCGTTGTTTTAGGGGGCGGAATTAGAGATTCCGGAAAAGTTTTCTTAAAAATGGTCAACAAAGGTGTAAAGAAATATTCTTTTTTACCGAAGAAAGTCCGAGTAATTTTTGGCAAGGTTAATATGCCCGGTGTTCTTGGAGCTGCTCTTTTACTAGACGAGAAATAATTAAAATCTATGCTGGATATAATCAATCAACGCGTTCCCCCCTAACCTAACACTCGCCGGACCATTCCGAATATAAAATTTTTCCTCATTATTCATCCTCAAAAAAACCCGCTTTCGACTTTCCTTACAACTTACCAAAAGAACCTTCCTGCCCTGCATATTTATTATTCCAAATTTCATGAACGGCAAAAACTCATTCCCAATATGAGACTTAATCAGATTAGTCACATGAAGCCCCAACTTGTCATCAGTCTGAAATTTGTCGTCCTCTAATCCAAGAATTTCCCCCTCATCGTTCACCCCAACTAAAAGATTCCCACCTTTTGTATTCAAAAATGCAGTTACCGTTTTCAGAATTTCAAATTCCATTTTCTTATCAAATTGCTTTGTAAACAAATTCGTTCTCACACTCGATTTAAATTCTACTTCAGAACTTTCACCCGCCTGAATTAAATCCAACACTCTTTGTTCCGGGTTCGTCGCAATTCTTTTGGGACCAAGCAAAAAAACACTTCTCTCTATCGCATTCGTCAAAAAAGTACTCGCCAATATCGAGTTACCTTTCCTAACATGATTATACCCAGCTATCGAAACAAGAAGAGCCCCCAAAACATTTATCGAAAGGTCCTGCATCGTGTCAATTAAATCTTTCTGCAGACCAGAATGGATTAAAGTATCAAGAACGTATTCAAAAATTTCCCAAAGAGTTCCAAAAGACAAAGAAAGACTAAAAATAAGTATTGCCGCAAAGAGCGGGTTTTTACTAATCCGATTAGTTTTATGCAATACGTGAATAATACTCAAACCAGTAAACCCAAGAGCCAGAGAAGCTGTAAATGTCATCAAAATATTCCACCATAAAAGCCCATGATAAAAGCCCCTCAACTCACCCAACATCAAAAGACCATAAATAAACATAAGATAAATAATTTCAAAACTAGAAGGAATTTTGATATTGAAAAGTTTTTCAAGTGTCGAGGGAATGAAAGTTATTAAAAGAGCAACTATAGAAACCACTTGCACAAGAGTTCTTTCGGATGTTAAGGCGTAGATAAAAGTGAGAAAAAGGATAAGACGAATTAGGTTTGTGATGATTAAATGAACAGCTTTAGGAGTTTGCATGAAAAAAGATAGTTTTTGTATTAATAAGAATTATTGAGGTAAAAAAGAGATATTGGAGTTAGCTTTTTATAGCAAAAAACTGTTAATTTTTTATGGAAGAAAGAAAAAGCTATTCAGAATATTTGAAAGAGAAATTCCCACCTAAGCCAGAATTTGTCGAGAGAATGAAAAAACTAATAGGAAAAGACGACGCCAAAAAGTTTTTTGAGATTTCCTATACCAAATGCCCCAGTTCAATTCGATGCAATACACTAAAAATGAAACCAGAAGAATTACTAAAAAGACTTAAAAATTATGGATGGAAAGTGCGACAACCTTTTGAGAATTTTCCCGAAGTCATGATTATCGATTCAGGTCCAAAGCCCGGAGACTTAGGAAAAACAAAAGAACATTTACTCGGATATTATTATGTTCAAGAAATCAGTTCAATGTTACCAATGATGGCACTGAAACCCAAAGAAGGAGATTCTGTATTAGACCTTTGCGCGAGTCCCGGAAGCAAAACCACACAAGCCGCAGCGATGATGGAAAATAATGGCTTTATTTTAGCGAACGAGATTTCAATGGGGCGAATTGGAATTTTAAACTCAAACTTAGAAAGATGTGGAATCATGAATACAATCGTAACTCGAAAAGAAGGAACCGCACTTTGCAACAAACTACTTAAAAAATCACAAGTTCGCTTCGACAAAATCCTAGTTGATGCGCCATGTTCGGGAGAAGGAACCCTAAGAAAAAGCCCGAAAACTTTTCAGATGTGGAATCCTAATATGATTAAAAAAATCGCAAAAACTCAAAGACAATTAGCTGCAGCCGCTTTAAAATTATTAAAAGTCGGAGGTGTTATGATTTATTCGACCTGCACTTTGGCGCCTGAGGAGGACGAGATGATTGTAAATTTTTTGTTGAAGAATTTTGACGTTGAGATTGAAGCACTGAGCTTACCGTTGAAGTTTAGAAATGGAATTTGTGAATGGAACGGGGAAGATTTAGACAAGAATGTAGAGAAGTGCCTGAGATTATACCCACAAGATAATAATACAGACGGGTTTTTCGTGGCGAAGATTCGAAAATTAAGCGATGAGGTGAAAAATGAAAATTAACATCCTAAGCCGAGCAAAAAAGAAAAAATTCATCGAAGGATTAAGCAATTTAGGAATAAAAAAAATCCCACAAATATTAGTCCGAAGCGGGAAAGAAAGAATTAGAGCATTTTCCGGAAACCTAGATAGAGAACAGATTATGGATATTTGGAGACTATTACCAATTGAAGGTGTCGGACTTTATGTCGGTAAAGATGTGGTGAATCGAAATGGAGTTCGAGAGGTGAGGCTGAGTTTAGACGGGATGCATGTTTGGAAGGAACAATTGACGAAAAGGGTTTTGTTCCTAACAGAAGAACAAGAAGTTGATTGGTTTCTAGGGAGAAATATTGAGTTGAATGAAGAACAAAAAATGAAAGAAGGTTTTGTCAATGTGAAAGCTAGTGAAGATTTTGTTGGAATTGGAAAGGTTGGGGCTGACAGGGATAAATTATTTTCGTTTTTGCCAAAGGAGAGAAGAAGGAAAGAGAGAATGAGTTAAGCGACAAATAATAAAATTTATAAACTAGTAACCATTATAAAGTAGTATGGTATTTGAAGTCCCTGAAAACTATATACTCTACTGGCAAGTTCCAATGTTCGACAAAAAATCTAATATAGAAGAGCACAAAAGAAAAAAAATGCTTTTTGATTCTGGTTCAAAATTAGTCAACGATATACTCCCAAGACTCGAAGAGCAAGAAATTCATTGCATTATAAAAAAGAAAGAAGAAGAGTTCAAAGAAATAACTGGGATATGCCGAGAAGCGAAAACCTTCGGAAAAGATGATTATTTTATCGGACCTGAGATTTTTAATGCGGGTGATATATATACTGTTTCTTATAAAAATAGACAATAAGGTTTTTGCATACCCACCCAAAACGAAACATTTAAATAGTTTTATGCATTGGTATTCATAACTAAATACGGAGAAAAATAAAATGCCAAATAAAGACAGAACTGGCCCAGAAGGGAAAGGTCCTAAAACTGGAAGGCAAATGGGAGACTGCGAAGGTGCAGAGCCTATTGCTGGAAGGGGCGGAGGACGAAGGGTCGCTCGCGGAAGAGGTCCTAGGAGAAACTGAAATGCCAAGGCCACGTAAAAGAAGAAGAGTTATGGGTAGACCAAACTCTTCTTACTTCAAACCTGCAGGGGTGAGAATGGCTAATTTAGCAGAGGTAGCCTTGTCCATGTCAGAATTTGAGGCAATAAGATTAATTGATTTTGAAGGAATGTCTCAAACAAAAGCAGGAGATAAAATGCATATTTCTCAATCCACCCTATCAAGAATATTGTCGTCCGGAAGAAAAAAAATAGCAGATGCTATAATCAACGGCAAAGCGATTAAAATCGAAAAATGAGAATATTAATTGCAATAGACAAAAACAAAGGAAGTGATTCAGCACTAAGTGAACATTTTGGGCATTGCCCTTATTTTGCAATTTACGAAACAAAAACCAAAGAACTAAAAATCGTAAAAAACGAATTAGACCATTCCAATCCAAACATGACTCCCGTCGACCAAACGATGAAATTTCACCCAGATATAGTTTTCTCCAAAGGTATGGGGCAGAGAGCTATTAAATTATTCAATGAAAAAAATGTGGAGATTAAAACAGGAGAGCATAACACAGCAAAAGAAGTTATTAATGATTTAAAAAATCTCAAAAAATTAGATTCAGGATGTGAGCATTGATGATAAAATCAGCACGTAAAGCAGCGAAAGGATTATGGAAAACATTCCCTATGATTTTTGGAACCATTCTCCTCGTCAGTCTTATTTCCACAATAATTCCAAAATCCATTTATACAACTATATTCAGCAAAAATTCGTTTTTAGATTCCTTCATCGGTAGTGTAGTTGGAAGCATCTCCGCAGGCAGTCCAATAACAAGTTACATCTTTGGAGGAGAAATGCTAGGTCAAGGAGTAAGTCTAATCGCAGTGACGGCATTTCTAGTTTCATGGGTAACCGTAGGACTAATACAACTCCCTGCAGAATCCGCAATACTCGGCAAAAAATTCACACTATTAAGAAATTCAGCCGCATTCCTATTCTCAATTATCGTCGCAATATTAACAGTATTAATACTAGGAGTAATAACATGAAATTCAAAGACAGATTAAAACAAATCCCGGGTTCCTGGTATTTCCTAATAACAATAGTATCAATTTACATTTTATTTTTAATATTTCGTCAAGAAATTTGCCTGAATAGTTTGATTTTTTTCTACCAACTCATCTACAAAATGATACCTATTTTCATTTTCATTTTCATCCTCATGACCCTATCAAATTATTTTATAACTCCCGAATTTATTATAAAACACTTAAAAGAAAAAGGAATCAAAAAATGGTTCTTCATGATTGTCGGCGGAATTTTATCCTCGGGACCAATTTACATGTGGTATCCACTTTTGGCGGATTTGAAAAAGAGAGGATTAAGTCGCGGATTAATAGCTTGCTTTCTATATAATAGAGCAATAAAAATCCCGTTACTCCCGTTGGCAATTATATATTTCAGCTGGCAATATATCCTCGTCTTAACAATCATTATGATTATTGTTTCAGTCATCCAAGGAATATTAATAAATAAATTAATGGAGGTTAAGAAATGAAAACTGCAATAGCATCTGAAGGAAAAACTACCGATTCAGAAGTTAGCCAGAGAGGTGGACGAGCGCCCTATTATCTCATCTTTGAAAACGGAAAACTCATAGAAACGATAAAAAATCCTTTTGCAAAAGGTTCTGGTGGAGCTGGTTTTTCTGTGGCTTATATGTTAGCTGAGAAAAACGTTAAGTTAATAATCACTGAAAAGATTGGTAAGAACATGGAAAGTGCTTTAAATGAGAAAGGTATCAAATTTGAAGAAAGGAAAGGAAAGATAAATAAGATTTTAAAAAAGCTAGATTAAAAATGAAGATAGTAAAGAAAATTAGATTAGTGATTCTTCTAGGATTGATTATACCATTTTTTATTCCATTTAGTTTAGGTGAGGATGTGCAAAGTGACGAAAAGACAACATTGCATATTTTTTATGGAAAAGGATGTGCACACTGTGTAAAAGCTTTAGATTTTTTGAACTTAATAAAAGAAACACATCCTTCTTTAATTATTGAGGAACACGAAATTTATTTTAATCAAAAGGAAAGAGAACTGTTTGAAGAAATAACTAATGCTTTTGGTGAGGAAATCGAAGGTGTCCCGACGATGTTTATTGATAATAAAGTTTTTGTGGGTTTTAGTGGCTCTATAGGTGATTCAATCGAAAGAGAAATTGAAGTATGTATGGAGGTGGGATGTGGTGATCCAGTTAACAAAATAAAAGACGAAAATACAACAAAGATAACAGGGGATAGTTCTCCAGATAATCCTGAAGAAGGAATCATCCAAAAATTAACAATTCCCGCCGTACTTCTCGCAGCACTTGTAGACGCGATAAACCCATGCGCCTTCGCAGTCTTAATAATATTAATGTCCACAATTTTGGTCTCGGAAAACAGAAAAAGGTCATTACTCGCCGGCTTAGCTTTCTCACTTTCTATTTTCATATCTTATTTCCTAATGGGGATTGGTTTGTATTCTGCGATTCAGGTTTCTGGTTTAACCCATAATTTTTATTGGGTTGTCGCTATCTTGGCTATTTTTATTGGACTATTTAATTTAAAAGATTATTTATGGTATGGGAAGTGGTTTGTCATGGAAGTTCCAATGAGTTGGCGACCAAGACTACAGAAGTTAATTAAAAGTGTCACTTCCGTTCCCGGAGCTTTTGCCGTCGGTTTTTTGGTAAGTTTATTTTTACTTCCTTGCACCTCGGGTCCGTATATCGTTATCCTGGGTTTACTAGCAAAAGTCGCCACGAGAAGTTATGCCATATTCTTACTTGTTATATATAACCTCATTTTCGTTTTACCCATGATTCTAATCAGTTTCGCGATTTTCTTCGGACTCACAACCACCGAGAAAGCAGAAAATTTGAGAAAAAAGAAGCTAGAACTTCTTCATTTAATTGCAGGAATAATTATATTGTGCTTGGGAATTGGTATGATTATTGCTATGAAGCTGGGGATGATTTAGAAATGGGAAAGACTAAATAGTTTCTTGTGATGTTATTTTATGGAAAAATCCGAAATTGACTCATACAAAAAAGCTGGTGCAATTGCCAAGCAAATCAAAACTTTCACCAAAGATTTAATCAAACCTAAAATGAAACTTCTCGATATCGCAGAAGCCATAGATTCAAAAATCCTAGAACTAGGTGGAGAATTTGCCTTCCCCGTAAACCTAAGTATGAATGAAATCGCAGCACATTATACTCCCGCCTCCGGAGACGAAACGCTAGCCGAAGGAATTTTAAAAGTTGATGTCGGCGTAGCCATCGACGGTTTTATTGCAGACACAGCTTTATCAATTGACCTAACCGAAAACAAAGAATTCAAAGAAATGATTGAACTAAATCAAAAATTATTAGAGAACATTTCCAAAATCATAAAAGTTGGCATGGAAGTTCAAAACGTCGGAGAGAGTTGTCAAAAAACACTAGAAGAATGGGACAAAGAAAAATTCTCTATAATTAAAAGTCTAAGCGGACACTCCCTAGCCCAAAACACAATTCACGCCGGACTAACAATTTCGAATTATAAAAATACCAACAAAAAAGTCCTAGACGAAATCGCTTTCGCAATCGAACCCTTCGTAACGACAGGAGTAGGAGATATTTATGAGGGCGAACCGGGAGGAATTTATATTTTGAAAAATGACGGACAAACAAGAGATAGGGATGCGAGGAAAGTTTTGGAATTCGTCCGAGAAGAATATGGGACTCGCCCGTTTTGTGCTAGGTGGTTAGCAAAAGAAGGTTTCGATAAATTGAAATTTGTCTTGAAAATACTTGTTAAACAGGGGATTTTGTACGAGTATCCGATGCTGATTGAAAAGAGTCGAAAGCCGGTGAGTCAATTTGAAAATACGTTTGTTTTGGCGAATGGTGAGGTTGTTTGTACGACGGGGTAGGGTTTAACTGTTGTTGCTTGACCCGAACGAAGTGAGAGCCTGCAAGGCGTGGCAAGAAATTATGAAATAATTTCGCAGAGTTTTAATTTTTCTTTTCAGGTTGGGGAAGGACGGTGGGACGACCAATGTATTTGAGAGATAAGCCCGCTTTTTGTTTCTTTTTTCTAAAAAGAAAATGAAATAATCTTTTAATTACATAAATCTTTTTAAATAGAATCATAATTCTTTATATTATGGGATTATCTTTACTTTCAGCATTACAAATACAAGGAAATGAAACTTTAGTTGATACTTATCAAGATAAAGAATCTGGTAAATATGGTTATGCTATTATTCATAACGAAGATAAATATTGTCGTCCGATAGTTTCATGTAATCCAGCTTATGATTCTAGAGAAGATGCATTGAAAGCAGGAACTGAATTAATGGGACAAGTAAAAAAATTAGATTTGAGTCCTCAAGGAAAATCTCTTGTTGATATAATAGGCGGTGAAGAAACAGCAAAAACTGTTGAATCCATTGTTCAAGCTTCAATTAAAAATATAAAGTCTCCTTTGGATAATCTCTGATTATTGTTTCTCAGCTTTCTTAACCACTTTCTTTTCCGTAACTTTCAGCGGCTTCTCAATCGTCTTCGAAATCTCACTTATCGCCTTCCCAAAATCTTCCGAAGTAATTTTTATCTTCTTAACATCTTCTTCCTTGTAATTTCTCCTTATCGCATTCAAACCCGCCCTCCGACAAGCACTCTCCACTTCCGCACCATTCCATCCAGAGGTCTTCTTCGCTAATTCCGAAAGCGACACCGACTTTTCCAACGGCATATTCTTCGTATGAACCTTAAAAATTTCCTCAATCGTCTTATCATCCGGATTAGTCAATTCAACATGAGCCTCAATCCTCCCAGGTCTAAGAAGCGCAGAGTCAATTAAATCTTTCCTGTTTGTCGCCGCTATAACTATAACATTCTCCAACTCTTCCACCCCGTCCAACTCAGTCAAAAGCTGATTAACTACTTTCTCCGAAGAACCACTCCCTATCCCAGAACCACGGGATTTCGAAATTGAATCAAACTCATCAAAGAAAATTATAGAAGGTGAAACCTGATTCGCCTTTTTGAAAATCTCTCGCACATGTTTTTCCGATTCTCCCACCCATTTTGAAATCAACTCCGGACCCTTAACCGAAATAAAATTCGCATTCGATTCATTCGCCACAGCCTTCGCCAAAAGCGTTTTCCCCGTGCCAGGCGGTCCGTGAAGGAGAATTCCCTTACTCGGTTTAATCCCAGCAGCCCTGTATAAATCCGGACGAAGAAGCGGAAACTCCACCAACTCTCGCAACTTCTCCTTCGCCTCCTCCAACCCCGCAACATCAGTCCATTTCACATTCGGCTTCTTAATCAAAACTTCCCTCATCGCAGAAGGCTCAACCATCTTCATAGCATAAACAAAATTATCCCGCGATATCATTATCTTCTCCAGCAACTCCCTTTTCTTCAACTCCAAATCCCCACATTTTTCCTCATCCTGCTCCTCCAACTGTTCTCCAATCGAAATAATCTCACTATAAAATGGCTTTACCGAATGAAGCGCCGCCTCTTTACACAAAACCTCAAGGTCAGCCCCCGTATACCCAATCGTCTTATTAGAAAATTCCTCCAAAAGCTTCTCCTTATCATTCAAAGGCATATTCCTCGTATGAATTTGTAAAATCTCTTTCCGGCCCTCTTCCGTAGGCGGATTAATCCTCAACTCCCTATCAAATCTCCCTGGTCGCCTCAACGCTTCATCCAAATCCTCCGGTCGATTCGTTGCTGCCATAACCACAACCTGCCCACGAGATTTCAAACCATCCATCAAAGTCAAAAGTTGAGTCGTAACCCGCTTCTCCGCCTGGTCATGTGACTCCCCCCGCTTCGGAGCTATCGCGTCTATCTCATCTATAAAAATTATTGCCGGAGAATTCTTCTCAGCTTCCTCAAATTTCTTCCGAAGATTCTCCTCAGAACCCCCATGATATTTAGACATAATCTCTGGACCGGCAATCGAAATAAATTTAGCATCCGTCTCCGTCGCCACAGCTTTCGCAAGAAGAGTCTTCCCCGTTCCAGGCGGACCCGTCAAAAGAACTCCCTTCGGCGCGCTAATCCCCAATCTCTGAAAAATATCCGGATGCTTCATCGGAAACTCAACCATCTCCCTAATTTTCTCCATCTCTTCCTTCAACCCACCAATATCTTCATAGTAAATATTCGCCCCAGAACCCTCTCCAATATCATCCGCAATTCCAATTTTCGTCACTTCCGCAACAAATCCAAATTCCGTTTTCTTCGGCAAAACCCTTGTTATCGAATACGCCAATTTCCCAACCGACGTCGGAATTGTAATTTTCTGCCCAATCGAAACCGGAGAATCCACCAACATCTTTTTGAATTCATCCGAATCCTTTAACTGGGAATTATAGGATTTCAATTGCTCGTTCGAAAACGATTCATGTGGCAATATCGCCAATGTCACGGATTTCAACGTCGGAATCTTCTCCACTTTTGACACTGTCGCTTTCTCTCCCACCGACAAACCCAGCACCGACCTCGCCTCCCCATCGAGACTAATTCTCCCCTGAAATTCATCACTTATTTTTATCGCCCTAAGATAAAGCTCCTTCTTCCCACTTATCCTTACAATATCACCCGAAACTATTCCCAACGCCTCCATGTCCTCACCCGAAATCGTCGCCAAATTCCTCCCAACATATTTCTGATTCGTTTCTATCACTTCAAGAATTATTTTACTTTTCATTTTCTAAGAGAAACCTCCAATATCCCGTTAGAAAAAGTATAGTCAACTTTTCTTTTTGAGAGTGCTTTGGGAAGATTATATCTCAAAATTTCATCATTTCCAAATCTTACCGCTAAAATTTTCTGTCCACCATAAACTCTTTCCCCATATTCGTTTGTTTCTAAATTATCTTCAATTCCTACGGAAACTATTTTTCTTCCAGATAAGTCAAAAATTAAAATTGTTTCCCTTTTCGATTCAATCGTGTTCAAAAGACTCTGAGTTTGGTTCCGCGAATCCTGAGAATGAGACCTTTTGCCTCCAGATAATTGATTAAACAAATCTTCTATCCCCATAAATGAATCATCGCCAAACATTTTTACCCCGTGTAACTAGCACTTGTATCCGACAACGCCGCCCTGGCACTTTTCAAATATTTCTGCTCTACTTGTTTATATCTTTTCTGGTCGTTTTCCGAAACCGACGGCTGAATCTTCCCCAACGCCTCATCAAAATGTTTCTTCATGACTTTTTTAGCATTGATATCTTCCCTCAAAGCCAACATCGCAGCCTCCCGAGCCAACGCTTCCAAATCTGCCCCAGTATACCCAATAGTTTCCTCCGAAATCTTTTTTATATCAACCAATTTATCCAAAGGCGTTTTCGCAGTATGAATTTTCAAAATTTCATGTCGCCCTATCTCATCCGGAACCGAAACGTAAACTATCCTATCAAAACGACCCGGACGCATCAAAGCCGGGTCCAAAATATCCGGTCGATTCGTCGCTCCAACCACTATAACATTCGTCAAATCCTCAATCCCATCCATTTCCGCAAGCATCTGATTCAAAACATTTTCCGCGACTTTCGTACCACCACTCATTCCCCCACCTCGTCTACCAGCCAAAGAATCTATCTCATCAAAGAAAATTATACAAGGCGAAACCTGCCTAGCCCTCTCAAATATTTTCCTAACTCCTTCCTCAGATTTCCCAACCCACATACTCAAAAGACTCGGTCCCTTAATCTGAATAAAATTTGCCTCAGACTCATTCGCCACTGCCTTCGCCAAAAGCGTCTTACCCGTGCCAGGCGGACCGTAAAGAAGAACACCCTTAGGCGGAGATATTCCCATAGCTGAAAATGAATCCGGATATTTAAGCGGCCATTCAACCGCCTCCTTCAAATCCCGTTTCACATTCTCAATCCCACCGATATCATCCCACTTTATATTCGGAGTCTCTACCAAAACCTCTCGCATAGCAGAAGGTCTAACCATTTTCAACGCCTCATCAAAATCCTTCCCAGAAACCTTCAACACATTCAAAATCTCTTGCGGAATTTCATTATCCTCCTCGAGATTAAACTTATGGATATTTTTTCTCAAAACATTCATCGCCGCTTCTTTCGCCAAGGAATTTATATCGGCTCCAACAAACCCATGCGTTTTCCGCGCAAGTTCAACCAAATCCACAGACCTCGTAAGAGGCATCCCTCGTGTATGAATTTTCAAAATCTGCAACCGTCCAACCTTATCCGGAACCGAAATCTCCACCTCTCTATCAAACCTTCCAGGACGACGTAAAGCCGGATCAATCGCACTCGGTCGGTTAGTCGCTCCAATCACAACAACCTTCCCCCTCGCCTGAAGCCCATCCATCATCGTCAAAAGCTGAGAAACCACTCTCCGTTCCACCTCGCCCCCGACATCCTCCCGCTTCGGAGCCAAAGAATCTATCTCATCAATAAAAATTATCGCCGGCGCATTCTTCTCCGCCTCTTCAAATATAGACCGAATCTTCTTCTCAGACTCACCATAAAATTTAGACATAACCTCAGGTCCGTTAAGTAAAATAAAATGTGCATCAGATTCATTCGCTACCGCTTTCGCTAAAAGTGTTTTCCCCGTTCCAGGAGAGCCATAAAGAAGAACACCTTTCGGAGGCTCAATTCCCAATCTCGAAAAAATCTCTGGACGTTTCAACGGAAGTTCCACCATCTCCCTAACTTTCTTAACCTCTTCCGTCAGCCCACCAATATCCTCATACGTTATCTGCGGAATCGACTCTTCAGAAATTTCCACAGCTTTCGGATTCAAAATTATCTGCGTATTCTCAGTTATAACACAAGGCTGATTCGGCGCAGTTGATACTATCGCGAACCTGACCTGCGTAAGCCCACCCGGCATTCCCCCAAATCCCATCTGATTAAACAAATCCCCCATATCTCCAAAAAAATCCTCTGACATCAAATCTTTTCTCTGCTGAGCACCACCCATCACCACAATATCTCCCCTATTAACCGGCTTACCCAAAAGCCCCCGTCTAAAACTATCCGAATTACCCTTAACCACAATCCCTTTCTGAGCCGGCGCAATCGTAACCTTTTTCGCCTCCCTAATGTCCCCTTTCCCTATCTGAACATGCTCACCAATCCCCGTTTTAGCATTTTTCCTAGTTATCCCATCCATCCTAATTATATCCTCACCCCTGTCTGCCGGATACGCCTGGTCTATAATACAACAAGTCTCCCTATCTCCCTTTATCAAAACAATATCCCCTCTCTCCAAATTAAACTTCCGCATCAAATCGGGGTCAATCCTAACTATCCCCTTATACGCATCATCCTGCAAAGCCTCCACTACCCTCAACTTCATCGTGCCAATCTCCTTTCTATCTACCATTTAAAATTTAACGAAACCCTCCCCATTTCTTCCATGCAAAGATTTACCATTTTATTCATTTCTTCTTCCTGCTCATTCATAAAGTCAATTATCTCCCTCGGAATCGAGACCGCGTAAGAATTTCCCACGAACCTGAGTTTGACCTTAAAGTTTTTTTTCTTGAGATTCTGAAAACTTTCATACTCTTTTAAATCTTCTGGATGGATAATCAAATTCTTACACGGCTCACATTTCAAAGTCCTCAAAATAAACCCCTTCCTAGTTATCTGCTCGGGCTGCATTTTCTTATTACAATGCTTGCACAGAATCGTGTTTTCAAATATATCTTGCATGTATATATATTGTGTGTATACTTTATAAAGTTTATCGTGGCAAAGGTTATAAATAGAAATTAACTAATTGAACCATGAAATATTTTAAGAGAGTGTGGAAATTTTTACAAGAAGACAGTTGGCCATCATTTTTCGTAACACTTGCCCTAGCCTTTGTCATAATCAAATTCATCTTCTTTCCCGGATTATCATTTCTAACCGGAACGAGTTTGCCACTTGTAATTGTCGAGTCATGCAGCATGTATCACCACGAGGACGGACTCGAGAAAACTTTTGAAAGTTCTGTTTACGCAGATTACGGATTAAACTTAGCAAACACAATCAACTGGGATTTCCAAAACGGCTTTACCAAAGGCGACGTAATTTTTGTTACTGGAGTTAAAAACATTGAAATTGGAGACGTGATTATCTTTGAAGGTGGAGCGCGATACCCCCTAATTCACCGAGTTATTGAAAGCGGAGAAACTTACGCCACAAAAGGAGACAACTACAAAACCAATTCAAAACAATTAGAAAGCGAGAAAAAAATTTCCGAAGACCAGCTAATTGGGAAAGCCTTATTCAAAATCCCCGTAATTGGTTGGGCAAAACTAATCTTTTTCGAACTAGGAAGACCCAGTCGGGATCGCGGGATTTGTAGATAATTTTTTAAAGTTCGTATCCTGACCTTTTGAATGGAATTTTGTCCAAAGTGCGGTAGTATTCTTATAATGAAAAGGACGAAAGTCGGTTGCCCTAAATGTAATTACATGGCAAAAGGAAAGGTTGATATGGAGATGAAGGAAGATGTTGATGAAAAAGTTGATGTTGCAGTTGTTGATGAGAAAAAAGAAAATGTGAATCCCGTTACGGATTGGGATTGCCATAAATGCGGGGGCAAAAAAGCGTATTTTTGGATTAGGCAGATGAGGAGCGGGGATGAGCCGGAGTCGAAATTTTATGAATGTGTGAAGTGCGGGAAGACTTGTCGGGTTGATGATTGAGAGGGGAAGATCAAAAAATGAACAAAAAACAACTTGAATTTATTAAAAGATTACGTGAAGATTTAATAAGATATAGGATTGAAAATAGTAGGGAATTATCTTATGATGAATTAAAACATCTTTCTTCTTTAGTTGATTATAAAAAAGGTGAAATTGGTCTACGGTTTCTTCCCACAGGGAAGGAATATTCTCAAGAGTTTGGTGTAGTTGAATATACTTTAATTAGATGGGTTAAGAAACACCTAACAAAAGAAGAGCAACTCTTAAGAGATAAAGCAATTAAGGACAGAATAAAAAATGGATTTAATTTACTGCCTTTAAAAAAACAAGGAAAAATAAGGAAAATTTCAAGGGAAAATCAAAAGAAAAATGTGATTAAGTCAAAAAAGGCGGAAGAATGGGTTAAAAAGAAACTTAAAAAAGAAGGATGGAAAGTTGAAAGATTATATGAGATTAAAGATTATTCTCTCATTGAGGGAAGGCCAAGTTTTGCAGGTTGTTTCAGGCATGATGAATTAAAAGATTTTGTAAGGGGAACGGGGAGAGAGAAAGCAATTGATATTCTTTATGATTTTCACTCTACAAAAACAGATTGTATAACGACTAATCACACAACTAAAAAAACTAAATATAATTATAAAAAAGGATATATGTTGCCTGATTTTATTTGTAGAAAGGGCAAAAGAATAAAGTTTGTAGAAGTTAAAAATATGACAAATGGTTGTTCTATTGAAAATATTCCTCAATCAAAAACTTTAATGAAGTTGAGGAAAGAAGGGTTTGAAGTTGAATTGATAAATGTAACTGATGTTTAGAAATTACTTCCTTTGTTTTTTCTTTTAAAGATTAAGATTAAATAGTGTGCATAAACCCTTTTATTGCCTTAACCTCTTTTGGTTATCTTTGGACTTACATAAATCGGGGTTTATTAACAATTTGAATAAACCCGAGGAGGGTCTATAAATGAAAATGAAAATGGCCTCGAGGGGATTTGAACCCCCGACACCTAGATTAAGAGTCTAGTGCTCTAACCAGGCTGAGCTACGAAGCCATGGGCGAAGTAGCGAAGTCCTTTTAGGCTGAGGGCCGCAGAGCGGGTCATCCCTGTGGGAAGCTACGAAGCCATAAACATTCATGAGAAATTCAATTTAAAAAACTATCTAACTAACTATCTTCCTAATCGCGGCAATATGCTCCGAAACCTCAGTCCCTCTCTTCGTCAACTTAATAATCTTAATCCTTCCCTTCTTCTCAAAACTCACAAGCCCAATCTCCTCCAAAGTCTGCAAAATCTTCACGGCATGCGAATACGTACAATCGACCTCCTTAGCCAACTGCGAACCGTACTTCGCCCGAGAAACTTTCCCAAGCGCTATCAGCATCATCGCTGGTTTTCTCCTGAAAAATAAATCAAAGCTGGTTCCCATTGTATTGTTTAACGTATATATTATAACGTATATGTTAGAGTTATAATTTGCTTATAAGTTTTTCTGCTAATTTTCGCCCACACCCAGTAGAGACAGAATTTCGTTCCAGTGACAGAAAATTTCCGAGTAGCAACAGAAAAGTTTAAGTAATAATTCCCTATTCCCCTACCATGCTAGATGTGAAATTTATTAGAGATAATATCGACATTGTAAAAGAGAATATGCGTCGGAAGAATCAAAAAGATTTGAAAATTGTCGACGAATTAGTTTCTTTGGATAGTAAATGGAGAAAATTGAAATATGATGAAGATGGGCTGAGAAGCGAGAGAAATAAGATTAGTGAAGAAGTTGGTGCATTGAAAAAGGCGGGTAAAAGTGCCACCAAAAAATTGAAAGAAGCAAAAACAATTCCTAAGAAAATTGGTGAGATTGAAAAGAAAAGAAAAAAGTTGGAAATAAAAATTTTGAAAGTGCAAATGAAAATTCCCAACATCATGTCAGGCAATGTTCCTTTAGGAAAGAATGAGGATGAGAACGTTGAAGAGAGGCGAATTGGAGAACCTAAAGATTTAGGATTTGAGCCGAAGAGTCATGTTGAGATTTTAGAGAATCTGGAAATGGCTGATTTTGAAAGTTCAGCTAGAGTTTCTGGAACTGGATTTTATTATTTAGAAGACGAAGTTGCTATGTTAAATGTCGCCCTGATTAATTATGCAAGAGATGTCATGAGGTCGAAAGGATTTCGTTATGTCGAGACGCCGTATCTATTGAGAGAAGAAATTATCGACGAGGTAACGGATTTAAATGACAAAGAGGCACAGATTTATTTGACCGATAATAAACCGAAGCTAGCTTTGATTGGAACGAGTGAGCATTCTTTAATTGGGCGATTTGCCGGAACAGAAATTGATTTTAAAAAATTGCCAATTAAACAAACGAGTTATTCGATGTGTTTTAGAAAAGAGATTGGGGCACATGGAATTGACGAAAAGGGTTTATTTCGAACGCACCAATTCAACAAAATCGAAATGATTGTAATTTGCGGACCCGACCTCCCTAAATCAGAATATTTTTACAAAGAAATGCAGGATATCACGGTTGAGATTTTTGAGAAATTGGGAATCCCGGTTAGAATTTTGAAAATTTGTTCTGGTGATTTGGGGGATTTGAAGTATGAGCAAATTGATGTTGAGGCATGGAGTCCCAGGAAGAAAAATTGGTTTGAAGTTGGAAGTTGTTCTAATTTGACGGAAAGTCAGGCTCGGAAATTGAAGATTTTTACAAGGAATAAAGGAGAGAGAGTCGTTCCACATACTTTGAATAATACAGCAATTGCGACTTCGAGGGCATTAGTTGCGATTCTAGAAAATTTTCAAAATGAAGACGGAAGCATCAACGTCCCAGAAGTTCTAATCCCTTACATGGGCGGATTAAAAAAAATCGAAAAGAAATAATCAACTCGTCATAATTTCAATCCCATCCCGATGCCTCAACGCATGATCCTTCCCAACCGGCTGCTTCGTCCTAACATCAATCGCCTTAACAAACTTATCCCCAATATCACTATGAAGATGATACGCAAAATCAAGCGCCGTCGAACCGCTCGGAAGCAAAAAGCAATCGGGCAAAATGTTCCCCTTCGAATCAGCCAACTTAGAGCCAGCCGGAAAAATAGCGACATAATCTAACAAATCAAAAACCGCCTTATCCAAAACCTCCTGAACCCCGGTCGAACCAAACTTCTCCAAAACATTCTCCCGTATCTGCTCCAAAGCCTTCTTCTGCTCCTCGCTTATCTTATCCTCATTAATTTCAAACGCGGACTCCCCCTGAACATATTCAATCATCCCCGCCTTCGCCGCCTGTCTCAAAGAAAGTTCCGAATCAGCAGAACACGGAATAATCTGAATCTCCGGAAACGCCAACTTCAACTTTTCCAAATTCTCCGAAGCACCCGGTTTATCTATCTTATTCGCAGCAATCAACATCGGTTTCGTCGAGTGGCGCAAAGTCTTCGTAAAATTAGCCAAATCTTCAGGCGACCACGATGTCGGATTCTCAGGATTGAGCTTCAACTTAATCAAAACCGATTTAACATCAGCCTCCTTAACCCGAAGCCCAGAAAACTGTTTAGCAACAGACTTAGCAAAATCCTGCTTCGTAGACTGAATCGTCCTCGACAACTTATCCCAAACCTTCTCAAAAATCGAAGCATACCACTTATTCAACTCACCCTCCAACATCTCAACATCCGCAACCGGGTCCCCCTCGCCCTCGCGCCCCTCAACATCAGTCGTCGCAGAAATATCAACAATCTGAATAAACATATCAGCCTGCCTCAAATCGTCCAAAAATTTATTACCCAAACCCTTCCCCTCCGAAGCACCCTTAACCAACCCCGCAACATCCATCATCTCCACCGGCACAAACCTAACATCACCCGTACAAAACCCCGTCCTAGGATTACACCTCGTTCCCAATTCCTTGCAAAGTGCCTTAACCCTAACATACCCAATCCCATGATTCGGCTCAATCGTGGCAAACGGATAAGACGCAATCAAAACATCTGACAGCGTCGCAGCTTTGAAAAACGTAGACTTCCCGCATGAAGGTTTCCCGACTAATCCTAATAACATTTTAACTAAATGAGCCTGCGGAGATTTGAACTCCGGACCTCTAGCTTTCTTAGGCGAAAGCTAAACAACCCCCGTAGGAACTGCAGCCATATAAGACTAGCGCTCTAAACCAGACTGAGCTACAGGCTCATAGAATTAATGAATAATTTAGATATAAAAAGATTGGGGTTACTTCTTACAAATAGCCAACGAATAAGCCCCATTCTCAGAAACCTTCACCGTCGACTCGTCAAAATACAAATTCATGAAACTTATAAAATCCGACTTCTTATATTTATAAGAAACAATCACTATCACCTGGTCCCCAGCCTCGAACTTCAAGGACCTCCCCAAAAAAGAAATCTCCTTCGGATTTTTTATCGTGTAGAAAGACTCTATCCGCGAATTCTTGAACCTCACCCCAAACTCCACATCCTCTTTCTTCAACCCCAACTGAAGCAACGGGTAAATCGAGAACTTATTAAAATGCTCCGTATTATACGAATTCAAAATCTCCTCAGGCTTCCTATGGTCCAACCCATTCCCAATCAAGAGATAATCTCCTCCCTTCATAGAACTCCTTATCTCATAAAGAAGCTCATTAATCTCAAAATTCCCAAGCGTATTTCCGAGCAACAGAAAAACATTCTTCTTATATTCCCCCTGCCTCAGCAAAGTCGAAATATTATTTATATTCTCAAAATCAGAAATGTTCCACTGAAATTCTATAACCTCCACCGTATTCGTCTTACTCACTTTCTCAATAGCCTTATTAACCATATAACTACTAATATCAATCGGGCAATACCTTATCTTCGTCCCCTTAAGTTTCTCAATCAACATCGACGCCTTCCCCCCATCTCCACATCCAATATCAATTATATTTATCGGCTCGCCCCCAAATTTCTCCAAAATCTCCTTCGCATTATCATCTATCAAATCCAACTCCTGTTGAGTCACCGTTTTCTTATATTCTTCCTCATCCTCCAAATTCAAATATGCCTGAGCCTGTTCCGGAGTCAAATACCAAAGTTTCGAATCAGCAATATTCCAAATCCGCGTGTTGCCCTCGAGAGAATAGCCACGTTTAATAAGCTCACGAAAAATTAGGTCGTTGATTTGTTGGCTTTGTTTTTCTGCCATGATTTTACTGGGTTTTATTGGTTTTTATGTGTTTGTATTAGTTGTTAAAGAAGACAATAATTAAAAATTATTTTACACTAGTTCAGATAAAAATTCTTTCAACTTTCTGTGTATAGGAATATTAAAATAATCCTCAAGTTCATCTACGCTTACCCATTTCAATTCCACAAAATCATCCCCCGGACGCTCCTCTCCCTCAAAAACTTTTGTCAAAAAAGTGATGGACACTATTCTCGGTTTCTCTTCATAAGTTCTCGAAAAGAAAGTTCCTATATTTTTGACAGAATACCCCGTCTTAAGTTTCATTTTTTTCTTAAGAGCTTTATCTATATCCTCTCCCGGGCTCAATCTCCCTCCAGGAAAACACCATCCCAACAATCCAGCGTCCTCACCCTTCTTTCTTTTCCCAATTAAAATTTTCTTTCTAGTAGAATCCAAGATAATCCCCAAAACTATCACCTCAAAGTTCGGAACTTCTTTCTCCGTATTTTCCATAATATCCTAATGCGTTCTTTATTATTAAGCGTTTGCATTGATTGTCAGGAGGTAACAGGAGTAACTGTTTTGAATGAAAAGATTTCTAATTTAATTTCTAAACAACAAATAAAAAACAACAAATAAAAGGAATAGCCCTATCCAGAAACCATATTTTTTCATAAATTCGTTTGTCTTGTTCCAATTCATAGAATAATTAAGTAATTAATATTTAAAAATTTTACGCTCCCACCGGGATTTGAACCCGGGTCACTGCCGTGAAAGGGCAGCATCCTTGGCCACTAGACTATAGGAGCATCTACCTAATGATTGATTTTAATTTTTAAAGGTTGTTGTTGGATTTGAACCCGGGTCACTGCCGACCGTAAGGGCGAACTTTGAGCTGTCTGACTAATATATAGATATACAGATTGGTCGAAGTGAGTAGAGTAATTTGCTCGAATTTTCCCAACGGAGTGATTAGAAAATTTTAGAGTGAATTGCGAAAAGGTATCCTTGGCCACTAGACTATAAGAGCATCTCTTTAATGGTTAATTTTAATTTTTAAAGGTTATGTTATATATATAGGGTAAGGGAATAATTTTAATAGCCAAAACATCTAACAAAGGAATGGTCAAACTAAAAAAAATCTCAGATTACGAATGGGAAATTCCTATCGAAAACGGAATGAACGTGCCAGGAAGAATTTTCGCAAGTGACAAATTAATCGAAAACATCAAAGAAGACAAAAGTCTCGAACAGGTAAAAAACGTAGCGCGATTGCCAGGGATTCTAGGAGCCAGCCTAGCAATGCCAGACATACACAGAGGATACGGATTCCCAATCGGCGGAGTCGCAGCTTTCGACTTAGAAAAAGGAATAATCTCCCCAGGAGGAGTAGGCTACGACATCAACTGCTCAGTAAGACTATTAAAAACAAATTTAACCGAGGAGGATTTGAAGGGGAAAGAAAAAAAATTAGCACATTCGTTGTCTAGGGCGGTTCCTAGTGGAGTTGGTCGCGGAGGAACTTTAAAACTAGACAACAAAGAACTCGATGAAGTCTTAAAAGGTGGAGCGCAGTGGGCTATTTCAAAAGGATACGGCAGCGAGGAAGATTGGAAGCATATCGAAGATGAAGGCAAACTAAATTTAGCAAATCCCTCCTTCGTTAGCCAAAAAGCGAAAGGCAGAGGCTCAAAACAACTTGGAACATTAGGCGCCGGAAATCATTTTTTAGATGTATTAATTGTAGAAGAGATTTTTGACAATGAAGTTGCTAAAGTGTTCGGGCTAAAAAAAGGACAGGTCGTAATCTTAATCCATTGCGGCTCAAGAGGCCTAGGACACCAAGTCGCCAGCGACTACATTAAACTAATGGATGAAAAATACGGGCATCCAGATTTTGACAGAGAACTCGTAAACGCACCAATCAATTCAGAGTTAGGCAAAAAATATTTCGGAGCAATGTGCGCCGCCGCAAACTTCGCCTTCGCCAACAAACAAATCATCACACATCTCATAAGAGAAAACATGAAACATTATTTCGCGGATTTCAAAGCAGGCGTCGTCTACGATATCTGCCACAACATCGCAAAAATTGAATCCCATTTCGTCGACGGGAAATCCCAAAACGTCTTAGTTATGAGGAAAGGTGCGACTCGTGCGTTTGCTCCCGGAAGAAAAGAAATTTATAAAGATTATAGAGAAGTTGGACAACCGGTTTTGTTACCTGGGAGCATGGGAACACCGAGTTATGTTTTAGTTGGAACAGAAAAAGCCGAAGAAAAAAGCTGGGGAAGTTGTGCCCATGGGGCGGGTCGAGTTAGAAGCCGAAGTGAAGCACATAGAAAATTAAGTTTTAAAGAAGCTGTTGAAGATATGGAAAAAAGGGGCGTCTTTGTCGAAGCTGGAAAGAAAAAAGGGATGATTGAGGAATCGCCGTCTTCGTATAAGGATGTGAAGGAAGTAGTGCGAGTTTGCGATGAAGTTGAGTTAGGTAAAAAGATCATAAAGCTAAAGCCGGTTATAGTTGTAATTGGGTAAAGTTTAAATAGGAGAAGTTTGTTAAGAAAGTATGAAAAAGAGGTTTACATTGGGGATTTTTGTTTTGCTAGTCGGTTTCGGATTTGTTACTGCGGGGACTTGCGATGATGACCAAACAATTATGAGATTGTACAACCCTTCCAATTCACACGTCTCCGCTTGGGATGTAAACAGCGATAGTTATCTCGAAGAAATTTGTTACGACGAAATTTTCGGCTCGACCTATGCTGGAGCAGCCCCACATGATTGCACCGGAGAAAATAGAATTTTAAGTTTAAGTAGTTCTTCCAATGCACACGCTTCCGAAACGACCGATGCAGTCTACGCCTACGAAGTTTGTTATGGAAATTTGGCTTGCGTTTACGACAACAGCGCCGGGGATGGTTGTAGCAACGACGGAAGAATCATAGCCAGAATGTATAGCTCCTCTAATTCCCATGTTTCTTATGCTTCGGATACAAATTATCCCATAAAAGTTTGTTGCCAGGTGGCTGGAGTTTATTGGGCAGATATGAATATGAATCCGATTACTGAAGCTGATTTCGGCGATTTAGTTTTACTGGTTAAACCTGGAGGAAGTTCGGGGATTTTTAATATAAAAGAGGAGGATACTTTGCTTGACGACGATATTAGGGATATAACTGGGGTTTCCACTGGAGGTAATCTTATTGGAACTTGGGAGATAGCTACAGAGGATTTAGATAGAACTCCTGATGATTATGACGAATTTTATTTTGAAATTGGAGCAGACAGAAGCGAGCATTTAGCTATAGATCCAATAGGAAACGACGACCCCATGGTCATTGACATCACATCACCATTTTGTGGGAATAATTATAGTGAGGGGGATAATGTTGATATTATAATTACTGCGTCCGATAGTGATGACGAAATATTTGGAGAGGTTCGGCTGGACGGAGAACTTATAGGTACTTTTAGCAATAATGGAGTGACTATCAATAGAATTCTTGATGTTCCTGGTAATTTGCAAATAATTGTTAACGCAACAAATACCCAAGGGGAAAGGGCAAGAATCGTCTCAAATATTATGATTTTGGAGACGGACGCTGGCGGGAATTATGTTGACAGGGATTATCTTGCAGCGTGTATACGCGAGCCAAAAAGTTTTACTGATATTCAAGGAAAGTTTGTAAAATTTGATGCCTCTACCACTCGCGGAATAAGAGTTGTTAGTGGGGCAATTAATGAACTTCTTCCTGGTAACCACCCGTTTAGTTGGTTTTGGATGTTTATGCCCGAGGGTCGTCCGAGAGTATTTCTAAGCAGTACCGATCCAGAGGCGTATGAGTTTACTGCATCATTCCCTACTCCTGGCGACAATTCTGCTTCATTAAGAGTTGAAATTGATTAATTCTTAATAATGTTTATAAAGGTTAAGCTCATCTATTACTTATGAAATTAGGTGGTTATTTTATTTTATTTGGAATTTTTCTAATCAGTTTTACATGTGCTGATTCTTCTATCGAAACTAATTTCAGCATCTGGGGATGTAATTTTGAATTTAATGGAGGAACTGTCGCGGTCGCTGCCGAAGAATGTTCAACCGGAGATGCCGATGGATTTTTTTATTGTGGATTGGATCTTTATCCATGGATAACTCAAAATGAAGGACTAGGATGTTCAATGGGTTCTTCACCTTACGTCCCCGGAGAGAATTTTTGTTGCCCCGCGGGTATGTTTTGTAATGAAACATCAACATCTCCCTATCAATATACCTGTAACCGTAGACTTGAGAATTGTGAAGATCAATATAATGAAATAGATTGTTTAGATATTGGATGTTTATGGATGGATATTGAAGACATATGCACTGACAGTGCCAGAAATTATGATTGCGGTTATTATAATACGAGTGCCTTATGTGCGTTGGATGAATGGAACCTCGGAAGGACTGGTATTGGCACAGACCTCTGTGGAACGACAATAGAGTGCGGTGGAGAGACTTTTTCCATCCCAGAGGAAGACTGTGAGTGTACTTGGTACGAAACCGCTCCTATCGGAGATAAATGTCAACTTAAGATGATGGCGGTACAATATTTCTGGACCGGCGAACCTAACCAATTTGAATGTTCTAATATTTATAATCTTGGAGATTGCACTGACGGAGTTCAAAATGTTACTTGGTTTTCAAATCATAGCGTCGTAAACGGAAGTTTCCCTCCTATAGTTCTCGACGAATGCCTTGAAATTCTAGGATGTAACAGCGGGGAATCTACAAGATTCTGTGGCGAACCTATAATTAAATTGCCAGGATTTAGTTTATTTAGTTTATTTGTTTCCTTAATAATTATTGGGATATTTTTTTTAGGATTAGGAAAGTTTAAATAGATAAAGAAAGTTATACATTTATGAAAAGAGTGATTATTGGTAGTTTGTTCGTATTCGCGCTGTGCAGTTTTGTTTTTGCTGGTTCCGAAACTGGTATGGATTTTGTGGTCAATTCTCCTCCTAAAGAAGTTGTAGATTATGTTCCTACCGAGAGTGGTGTTGGTCTTTTCGGATATTCAATTATTATTTTAATTGCCTTAGTTTTTATTTATTTTGTTTTTAAAATAAAAAAAGCAAAAGTAGGGAAAAGGAAAGTCAAAAGAAAAAAAGTTTCTTCTAAAAAGAAAAAAAAGTAATTTGAAATATTTATAAAGTCATGTTGCTAGTTTATTGTTATGAAAAAGTGGTGGTTAGTTTTACTTTTATGTGGTTTTGTTTCGGCTTCCGTCGATATTCATAATAGTACGGTTGAAGGTGATTATTTTTTGTCGGAGATATTCAAGGGAACTATTAATTTAACTATCGAAGATGAGAGGTATGATGAGAGAATTGTTTCTGGAAATCAGATAATTGAACTCGGAGATTTCTTAGAAAAAAATGGCGCGCTGTTCAATTGCTCACCCTCTGACTGCTCCATGGGCTACGAAGCTTCTTCAGGTGTTGAAAACGGAAGTTTTACTATCGAATTCCTAGAAGATAAATATGTCGGTTTTTTTCTGGAGGGAGAAGATATTACTTTGGAAAGTATAAGTTTCAACATCGAAAGTGATTTCGAAAGAGGTGCATTCAAACCATTGATTATAGAATTTTTTGAAGAAGAAGAATGGAGTTTCAATATTTTTTCCGATGAATTCTTTGCGAAAAATTGGGGATGCTATGACCCCACCAATGGAGAAATAGGTCATATCCTTGGACCTTCCCTCTACTGTGAAATGATTAATATCAGAGATAGTGGAACCATAAGAGTTGGGGCCGATGTTTATGGAGACGAATCTATTATGATCGATATGCACGTTTATCCAGAGAGTGGTTCAGGTGGTTCGTGGAGTTGTGAATTTAATTCTACTGCTGATGATGGCTGTCAAATTGAACTAACCCCCGGAGAAATTTTTGATGCCGGGAATTATCAAGTTTGTATAACTGTCGATTTAGTAAGTGATACTAGGATTCATGAAGAAATAGGAGGTGACCATTGTGGATTTGTCCATGGTGCCAACCCAGAAGATAGCACCATGGATTATGGTATTTTTCTTCAAACTGTGAAATATGCAGATGCAAATGAACTAGAACCTATCAATTTTAATGAACCAATTATTATTGCCGCAAATGGAATTATTACAGAAAAACATAACGGAGACTGTTCAGAAGGCTGCATTTTACCCTTAAAAATTTCCGGAGTTTCTCAAAATATGGAAATTAATAATATTCATTTGTCCTATACAGATGATGGCAACTGGGATACAAGTAATTTAATTTATGAGTTAGCAAGTGTTTCTGCAGAAGTCGATTTCAGCGGAGTTTTAGATTTCAGTTTTCTTGAGTTTATTGTTTCACAGGCTGGAGTATTTATTATTGAATTAGGGGAAATTATTTTATCAGAAAATATTGTAAAGATAATACCTGCCCCCGTTATTTTATCGGTTTCGCCCCTTGACCCACCCGCCGGTGTCCCAATAAAATTCTACACACTAATTAATTATAGCAAAAATGATTCTCTAAGTTATAAATGGGATTTCGGAGATAACGGAAGCGTTGTCACGAATGTCCCCTATATCACACACACCTATAACGATTTGAAAAACTACACTTTATCCTTGGAGGTTACCGCAGGAGGAAATTTAAGTTCTAAAAAAACTTTCCAAATTCAAACTATCAGTCCAGAAGAAGCTGTTGCAAAAAATTTAGATTTAAAGAAAGATACCATTGCAAAAGTTAAAACAATTATTGAAGGATTCCCGAGTTGGTATGGAGCAAGCTTATTGAAAACTTTTGGAATAAATAGTTTTGAAGACGATTTAGAGAGACTAGACAAAGAAAGAAATAATTCAGTCGATGCTGAAGATTTTCGAAATATCGCATTAGAACTTTATACCCTAAATATTCCTATCTCTGTTGGTATTGATAATTTCGAAATTCCGTTTATGATGACGGAACCCAATGACATCAAAGTTGAACCCGTTGTCGTAGTTTCCGGGGCAGGAACCGGGAGCAACGACGACTATGTAAGTCCTATTTTAACTTGGCAAAACGAAAACATCGACGTAAGTCTTATTAAAAAAGATATCTCCATTTTACTTGTAAATGGAGAGAATAAAGATGCCATGACTGTCTATTCCTTCAATATTGCCTCTAAGAGCGACAGGGAGAGCTATTTTGTCATTAACAAGGCATTCAGTGAGCTATATTTTAATCAAAATGTCGGAGCTCGGAAAGCTGGAGATGCAACGGTAATTATTCTTGGAGCAGGAGAATCGAAAAAAATTGAATTCTATTATGAAGGGATAGAGCACGTGGGAACTTTCATTTCTCCAAAACTCAGTTCCCTAGTAATTGAAGCGAATATCGATACTGATTGTAATTATAATCTTGTTTGCGAGAAAGAAAAAGGGGAAAATGTAGCTAATTGCAGAAGTGATTGTAAACCTACCGGGAAGGCCATAATGTTCCTGATTTTTGGAGTTATGTTTTTACTAGTTGTTTATACAGTATTGCAGGTTTGGTACAAGAAACATTATGAGGGATATTTGTTTAAAGATAAAGCACAATTATACAATTTATTGATGTATGTGACAAATGCACGAGCTCGTGGCGTGAAAGATGCGAGGATTGGAGCAGATTTGCGCGCAAAGGGTTGGTCTAGCGAAAGAGTGAATTATATTATCAAGAAATCTAAAGGAAGCCGAATCGGGATTCCCGAGATTATTCCTATTGAAAAAATTGCGGCTTATTTAAGGAATCGGAAAGCCAGATCAAAACAAACAAAAAAGGCTACTACTGAAATTCAACAAACAAATAATGGCAACATTAATAAATCTAGATTTTAATTAAAGGGGATGATTAAGATAATTAGGAATTTTGCTAGGAGAATTTTTGCAGGTGTATTTAAGAAAAAGGGTGAAATTAAACTCGGTTTTTATGGTTCTCCAAATGCGGGGAAAACTAGTTTAGCGAATAGAATTTGTCAAGATTGGTTAGGTGAAGATTTAGGCTCGGTCAGTCGAATGCCACATGAAACACGGGAAATTCAAATTAAGGAAAAAGTTATTTTAGAAAGGGACGGAAAGAAAATTGAATTTAAATTAATTGATACGCCCGGTGTTGCGACGAGGATTGATTTTGAGGATTTTATGAAGTTTGGGCTGAAGAGGAAAGCAGCACAAGAGAGAGCTAAAGAAGCTACCCAGGGAATTATTGCTTCGATTAAATGGTTAGATGATATGGACGCCGTAATCGTTTTAATTGACTCGACGATAAACCCGTATTCCCAAGTTAATATTACAATTCTTGGAAATTTGGCCGCCCGAAACATTCCCGTGTTAGTTGTTGCGAATAAGATAGATTTAAAAAAATCAGATATTAAGAAGGTTAGAGGTGCTTTCCCAGAATATGATGTTGTTGGGATTTCAGCGAAGAACGGAGATAATATGGAAGAGTTTTATGAGGAGCTTTTCAAGTTAGTAAAAAAAGTATAAAATGGTTAAAAAAAAGAGCGTGAAAAGACGTATTAAAAAGCCCAGTAAGAAAGATTTGACTATTCATTTTATGCCGTATTCAGCGATTAGTCACGAGGACGCAATCGGACGAATTAAGAAAATCATGGGACTTATTCTAAAAAATAAAATTATCATTTTACAAGGAAAGTTAAAGCCGGATGAAGAAGTTAGGTTGATTGAAAACTCGATGACGTTAATTGGGAACATCCAAGGATTTCAGGGAATTGAAATCGCGGGACTTAATGGGGAGAATGAGAATCGAAGTTTATTTGAGGGTGTGAGGAGAAATATTGCGAAAATTCTAATAGGAGAACAGGATGCGATTACGGTGATTGGACCAGCTAGTGTTGTGAAAGAGATGACGAAAGACCCAAAGAAAGTTGAACTTATGCTTGCGAGAAAGTAATCTTTAAATAGTATATATTGCTGTGTTAAATATGGTCGAGGTGAGATTCAGGTTAGTAAAAAGAGATTTTTTATGGATGGGATTGATTGTGGTTTTATTGGGCGTTAGTTTTGCTTATAGCTATGGGACTGGTGACCCTGTTGTTTTTGGACATAGTTTCGGAGAGCTAAGTGATTGCGGAGATAATGAATATTTACGAGGAGACGGAGGGTGCGCTAACGCTTCTTATATAGTGGCTGAAGGCGGTGGAGTTGGCGGCGTGAATTGTACCGCCACAACCTGGGTTCCTGCGACTAGTACCGTTTGTTCTGGTGTTAGTTTTGACCAGTTAAGTAATTGTGGCGATAGCAGGACTGTTACGGGAACCGCAACGTGTTGTCCTTGTGGAACTTGTGGTAGTTATAGGAGTGTTGACGAATGTGGCTGTACCATTAATTATCAATGCACCACAAACGGTTGGCAGTATATAAGTGGTACGCTTGGCTGTTGTGCTGGCGGCAATTAGTTATCATTAATTTTATTTTTTCCGTTAGTTTTTTATACATCAAAGTTCTTGTCTCCCCATGCCACACCAATGCGTTCACTGCTCCAAAATCATCGAAGTCGGAAGTAGAGAAATTCTTGAAGGATGTGGAGATTGCGGCGGAAAGTTTTTCTTTTATATTAGGGACGAACAGGCACAACGGATGAGGGAGATGAAAGAGCAGCCGATTCCAGAGTTTAATACAATTGACAAGAGAAAGGTCGAAGAAGATGTGCGAAGTATTTTGAAGGTTGAGGATGAGGAAAAGCCAGTAATTTTAGATTTAGAAAGCGTTAAAGTTGTTGGACCCGGGAAATTTGAGTTAGATATTGTTTCTTTAATGAATAGGAAACCAATTGTCTTTAAGGTTAGCGAAGGGAAGTATTTGATTGATATTGATGAGATGTAATGATTTAAATAGTTGTTATTAGTGATGATTATATGGTCGAGGTGAAGTTCGGAATAAAGAAAAGAGATTTTTTTTGGATGGGATTGATTGTCATTTTGTTGGGTGTCGGCTTAGGCTATGCTTATGGAACTTCTGACCCTGTTGTTTTTGGACATAGCGTAGATGAGTTTGAAATTGATGATGCTTTTTGTAATAGAATAACTGGGGCTGATTGTGGGAATATTAGTGAAGGAAAAGGTATATGGACGCAAAGGTGGACTGGGTCTGGAGTTGTTCCAAATGAATGGGGGACTGGACTTTATGTGTTAAAAACGTCTTCATATTATGTAACAATGTCTTTGCCACGGACAGATATAGATTCGGTAAGTCATGATTATTCTGACAGCAATCGTTGTTATTATACTGCGGCTTCACAGCGGTTTAGTTGCGATGGCGCAATTACAGAAGTTTGGGAATGGGTAAGCAGTGAAGCTCCCGATGCTGGCACTTTAGATTGCACAACTGCAACTTGCTCTACCGGCTGGGCTTGCACAGCGACATGCCCTTCAGGTTATACTATGACCGGCGGCGGCGGTAACCCAAATACGAATGGAGATTTAATTCTATCACTTCCAAGCGGAAATGGTTGGCAGTGTGGTCTTGCGAGAGGCGGTTCTTGCTATGCCAGATGCTGTAAGATTAATTAAAACAAGATTTAAATACTAACTATTATTAATAATTACATGGTTGAGGTGAAATTTCAGTTAGTAAAGAGGGACTTTTTTTGGATTGGATTGATTGTTGTTTTGCTGGGTGTCAGTTTTGGATATGCTTATAATTCTGGTGTTAGTCCCGATGTCATGGGGCATAGTTTGGAAGAGTTGAATGTTACTAGTCTTGCTAGTGTAGAATATGTTGAATTGCGTGTAGGTAATTTGCAAACTGATATAGTTGATTTACAAATTCAGTTAAATGATATTAATGGAACTATAAACGCGCCTTGTCCTGTCCGAACTAATTTCCCTTATGGCACTTGGTATCGTGCTACTTCAAACAACGACCTCACAGGTAACTGTTATGTCAATTTGCCCGAAACTGCGCCGGGAGGTTTTGTTAAGTATAATGCTATCACTTCACTCAGTAGCGTATCTGGTTGGGTCGAATTTAGATGTGATGCTGGCGTTTGGGTGCAGGGCGATTCTTCTTGTCAATATTTGTATATTGGAATTTAACTTAGTAAGTTTAATAAAGTTAGAGTTTGTTTTTTATTTATGGCTATAAAAAATATTTTAATGAAAGAATTAGAGATAATCTCAGTCCCTGAATCCAAAGTTTCTAAATTGAAAGGTATCTCCTCTGATTTTATAAAATCTTTGAAGGAAACGGGACTAAAAGCGTTCATAGGGGGTAGCTTAGCGAAGGGAACACTCGTTGTGAAAGATAAACAGGACATCGATATTTTTGTTGTGTTTGATTATTCGGAAGACATTTTAAAATTGGGAGATATTTTGGAAAAAATGAATTTGCCTGGGAAATTGAAGAAGGTACATGGTTCACGGGATTATTTTCATGTTGTTTGTGAGGATGTTATTTTAGAAGTTATCCCAGTTGTGAAGAATTCTGACCCTGAATTAGCTGAGAATGTGACTGATGTTTCTTTAAGTCATGTTAGGTATGTTGCAGAACAAATTAAAAAACAACCGGAATTAGCAGATGAGATTAAATTGGCGAAAGCATTTTGTCAAGCACAGAAATGTTACGGAGCAGAGGGTTACATTAGGGGATTTAGTGGTTATTCGCTTGAAATTTTGGTGATTCATTTTGGAAGTTTTGTTAAGTTTCTAAAGGGCATTTCTAAAGATAGAATAATCGACCCGATGAAATATTTCAAAGGAGAGCGAGAAATTATGAATGAGTTGAATTCAAGTAAGTTGCAAGGTCCGGTTGTTTTGGTTGACCCGACTTATAAATTTAGGAATGTTTGTGCGGGGTTAGGGTTGGAAACGTTTGGCAGATTTTTGGAAGTTAGTAAGGATTTTTTGAAAGGTCCGAGTTTAGAATTTTTTAAGAAAGAAGAGGTTGACGTAGAGGAATTAAAAAAGTTTGCCAAAGGTAAGAAAGCGCGTTTTTTAGAATTAGAATTTTCTACTGATAGGCAAGAAGGTGATATTGCTGGGACGAAGATGAGGAAGTTTTTTAGATTTTTTGTGAGTGAACTTAAAAAGAATGGGCAGGAGGTTTTGAGACAAGAATTTGATTATGACGGGAAGAGAAAAATGGCGAAAGGGTATTTGGTTGTTCTAGAAAAAGCTGAAATTGAAGTTCGGGGACCTTCGGTTGGGCTGAAGGAACAGGCTGAGGAGTTTTGTAAAGCTAAAGGCGACAAAGTGTTTAAAAAAAAAGGTTTCTGGTGGTGGGGGAAGGGCGTTTCGGTTGAGAAAGTTTTGGAATTTGTTAAGAGGTTTGAGGGAGAGATGGGGGCGGGAATTCGAAATATTAATTACCAATAAAAAAGGGTCGGATGATCATGCCGTGTCCATGCTTCAAGAAATTTTTCTAATCTCACATTTTCTAATCCAGTTCCACTTCTTAAAGTTACTCCCATATATACATATCCAAATGGGTTTAATCCTCTTCTAATCGTTTGTATTTTTGCAATAGTATCTTCTTTTTTATTTGAGTACACTTCTTTTAATGGGTGAGTAAAAAATAATCTTTTAAATCCGTTATTCTTTAATATTTTTCTAGCCTTATTCCCAAAACAACTTCCACCCGGTCTTGCCTCATAAGTTTGTCTTTCCATTTCAATCCCTCCACGCAATCTCAAACATATAAGCCAGAGAACTCGTAAAAAATGGGGAATTTATCCAAACACCATAATCAAAATCTTCATGAACAGATGTTGGTTTAATTGTAAATATTAATTCGGATTTATCAACAATTACAAACCTCGCATGGATTGGTTTCGACTTGATTTTCACTCCTAATTTTTTGGATAGCTTTTTCGCTTCACTTTCATCATCCCCAATCATCACCATAATATCAACATTTCGCTTTTTCAGTTTTGCGAATGTGTCCTTGAACATTTTTTGTTTCTTGACCAGTTCAAATGCTGAAGAGCTCAGGTGAATTGTTTTACTTGCTGTATCCATAACGGATTTCATTTGAAGATATAAATTACTTCGACCTTTAATTGAGGTTGAAAGTTCGTGGTTTTTAATTGGCTCAATCCCGGTTTTGTGGAGTTCCTGGAGTTCTTTATATTCAGATGTATCTTTTAGGGTAGAAAGCGTATTGATTTTTTCTTCGGCTTCTTGTGTCGTATTATTCTTAAGTTTTTGAATCACAATTCCAGGTTTGACAGCAATGTATTTTACCGGCTTACCCAATTTCTGTATTACAAAGCCTCGTTTCTCGAGAGATTCTAAAACATCATATGTCCTTGACCTTGGAACGGATGAAATTTCAGCGATTTCTCCTGCCGAAGAGATTCCTTTGGACAATAGAGCGAGCCATACTTTTGTTTCATAAATATTCAGATCGAAATATCCTTTCAATTTTTTTATTAGTTCTGGTTTTACTATCATTTACTTAAACCATCCCTCAGTTTCATCATGACACCCACATATTCTCTCATGAGAGATTCGCTGCCTTTTGATTTTTTATGAGCTTCATCTGACATGTCCTTTACGTATCTCCAATTTTTTTCTGTATACATCTTTGGGTTGTCATTATAGTATCCCGCTATTGTTTCAAGTGCGTTTAACAGCTTCTTAGCTTCGGGGATATCTAATGATTTACCGAATAATTTATAGTTTTCCATTTTATTACTACTATGGAATAAAAACTTCTTTTATAAAGTTTTGGGTTATGTTGTCTTTTGATAGGAGTTACATTTGGAAAAGTTTAAGTAGTTGAGCGTTTTATAGTTTTTATGAACTGGAACAATGTATTGGTTTTTTTGCTTGGTTTTTTTAGTTGTACACTTTTTGTTTTTAGTATTAATTCTTCTAATCTAGAAATTCCATTTGGGACGGGATTCGTAGTTTCGAATTATCTAGAGAAAGCACCTTCAGATTGGCTCGGGGAGGAGGATATTTTAATTTTAGATGATAGAGTCATTTTAAAACTAGAAGGAGCGACACTATCGAGCTATATTGATTCAGGAAGCATGAATCCGACCTTGGATGAAAACGCGAATGGGATTCGGGTCGTTCCGAAGTCTGAAAAAGATATAGAGGTCGGAGATATTATAAGTTATAGATTTGCTGGGATGTTGATTGTGCATAGAGTTATTGAAAAAGGGGTTGACGACGACGGGGTCTATTTTATTGTAAAGGGTGATAATAATTTAATTGGAGACGGAAAAATTCGATTTGAAGATATTGAGTATGTGACTGTAGCCCTAATATATTAGTTAAAAAAGATTTTCCAAATTAGGAGCATAAAAAATATTCCTGTTGTTATGTAGGGCATCGCTGGGTAAGCTTTTTCTTTTTTGGAGGAAAGGAATATTGCAAGAAGCCCGAGGAATGCTCCTGCGATTATAAAGAGTGCTGGGACTATGGAGAAATAAGCTCGCATGAAGACACCGGCTGTGATAATTGGAAAAATAACGTCGCCACCTCCGAGAATTGCAAGACTGACTTTGAATTTCTTATTTTTGATTGACTTTGGAATTTTCTTATTTTTATATTTTGTTCTTATTTTTTTAATTTGTTTTTTAACTTTGTCCGACGCTGACGGAACCAAAAACCCCCCAAAGATTTTAACTTCTTCCATTTGAAACTTCGCCATTTTTTGCATAATTCCCGATTTCCAAACTGCCCATGCGTCGTAAATTGAGATTAGGATTAAGAGAGCTATAATGGAAAATGGCGTTAAGATTGGGACGAAAACTGCAGCAATCCCAGGATAGATTAGAAGCTCAGTCGTGTTATGAAGATATACATTTGGCTTGAAGATTTTTAAAAATGACAGGGGAACTGCGATTGCGATTGCAATCATTGAAACATTTGTTAGTATGGAATATTTTAAGAAGGCATTTAGTGAGATTGCGAGGGCTAAAGTGATAACGAAGAAAAACCAAAGTCGGATTATCATTTTCCATTTATATTTCATCAAGAGAAAAATCAGGGCAAAGGCGAGGACGAATGCTAAAATGATTGATGAGAAAGATGGAGTTGGTTCGTCTTCTGGTGTCTGGAGTCCAAATGGGAGGTCACCGGAAGTTAAGATAACTTCTCCCGTTGTTTGATTGATTTCGGAAGTAGGCGAGTAAGCATTAACTACAAAGAGTCCGATACCTTGGGTTACCAAGAACATCGTCAAAAGAAGTAGAGTTATTGAGAGTCTGTGTTTCATAGTTTTTATTTCAAAGGCTGGTCGGTATATAAGAGTTTTGGGGGACTATATGTCTAATATTTGTTGTAATTACAGAGTAACAAATAATAGTAAAGTTTATAAAGTTCTTTTTTCTGAAAGATTTGTAAACTTTAGTAGTAACAAAACAAAAATGGAAAATGAAATCGGTCGACGAGAATTTTTAAAAGGGGTAGCTGTAACTGGCGTATATTTAGGACTGACCTCTGTTCCTTTTATTTCCGGGTGTGGAAGGGCTACATTTGATAATATTAAAATAGAGTCTGCAAAGAGCAGGGGATATCGCCACCTCCAACCCTCTCAGAATCCAATTTATTATCACGTTGATAAATTAAAAATACCTCGTATAATTGTAGACCTCCAAGACCTCATTTCTCTCAAAAAAGGAGGCAAGAAAGGAGGGAATTTATATCGTTTAAAAAATACTGTAGAGCTTGTTCCTCCTAAAGGAAGTAAAAGAATTTGGACTAGAAAGGGGTTAGAGGAAGTGACAAATGGCATATATTACAAGCCCCTTGAAATAATTACTACCATTTCTCCCAAATCTAAAGAGGAAATTATTGCTGGATATGCCCACGAGGGTAGAGACCCCGATCAGTTTGATGGCAAGTATTCTAAACTTGAAGCGGAAAGGTTATCTTGGAAGAAGATTTTGCTTGATGTAAAATACTATGAAGAAAGAAAAGAGGGCGGTGACGGCGGAAACGGCGGAAACGGAGGCAATGGCGGCGGAGTCGGAGGCGGCGGAGGAACCGGAGGTTCCGGCGGAGGTTAAAAATGAAAAAGATATTCCTATTCTTAGCTTTAACTTTTATTCTTTCTAGTTTTGCCAGTGCACAAGTTAATGAATATAATTATTTCAAATTAGGGGAACTTGATTCAAATACTAATTTAATTAAAACCAGCACTCCCGTGAGTGGAGTTAATGTCAGAGGCTTCATCTGTTCCGATAGTGGTTGTTCTGGAACCCTCGGGAATTTGTGGGGCGGAGAACTTTATACTTCAACTAGCGGGATGAATCTTGTTTATCCGACTTATCTTCAATCTGTTTACGGATATGGTTTCTGGGTTTATAAAAATGGATACGTGCCCTATTGGGTCAAAGGTGTTACGTGGTATGGAACGGGAACGGTTCCTGCTGTTAATAGATATTTAGCCAAAAAACAAGTTTGCATCTCAGCTGTTTCCATAGTAGACACTTCCCAAACCGGTAGAGATTTATCCGTAGATGTTCGTGTTAATTCTCCTATCGTCAAGAAATACGGTTCAATGTATGTCCCAACAGAAATTCGTTCCCACTTGAATACTTTAACAGATGTCTATGCCGAGGTCCGAGACGATGGCGGCTCTCTAATTTGGAGCAACAGCAGGCAAGCTAATTTACATTATTCCGGAAACACAATAGAATCCTTTTCAGTTAATAACCTTAAAGATGGAAACTATACCTTTACCGTATCCACCAGTTCGGGCAATGAACCCAAATGTTTGAGCTACAACCCAGATTCAGACAGTTTTGATTTTGAAATATACGTGGACTTATTCCCATCGGTTTCTGCTAGCGCAGACCCCTTGAGCGGAACTTTTCCTTTAGACGTTTCCTTTAGCTGTCAAGGCACTGGAGGGAATGGTATTTTGACATATTTTTGGGAATTTGGTAATGGAGACACAAGCGCTCTTCAGAATCCGGAGTATACCTACTTATACGCTGGTGATTTCGATGCAAGTTGTAGGGTTCGTGATGAGGATGGAGATGAAGCTTTTGATTATGTCACCATTGAGGTCGGAACACCAGAACAAGAATTAAAAATTACTAATTTAGTCTGCCTCGATGAAGTTATTGAAGGGCACAACCAAAGCTGTAGTATTTCTGTCGAAGATTCTTTAGGTGATGTTACCATAGAAGTTTTTTATTCAGATGATAGTCCTTTTGGTACTTGTTTAACTGATGGAGTCACGGGCACATGTGGGGTCAAAGATTTACAAAATGTAGTCGGAAGTTTTGAGGTTTATGCTATCGCTTCCAAGACAGGATATATATCCGACGACGACAAAGAACCAAAATTCAATTATAATGTTGTCGCAGAAGAATACAAGATTGTCAATTTAAAAGTTTATAATGATTCAAACTTTACTAATGAAGACTACGATTTTTTCAGAGGAGAAAATATGTTCGTAAGTTTTGGCATTGAAAATTCCGAAGGAGAAGAAATTACAACTGATTTAATCTCGAACGTAACCCTTATCAGTTCTCTTGCTGGTGGTCGTGTCGGCCTTGAGAGAATAGAAAAAATTGGAAATAAGTATTATTATAAATTAATTCCAATTCCAATTACTCATGATTTTTTAGGAAATGAAACTATTTTTGTTTTTGATATTGTTGATAGTAGCGAGATACAAAAAGAAGTTACCCTGATGATTAGAAATAATTTACCCATTATTTCTCCCGACATTCCATCGCAGACTATTGAAGAAGGAGACGTCGTTTACTTAAATCTAAGTTTATACGAGAGCGACGTTGAAGACTCTGGGGATGATTTGAGATGGGAGATTATGTCGTCCGGTTCCGGAGTTAATGTAAGTTTAACTGGGAAAGACTTAAGAATCGAAGGATTAGATGATGGAGATTTTGAGATTGTCTTGAGATTATTCGATTTGGATGATGATTATGATGAGTTCGTCGTCGAGGTTTTGGTTGAAAAAGAGAGTACTGGTGGCGGTTCTTCTGGGTGTCGTAATGAATGGGAATGTTCTGCTTGGAGTGAGTGTGAAAATGGTGCTATGACTAGGACTTGTATAGACAGAAAATATTGCTCAAAAGAAAGAAATAAACCTATCGAATTCCAGAGTTGTTTTGATGAAGGCGCTCAAATTTACTCTGGTGCCATAGAATTAGGCAACGCTTCCTTTAATGAAAAGAGTTCAAGCAATTTCCTTGAGAAGTTAACATTGGGGGATTTTATTTGGATTTTAGTTTTCTTAATTCTTGTAATTATGTCTTTTTTGATATGGATTCTTTGGACCAGATTCTAAGATTATCTCAATCTAATTGTTTCTAAGTTTTTTGGCACAGTCGTCTCAGTTCGTTGTTGCTTGTAGATTGAGGAAGCTAAGTCAAGACATTTTGACTGCTCACCGTGATTGATTATTATTTTTCGTGGCTTTGGATTGATGTTGTTTGTAAATGCCATGAGTTCGTTTCGCGAGGAGTGTCCAGAGAATCCATCTATCGAAATAACTTTAAGTTTAATCGGGACAATTTCAGTTTTTCCATTAACGTCAAATTTCACTTCTTTTATTCCGTCTTTTATCTGTCGACCCAACCCGCCCGCTGGCTGATAACAAGACAGACAGAGTCCATTATTTGGTGAGTCCGCAAATTCTCTTAGATATTCCACAGAAGCTCCACCCACTAACATTCCTGATGTTGCCAAAATAATACAAGGCCCACCTTCTATCACCTTTTTCCGTTCTTGTGGAGAGCCAACTTGGGAGAAAATTTCGGATGTAAATGGATTTTTGTCTGCAAAGATATTAGCTCGGAGTGCATTTGAAAGGAAGTCTGGATATGCAGTATGGATTGCATTAATATCCCATATCATTCCGTCGATATAAACTGGAACCTTTGGGAGTTTGCCAGTTCGCATCGCATCTTCTAAAATTAACATTTTCTCCTGGGCATGTCCAGTCCCTAATTCTGGAAGTAAAACTTTTCCTTTATTTTGAACTATTTCATTTATGAATTTCAGAAGTTCTTCTTCGGATTCTTTTCGTGTCGGGTAATTGTTGTCTTTCCCCCCATATGTCGCCTCTAATTGCAAAGTTTCAAGTCGTGGGAAATATGACGATGCGGCCTCAAGAGCTCGAGATTTTCCAAATTTAATGTCACCGGAATAAAGATAATTATGAAGTCCATTCCCGATATTGAAATGAATCATTGAGGAACCCAAAGTATGACCAGCGTTGTAGAGAGTGATCCGGATGTCTGGCGTAATATCGGTTACTTCCTGATAATTTAATGTGATTGAATGTTTGACCATGTTCCTTATGTCCGTTGATTTGAAGAGCGGGGCTGCGGCTTGTTTATATGCGACACCGATGAAATCGAGTGCCATTAATGCCGAGATGTCCCTCGTCGGTGCGGTCATATAGACCGGTCCCTTGTAACCCATTTTATAGAGATATGGGATTAAACCTGAATGGTCGAGATGTGCGTGGGATAAAATAACAGCATCAATCGCCGTAAGATCAAGTTCCGGTGCCTCAAGATATGGATATTTATCTTTTCCCTGAGATGATACATCTACTCCACAATCAATTAAAACCTTCGAAATTGGAGTCTGCAATAAAAAACAACTTCTCCCAACCTGTCGTCCACCGCCGAGCGCAGTTATTCTTATCCATTCTTCCATTTTGTCCGGATTCCATTCTTTGTAGATTTTTTCTCCAATTGCATTCAAGAATTTTTTACGATACGAATTATCTTGATAAAGAACCTCCCGAATTTTATCTGTGATTTTAGATTTGATTGCGGACGAACGCTGAGCTTGTGGTGTCCAGAATGTACTGACTTTGACCTCTCTCAAAAGAGAACCCCCTTTCCCAATTGCGAGTCCAGGTTTTTTAGCTTCAATTATAACAGAGCTTCGTTGTGGGTCAAATATAATCTGAGTCAATTCAGCTTCTTTTGGAAGAATTTCCCTTATCCTTTGCTCAGTTTTTTCCTGAGAAAGAAGCAAAGATTTATCGGCCCTAAGCTCGATTCTTTTTTTAATTGTGTTGACGGCTTCTTTAATTTGTGAATCTCCGTTCTTGAAAAACGCTGTGTCTGTCGTATAAACTACGATGTTCGCCCCTTCAAATATTGTCGAACCCACGACACCTCTCGGCAACAGGTCTTCAATTGTTTTCAGAATGTCTGCCATTGTAAGTATGAGTAAATAATTAATTCTATTTGTAGAGTTTTTCTACTTTTTGTTCTGCAACGTGTTTTATGCCATCGGATGTAATAGTAAAAACATCAATACCGCTCCCTGATGCAGTATCCCGTTCTGACGAAGATTTGATTGCATCTATCGCCAATTCCATTCCTTCCTCCATAGATAGTCCTTTCTTGTACATTTTTTCGAGCATTCCCAATATGTAAGGCATCCCAGATGAAAAATTAGCATCGTAGTCCTCTACTTTCATAGTACTTCCCGCTGGCTCAACTGAATAAAGTTCCGTAGTTCCGTCTTTATTTAGTCCACCAATCATTAACCCTGCCATGAAGGGAATCATCGCTGGTTGTCTGATGTTCCGATAGTTTGTTGCAGCGATTAGGTTTGCTGCTTCTTTTACAGTTGGTCGTTGTTTGTCTCTCAATTCTTTTAATTTAAGCTGGGCCCGAATTAATTTCTTTGCGATTTCTATATCTGACGCAGTTCCTGTCCCTGAAATTACAAGATAATCATTAATTAAGCAAACTTTTTGCGTATTCTTACTCATAATAATATGTCCGCCTACTGTAGTCCTACGATCGCCAGCCATAACTACTCCACTCTTACAAACTATTCCGACTAAACTAGTCCCTGCCGATAATATATTTTTCTTCAAATCTTTATCCATTTTAATCAAGAGATATCTCTAGAATTTATAGAATATCAAGTTTTTATTTATTTATAAATTTTTTGGTGAGGTAAAATATCCCAAATAGAAATGTTTATATACCATTGTTACCAATAGGATATATATGGTAACAATATCAAATAAAAGAAGCGATACGGCTGTGAGAATTAGTAGATGGTTGGATGAGGCGGTAGAGAATTATATTTCTGATAAAAGAGTTCGTGTTAGTTTCCCGTCGAAGCGAAATTTCGTCGATACGGCGGTGATGCAACTCCTGGAGGAAAAGAAGGTGAAATTAAATGTGTAAAAATTTATTATGGATAGATTAGAACAGGCACGAAAAATGTTTCGAAAGCTTGAGTCACAGAATGTTGGGCATGCGGCAGAAGTTGCTCGTCGGGCGTTTTTTATTGGGACTAATTTAAGTATTTGCAAAAAGTAAGATTTATACAATTAATTTTGTCTCAAGTTTTTTATAACCAAAAAAATCTGTTGTATAATTATAAGCTCCGGCGTTTAAAAACGTAATCTGGTCTCCGACTTTTGGCGCAGATTTGAGTTTAACTTTATACCGAAAAATATCGTCTCTCGTCGGAGAATTTCCTTTTAAAAGATGGTATTGTCCTTCTTCCTCTTCTGAAATTTCTTCTTCCACTAACATTTTCGTTTCAGTCAAAATATTGTCAAGTGCGCAGTTGTAAATTGTCGTATTTAAAATTATATTGGGATTCTGGATTTGAATTATATTCGTATGGAGCTTAATTGGTGGAGCTGCGATAAACCTACCAGGTTCAATTATCGTTTGAATATTATAAACATCGAGAAATTTTTTTACATTTTCCAGTTTTCGTAAAATATAAGGCAAGGTTGAATTCGTGTAAGATTTATATTGAACAGGAAGCCCACCTCCAAGATTTAAAGTTGAAATTATTTCCAAAGTTTCTTTTGTTAATGAATCCTTTAATTCCTCGACGATTTCCCATTCCGATGTATTTTGAGATTTTCGATGAATATGAATTCCAAGTTGGCTGATATTTACATTATCTTTTAATTTTGAGATTAGTTCATTCACCTTGGAAGAGGGCATTCCATAAACAAAATATTTTCCTGTGCCAATCCTATGTTCTTGGAATTTCATTCTAAGAGAAATTTTGATTTTCGTTTTAGTTTGCTCAGCTGCTTCTAATATTTGTTCTAAATCGATTTCGTTGTCAACCACAAAGGTCGTAATTCCGGTTTGAATTATCTGCTTAAGCTCTTTCAAATTTTCTGCTTGAGTGAAGAATGAGATTTTAGATTTATCTTGAATCATTGATATTTCGTCGTGAGCGTGGATTGAGAAAAAAGTTTCTGGTGAGATTTCTTGGAGGATATTGCCAATTTCTCTATTTGTTTTATAAGAATATGAAATTTTCAAATTCAAATTTGTAAGAATTCTAAGTTGCTCTAAGAGTTTTGATTTTGAAAGTGTGAAGTAAGCTTTCATTTTAGCAATCCTTCTTTCCCCATCTTATCCAAACTTGAAGTTATAAATAGCGGGAAAGTTATAGAAACATCCCCATTCACCGTCGCTGCTTGCCCATCATCCTTTATCTTACCCCACGATTTCGCCTCTTGTGTAGTCGCACCTGACATTGAACCGGATGAAGCATGAGAAGTTGTCATATAAATTGCGTAATCTAGTCCACCCGATAAGAGAGATGCAAATACTGCGTAATGTTTTGATATTGAGCCACCTAAAGAAATCAATCCTTTTTTTTCGTCGAAAGAAAGATCTGTTGTTATTCTTTGCATGTCTTGAATTGTATCAACTATAAAATCTGAATGTTTTTGTTGGAACATATAAAGTTGAAATCCAAACGAGGAATCGGCAATTCCTGGGCAGTATATCGGGATATTATTTTTTGCGGCTTGATACAGAATTGAGTTTTCATCTGAAATGAGTATACCTATCTCGTGGAGTAGTTCAGATGCCGATATTCTTTTATGTTTTTGGTATACCAAGGTTAAATATTCTGCCATTTTATCTTCAAATTTCATATAAGCTTCAGTTTTGATTATTAAATTACCAATTCTGTTTTCGCCTTTTTCGTGTAACGCGGTATCATCTGCATGGAAGGATGAAATCTCGAAAGAAGCACCTAAAGATTTCATAATGTCTTCTTCTATCGAGCCAGATGTTGTTACGAGGATATTTGGAATTTTCATAGAGCAAAGTTGCGCGAATAGACCACGAAGACCAGAAGTCACCATATTCGACGTGAAAGTTAAAAAGATTTTACAATTTTCTCTTTTCATTTTTAAAAAAACTTTCTGAGCTTCTTTTAATTCAATAGCCTGATAACCGAGATTCCCAAATGCGTCGACCATTTCCTCAGTGGTCATGCTTGGTTTATACAGAAAATCTTTTACTTTTTTCATTTTAAAAATCAGATAAGAGTTGTGACTAGGGTGGACTAGTGAAATAGAATTGGTATTGCTAAACTCATGTAAGCTTGAGAGATTTGGGGTTTTTAAGATTTGGGGTAAGTTATGGATTATACAAAAGTATCCTATATAGATTACTTTCTCTTTTTTTATCCCCATATACGTAAAACAAAAAGATTCTTTTAATCCCAAATTCTTTTTCTATAAATTCCTTATCATATCTAAGTTGAGAAAGTGCTTTTCTGCGTCCCTTTGATGAATTTGTGGTTTTAACTTCTATTGCATATGCACATCTTCGGGGCTTTATTACTATAATGTCTGCTTCGTGCGGACCTTCGAAATAGTATTTATATTCAGGTAGAACAATACTTCTTTCAGATTTTAATCGAGCTTCTAATGACGTTATTATTTGGTCATGGATTGGTATTGCAATATTGCTCTCCATGCTGGGAGAAATTTTTTTGACTTATAAATTTTTATTGTGTTAGATGTAGTATGTTAGATTTAAACCTTTCAAAATCCGAAATCGGAACCATCGCCCCTGTCGCCTCTTCATGCCCGCCGCCCGTCGCCCCAAGTATACCTTCTATTGCTGTCTCCGTAATTTTTAGCGCGTTTTTTCCTCGGACTGATATATTAGCTTTTTCTGGTCGAAGAAATGCCACAACTATAAGTTTGTCTTTATGATTAAACGCGAGACGGTTCGAGATTTCGGATGACATTGAAGTATTACCAGAATAACTGAAAAAGACAAGGGACGAATTTTCATCAATCTGAGATTCTGCCTTTTGAATTTGTTTTTGAAAGAACTCCTCTAACTGATTAACCCGTTTATGAAATTGTCTGGTGTAATTATTTTCCTCAAGGAGGTCATATGGAGTTGTTGCTTTGAATAGATATTTGGTTAAATTGAGAATGTTTGTCGTCGTGTCCATCAATCCAAAATTTAGCATCCTTGCAATTTTACCTATTGTCGTTGTTTGAAGTATGGTGAATGCGTCGGTATTTTTTGTAAGTAAGTCTGGATTTTCTTCTGCGAATTTCTCTGCAAAAGAAGGCAAATACACATCGCCTATACATCCAATTATTGCAAGCCAGATATCTTGAGGACGATTAAAAATTTTCTGCACTATATAAGAAACTGGTTCGGCCGATGGGTGAGATGTAAAGTAAGACGTTTTCTGAATTGTTTCTTTCGCTGTTTTAGTTTCGTGATGGTCAATCCAAATTATCGGAATATTTTTTTCCTCCACATAACTTGCAAACTCTTCGCTTAATTCAGCCTTATCTAAAATTACAATTGTATCCGGATTGAGCTCATCAACCTTTTTCGTATATTGTACTTTTAAATCTGGAAATGATTTTATTGCGACGCCCTTACCTCTATCTAACGCTCGACGCAAAATAAGAAACGAACAAAGCCCATCAACGTCGTTATCATAAAAAAAGAGTGGATTCTGCGAAGCTTCCAATTGCTGACGAATCTGCTCCAATTGATCAAGAGTTAGCATGTTATTTTCCCGTTTATGATTTGTTCTCGGAGGTTTCTTATTTCTTCGTATATATTCGAACTTCTATTTTTCAGTATCGACTCTAAAGAGGAAGGTTCCAATTTCAAAATATTATCTAAATTTTCATTTAGCCTAATTATTTGAGAAGTTTCTTTAGCAGAAAGTGGCAGATGGGATAAAAATCTGTATCCTTTTGGTTGGATAGTTTCTTCGAGAGATTTCTCTAAAATTAATCGTGCTATCGATTCGGTATCCAACAACCCATCAAATGTTAAATTTGCTAGAAGCGTTTTTGCCCTCTTCAGCGGGATATTTGCATAATCCCTTATAATTTCATTTTCAGACCTCTCTACACCCCTTAGAATCTCTCTATATCGCATGTGCATAATACTTCCTTCTTTCCCCAATTCAGTGAAATTTCGTTTTATTGACTCAGATATTTTCAAAATCATCTCAGTTCGCTGAATTACCTTACACACGTCGCTGACCGAGACCAATTCAGACATTTCTAAGATATTCAAATTTATCCTGTGTTCAGTCAGAATTTCCTTTTGCTTTTCCAAGATTTGAAGATTTGAAGTAATATTTCGGATAAGTTCTTCGGTTGATTTTAAATAATATCGAGACGAGCCATGATAAAGAGTTGTCTTCTTCCGTCGCTCTGAAATTGCTATTACAAAAGTCTGAGCCTGTCTCGCCGTTCTTTCTGCTGCCTTATGCCTTGTCCCAGTTTCAATTGAGCGGATACCAATGTCGGGATTCATCAATATATTAGCATAAAGAATTCGTTTTAAATCAGACGAAATGATTATTGCCCCATCCATTTTACAAAGTTCAAAGAGTTTTTGAGATGTGAATCTGCAATTGATTCTAAAGCCACCTTCGAAGATGTTTTCTTTCTGAAAAAAGGGGGTATCAAAAACTATCATCGCACCGAGGTCGGATCTGAGTATGTCGTCTATAACCGTCCTTAAAGATGTCCCTGGCGAAACTAATTTTAAAAAATCCATAAATGTTTTCTCTTTTTCAATTGCCATGACCTAAATGAGTTGTCCTAGTATTTATAGTTTGTGCGAAAAAATTAAATTTTACAAAATTTTCCGATTTAAAATGCGATATTTTTTAAATTTGAGTTTATTGAAAAGATTATGAAATATATTGTGGGGATTGAATCGACGGCGCATACTTTTGGTGTCGGAATTTTAGATTTAGATGGGAATATTTTGGCAAATGTCCGAGATTCTTATACCACGGATGAAGGAGGGATGATTCCGTTGGATGTTCGAACTCATCATGCCAGAGTCAGCGACGAGGTTTTTACAAAAGCTCTAAAAGAAGCCGGAGTCCACGAGAAAGATTTAGAGGTTGTTGCTTTTTCTAATGCTCCTGGTTTGGCACCCTGTTTATTAGAAGGAATGGCTTTTGCGAAGAAGTTAGCGAAAAGATTGAATGTCGATTTAGTTGAAGTTAATCATTGTGTCGCACATTTAGTTATAGGAGAAAGTATTGGAGCGAAAGACCCGGTGATGCTTTATGCCAGCGGAGCAAATACCCAGATCGTTGCATACGAAGGTGGACGATTTCGGATTTTTGGAGAGACCTTAGATTTGGGTGTTGGGAATTTTATCGATACTGTCGCGCGATTTATGGGACTGGGTTTTCCTGGAGGACCAAAGATTCAAGAGTTGGCAGAGAAGTATAAAGGTGATTTGTTAGATTTACCATATTCTGTTAAGGGGATGGATGTTTCGTTTTCTGGGATGCAGACTAAGATTAGGAATTTAATTTCCAAGGGTGAAAATAAAGAGAGAATTGCTTTTGCTTTACAAGAGACGGTCTTTGCAATGTTGGTCGAAGTCACAGAAAGAGCACTTGCACATACTGGGAAAAACGAATTACTGATTGCTGGCGGGGTCGGCTGTAATTCCAGATTGCAAGAGATGTGTCAGAAGATGTGTGAAGACAGGGGTGTTAAGTTTTTTTGTCCAGACAGAAGTTTGTTGGTTGATAATGCTGCAATGATTGGGTATTTAGGGTTGAAGATGTTCCAGTCCGGAATGGGGACGAAGGATTATGACAGAGTTGATATTGCACCAAGAGAAAGAACGGACGAGGTCGAGGTTTCGTGGTAGGAAGTTTTATAAACCAAAATCTCACTTAAATTATACCAATGAACGCTTCGGCGCGAGGAGGAATTCTCGATTGGAACTAAAATACAAGGAAAAAATGGTATCGGTATATGATGTTATAGAGAAAGCGGCTAAGACCGGAAAGGTTGACAAGGGTGTAAACGAAGTAACTAAGGCGGTTGAACGAGGAATCGCTAAGTTAGTTGTTGTTGCGTCAGACATTGACCCAAAGGAAATAACGCAGCACTTGCCTATTCTCGCGAAAGAGAAAGGCATTAAGTTTGTCGAAGCTGATTCTAAAGAGAAGTTAGGAATTTCTGTTGGAATCAATAGGCCCACGGCGGCAATAGCTGTTGTTAAAGAAGGCGAAGCGAAGCTTGACTCTTTGAATTAATTTCCTTAAATTTTCGAGCGAATAAATAACACTTAAATAAAAAATGGCAAAAACAACAACAAAGACAGATAATCAAGAAAAGAAAAAGGCAAGCGGGTCTAAGGGTTCGGAAAAATTAACTGAGGGTGGTGCGGTTCCGGCGATTGTTGAAGCTTGTTTAGCTCGGGGTGGGACTAGAGGAGAAGTTACTCAAGTTATGTGTAAAATTTTACAGGGGAAAAATAGAGGGAAGTCTATGAGAAGGAATGTTCGGGGTCCTGTTAAGAAGAGAGATATTTTAATGTTGAGGGAGACTGAAATTGAAGCTCGGAGAATGGGAAAGAGACCTCGGAGGGGGAGTAAATAATGGGAAATAACTTAAAGAGTGCTGTTGAAAGTGCTATAACTTCTATAGTAGAAATGAAAATAGATAAATTAAGGATAGGAAATGTTCCTAAAAGTGAAATTACAGAAGGTACCTTAGAATTTTCTAAAAAAGCTCCGTTTAAAGATAATTATTATATTACCATAGAGGAAGGTTTTTGTGATTTTGAGCGTTCTCCTCATATCGTCAAATATGATGTTGTTGTAAGAAAAATTGATAGGAGTGGTTGTTAAAATGCCAGTCTGCACCTTCTGCAAAAATAGTTATGAATTCCCAAAAGGAACAACTGTTGTCCAAAAAGATTCCTCAGTAAGATTTTTTTGCAGTAGCAAATGTCGGAAAAATATGGAGATGGGGCGAGTTTCTAAGAAGGTTAAATGGATTATTAAGAGCGATATTATAAAAACAGAAAAAACGAAAAGAGAGGCAGATTGGAAGGCCAGACAAGAAAAAACAAAGAAATAGAACGAGATTTTTTAGGTGCATGCAATTTTACTTATTTTGTAATTCGTCGTCGACGATTTCTGATTTTACCACCTAAACGTTTATAAAGAAAGATTGTTTTTTTTGTGTAACTAAGAGGAATTCATCATGAGCAATAAAGATTATTCGGCACGAGATATCAAGGTTTTGGAAGGGCTCGAGGCGGTTCGGAAGAGACCCGGAATGTATATCGGTTCTACTGATAAGTATGGACTCCACCACTGCGTTTACGAAATCGTGGATAATTCTGTTGATGAGCACATGGCTGGGTTTGGAGATGAAATCAGGGTTACAATTAATAATGACAATTCTATAATAGTTGAAGATGACGGCCGAGGTATGCCAGTAGATATACATCCCGTTTACAAAAGACCGGCGATGGAAATCGCTATCACAAAACTTCATGCAGGCGGTAAATTCGACAACAAAACTTATGCGGTCTCAGGAGGCCTACATGGCGTCGGTATTTCAGTCGTATCCGCTTTATCCAAAAAAATGACGGCCGAAGTTCGAAAAGATGGCAAAGTTTATGCGCAAAGTTACAAAATTGGTATACCTATTGCAGATTTGAAAGTTGTTGGCAATTGCGACAAAAAGAAACACGGAACAAGGATTAGATTTACACCAGACGATAGTATTTTTACGACGCTGGATTTTGATTATAAAACTTTGGCGACCCGATTTAGGGAAACTTGTTTTTTGAATGCTGGACTTAGAATTACTTTTACAGATTTAAGGAACGAAAAAATTCGAAGTGATTCGTTTTGTTATGAGGGTGGCTTAGTTGAGTTTGTAAAGTGGTTGAACAAGACTCGGAAACCGATTCACCAGAAACCGATTTATTTTAAGAGAAAAGAAAATGGGACTGTCGTTGAAGTTGCAATTCAGTATAGTGATTCTTATAATGAGAATATCCAAGGTTTTGTAAATACAATTAACACGATTGAAGGCGGAACGCATGTTGTTGGATTGAAGACGGCCTTGACGAGAGTGATTAATGATTATGGGGCGAAGAAGGGGACGTTGAAGAATGGAAATAAGTTGATGGGGAATGATGTTCGGGAAGGGATTACGGCTGTGATTTCCGTTAAAATGTCCGAGCCGCAATTTGAAGGACAGACGAAAACGAAACTTGGGAATGGGGAAATTAAGGGAATCATTGATTCGATGGCGAGCACTGCTTTAACTGATTTTTTAGAAGAGAACCCTGCGGTTGGTAAGGCGATTTTGAATAAAGCGACTGCTGCTTTGAAAGCGCGGGAAGCTGCAAAAAAGGCAAAGGATTTGATTCGTAGGAAGAATGCTTTGAGTGTTGGATCTGGGCTTCCTGGTAAATTAGCAGATTGTTCAAGTAAAAAAAAAGAGAATACGGAGCTTTATATTGTCGAGGGGGATTCTGCTGGTGGCACGGCAAAAGGTGGACGTGACAGAGAAACCCAAGCAATTTTGCCTTTGCGTGGTAAGATTTTGAATGTTGAGAAGTCAAGCCCGGCTCGTGCTTTGTCAAGTGAGATGATTTCGAATATGATTACGGCGATTGGGACGAGTGTTGGAGATTCTTTTGATATCAATAAGTTGCGTTATAATAAGATTATAATTATGACGGATGCGGATGTTGATGGACAGCATATTAAGGCGTTGATGCTAACTTTATTTTTTCGTTATGTCCCGCAATTAATTGAGGCTGGGCATATTTTTGTCGCAGTTGCCCCGTTCTACAAAATTAAGAAAGGAATGAAAGAATATTATGTTTATAATAACGAAGAACTGAAAAAGAAAACCGCCGAGCTTGGTGGAAAATTGGAGATTGGACGGTTTAAAGGTCTGGGTGAAATGAATGATGAACAGCTATGGGATACGACGATGAATCCGAAGACGAGACGGTTGAAACAGGTCTCAATTGAGGATGGCGTCGAAGCGGATGAAACTTTTTCATTATTAATGGGAGATGCGGTTGCTCCACGACGAGCTTTTATTGAAGAAAATGCAGATAAGGCGGAGGTTGATTTGTGATGGGATGTAAATATTGCGACGGATGCAAAAAAGATATTCAAGTTTCCTTTTGTCCAAAATGCAAATCACGAAATGTTGGATATGTTTTTGGATTTGGAAATTTATTTGGCGTTGTTCCGAAAATGAGATGTAAGGATTGCGGTTTTGAAATGGCGAGTTTCCCCATCTTGTCTATCAGTGAAGAGAAGTTACATAAGGCTGTTGATAAGATGAAAAAGAAAGCTGTTAAAAAAACTAATAGGAGGAAAAAGAAATGAGCACCGCCGTTAGCATTGAAGAAGCCATGAAGGACGCGAGTGAGTTTGAAGCGAAGAGAAAAGAGATGAGGGATTCCGTTAAAGCGAAAGTATTGCTTGATGCAGAAATTTCTGGTGAAATGCGCGAAGCTTATTTGAATTATTCAATGAGTGTTATTGTTGGGAGAGCCCTTCCTTCTGCCGAGGACGGATTGAAACCTGTTCACCGTAGAATTCTTTGGGGGATGAATGAGATGGGAGTTTTCCATAATAAACAAACCAAGAAAAGTGGACGTATTGTTGGAAACGTTATGGGTAAATATCATCCACATGGCGATGCTTCGATTTATGATGCAATGGTTAGAATGGCACAGAGTTGGAGTTTGAGATATCCATTAGTTATTGGTCAGGGTAATTTCGGTTCTATGGACGGAGATTCTGCGGCTGCGTCTAGGTATACTGAGGCGAAAATGGAGAAGATTTCTATGGAATTGTTAGCAGATATCGAAAAGAACACGGTCAAGATGATGACAAATTATGATAATACATTGGAAGAGCCCGAAATTATGCCTGGGAAATTACCGCAGCTTTTTTTGAACGGAGCATCCGGCATTGCAGTTGGTATGGCTACTAATATTCCGCCTCACAATTTGAACAATACTTGCGACTCCATTATTACTTACCTAGATAATCCTAAATGCGAAGACAAAGAGTTAATTACCGCTATCAAGGCACCTGATTTTCCGACAGGAGGAAGTGTGTGTGGAGAAATTAAGAAAATTTATACCGAAGGTAAAGGTAGATTGACACTTGATGGAAAAACTATTGTTGAAGAACCTAAGAGAGCAAAAGGGAAGACCAAAATTATAATTACAGAGATTCCGTACCAAGTTAATAAGGCGAACTTAGTTGAGCAGATTGCGAATTTGACGAGAGATAAGAAGTTACCTGATATTTCAGATATTCGAGATGAGTCGAGTAAGGGGAAAATTCGAGTTGTAATTGAACTGAAGAAAATGAGTGAACCGAAGTTTACCTTGAATCGATTATATAAGTATACCCAATTGAGGATTTCATTTAATGCGAATATGTTGGCGTTGGTTGATAGGGTTCCTAAGATGTTGACCTTGCGTGATTATGTTCAAGTTTATGTCAAGCATCGACAGGGTGTGATTCGGAAAGCGAAAGAATTTGATTTGACGAAAGCGGAAAAAAGGTTGCACATTGTTGATGGGTTGTTAATTGCACAATCAAATATCGATGAAGTTGTCCGTCTGATTCGGGCAGCGAAGGGGAAAAGTGATGCTGGGGCACAATTAAAATTGAAATATAGTCTGAGTGATAAACAAACGGAAGCGATTTTGGAAATGAAATTACACCAGATTACTTCGTTGGAGTTTGAGAAATTGAAGAATGAAGAAGGTGAGCTAAAGAAGTTAATTGAAAAGTTGAAGAATATTTTAGGGAACGAAAAATTGATTTTGAAAATTATTCGTGAAGATTTGAATGAATTGAAAACAAAATATGGAGATAATAGAAAGACTAAGTTGATTGGAAAAATTGGTGATTTTGAAGAGGCTGATTTGGTTGATAAAAAAGATGTTGTCGTAACGTTAACAGCGAAGGGCTATATTAAAAGATTGGATTTAGCGCAATACAAAGAGCAGAAGAGAGGCGGGAAGGGCGTGATTGGCTCGGGATTGACCGAGGGCGATTTTGTTAAAGAGTTGCTAACTTGTTCGACTCATGATTACATGTTGTTTTTTACCGATAAAGGAAAAGTCCACTGGCTGAAAGCTTATGAAGTTCCGGCCTCTGCTAAGTCGACCAAAGGGCAGGCGATTATTAATTTATTGCATCTAAAAGATGAAAAGATTACGAGTGTTTTGGCTGTGAAAAAGTTCGATGACTTATTAATGATGGCGACAGCTAAAGGCGTTGTGAAAAAAATTGAATTAAACCAATTTAGTAATCCAAGAAATGGCGGCATCAAGGCGATTAAAGTTATGGAAACAAATGATTTATTGATTGGTGTTAAACGAATGAAGAAGAATCAAGAAATTTTACTTGTGACTAAAAAAGGGAAGGCGATTCGATTTAAATCCAGTGAGGTTCGAGCAATGGGTCGAGCAAGCTATGGTGTGACCGGAATTAAAATGAGCGAGGGAGACAAAGTCGTATCACTGGAAGTTTTACCAGTTGAGGATAGAGATAAATTTTCGATTTTAACTGTAACGAGAAAAGGATATGGGAAGAGAACCGCGATTGACGATTACAGATTAACTGGTCGAGCTGGGAAAGGTGTAATTAATATGAACGTGACGGAGAAAACTGGTGAAGTTGTAACATCGAGGTCAGTCCTAAAAAAGGATAATGTGATTATTACGACAAAAAAAGGAATTGTAATTCGAACGCCTTTATCAAATGTGAGAGTAATGGGACGAGCAACGCAAGGAGTCCGAATAATTAATCTATCGGATAAAGACAGGGTCAGCGATTTAAGTAGGGTTCCGATTGATGAAGTAATTGAGGAATGATTTGACTACATTGTTTTAGGACTAGGTGACTGTTCTATGGTTTGCTCCGGTGAATTTGGTTGGTTTTCTGGTTCAGGGACGGGAAGCTCTTCTTTAAATACCTTTTTTGTAATCTTGTCTGCAATCGTTGCTTTTTGAGCTTTGAATATTGCCGGTTGCTTTTTAAGGTCCTCTTTTGATTTTATGAGCTTAGTCTTTGAGATAATCTTTATGAACATGTCAATTATGTAAGCTAAAATTATGTAAACGATTAAATCCAAAAATAATTCTTTCAGTTGCAAAGGTGAACTCGGATCTATTAACCCGAGTTTTAAGAAAGGCCATGGGTATCCTGCCTTTACCTCTACATTCATATCCCCAGATATAAGTTTGTTAAATGGGAACTGGAAAAGAGCTAGAATTATTACAGCCAGAAAAATGAATCCAAGAATCACCGCCATCCTGTCTGTCGGGGCAAGTCGTTTTAAAATTGCCTTAAAGCTATCTGGAACGGTATTTCCTCCTCCTCCAGCATATTTGTATTCAACTTTTTTTTTCGATTTTGGAGTTGCATTTCCCGTGGGAGTTGGAACTTCGGATTTATTATCTACAGACTTTTTACTCACTTCTTTTTGGACTGGCATATCCTAACTGCGCATTTTAAGTTTAAATAATCTCTCCAAATCCTATTAGTCGCCAATGCCCGTTCAGATTCCGTGCAATTCCGATTGATTCTCCTTTCAGAGGAACGACCGGGATTTTAAGAGAAAGGTCCACTGCATTTTCGTATGTCTTAAAAACTTGCCCAACGGTAATTGAAGTATTAAGACTTAACATCAGCATCTCATTTGGCTTTAGTCCCTCTACAGCTTCGTGTTTCCCAGTGCCGAAAACTTCTTCAAAAAGAGTATATTTTATCTTTATATTTTCTGTAATTTCTGGAAGAACTCCCTTTTTTGAAGCTACTGAACCAGAAATTGAATCCGCTTTTGTCAAGGTTGGGTCAAGTTCGGTTTCTATTGCTAAAGATCCTCCAGAAGTCGCCTGAGATATCGGGTAATTGCCTTTTTGCATTGAAACGATTTTTGATTTTACGGTTTTGTAATGATATTGGTTGTTCTTTTTATAAGAGTACCCAGGCTTAATCTCTATTGTGTCTCCAACTTTCAACGTTCCTTGTTTTAAGGCTCCACCAAGCACTCCGCCATGGAGCTCTTTTATCGAAGTTCCAGGCTTATTAATATCGAAACTTCGAGCAACTAAAAAAAGAGGTTCCTCGTTTTTATCTGGTTTTGATATTTCTATATCACATAATTCTTGAAGTATTTTATCGAGGTTGACTCCTTGAATTGCAGAAACGGGAATTATGGGCGCATCTTCAGCGATGGTTCCTTTAAGGAATTCCTTAATTGCCTTGTAGTTATTTAGAGCCTGGTCTTTTGATAAGAGGTCTATTTTATTCTGGACGATTATGATTTTTTTGATTTTTTTTGCCTTAAGTGCTATAAGGTGTTCTTGTGTTTGTGGTTTTATTCCTTCATTTGCTGCAACGACTAAAATTGCAGCGTCCATAATTGCAGCACCCGAGAGCATCGTTGCCATTAACATTTCGTGTCCGGGAGCGTCGACAAATGTGATGTACCGAATTGGTTTGCCTTTTGATTTTGGGTCGACAGTTAAACTACCCGACTCATCTCTTACAATCGCATCGGCATATCCAAGTTTGATTGTAATCCCTCTCTTCAATTCTTCAGAATGCGTATCTGCCCATTTGCCAGAAAGTCTTTTCAAAATTGTTGTTTTCCCGTGGTCAATGTGCCCGACTATCCCTACATTTATCGTATCTATTTTTGAGATGTCTTCCATGTAGTTTTAGAGAAAAGGGGGGTTTTTAAGATTTCGTAAAGTTATTCCGTTGATTCTACCTCAGGCTCTTCTTCTGTAGCCTTTGTTGATTGCACAAGAGAATGAACGAAATCGACAGCTCGCATAATTAATTCAATCGCAACGATAAATAATAGATAATATGGAATTTTTGAAAATAGACTTGGGATTTCGCCAATTCGTGAGAAAAGGGCACTGATGTCGAAGAAGCCGGTTGTTGTGATTGCAATTACTAAAAGTGTAAATGGGAGCATTTTGGCAAGGTCTTTGGCAAGGTCTTCATTAAGATATGAAGCAACTCGGGATGATGTCACCAAGGCTGCGGAAACCAAGAGGACCGTAGCGATATTCATGTCCTTAGCCAAGAGAAGAATTAGAATCGACAGAATTGCGAACCAAAAAAATGTTAAGACTGGAAGGAGAACTACATACTCAACTACATAGAAGACAACCGCGAAAACTTTAACTAAAAATTGGCTTGAATATTGGTTGTATTGGTTTAAATTAAATTCAATGATATTTTTTTTGGCGAGGAAGCGGTAAAAAAAGAAAACGAAGACGGAATAAATTACGATAACTGCGGTAAAAAATGAGAGAGTTAGGAATATGTTTGTTTCGGCTGAAAGTGTGTTAAAAAAGTCTTCTAGCATTTTGTCACCTTTTTATCTAATAAGAAATTCATATTTAAAGATTACTCTTTCTTCGCATCGCTCGACGCATCTTGGGATTTGTCTTTCGGAGCATCTTCTTTCGCCTTTTCTCCCGGAACCTCAAATAAAGAATCGAATTTTTTCTTCCCTTCTTTCAGAACTTTTATATTAATCTGCACCGTCTCGAGAGAAATTTCTTTTCCTCGAACCGTCTTTCTTAACCGCAAACCCTTTGGCTTTCGATTAATTTTTGTTTCACCCTTCGGTTTTTTCCTCATTCCTCTTCCATAACCCAAAAGAACCTTATGTAAATTCGGTCCATCAATATTAGGAGACCCCATGAATCCCGCTCTGTCAGAAGTCCCAGTTACTAAAAGCTGATAACCTTCTAATTTGTCAGAAATTTCCTTACCATCGACTTTATCGTTTATCGAATATCCAACTAAGGACTCGTTTTCCGTTTCTACCTTGAAGGTTTTTCCCTTGTGACTTACGTTTATTTTGAATACCATTTTATTTTTCCGAGGGTCATCGGGATTTACCCTTTCCTCAGCTTATAATTGTGTTATTGGTTAGAAATTTGGGTTTTTAAGTTTTGGGATTGTATGTTTTGAGTTGCATAATTTTTATAAAGAATTTATTGTTCGTTTTCGCATGAATGATTTTGGGGCTACGGCAGAAGAGATTATGAGGTTGGAGGCAAAGATGTTTGGAAGTTTATTTAGGGGACTTGAAGAGGGTGTTATTTATGAAGAGGCTATTGATGCTGCAAGGAGTTTAGATGATTTGAGTAATGTTTATTTTGGGACAAAGAATGGGGATGGGAGTGACTTGGTTATTTGTAAGGGCCTCGAAGAATTGATGACAGAATTAAAAGAGGGACATGTCGGGACGTGGACAGTAAGCACAGGTGCTGTAAGTGCGGGTTATGATTTATTGCCTTGGCATGATTTAGAGAGGTTAGATGAGTTTGAGAAAATTCTAAAAATTGCTCCAAAAGAAATTAATGTAACGGGATATCTGGCGGAGATTGAAAAGAATAGAAAGTTGATTGAGGAAAAGAGGAAATTGTTTATAGAATATAAGGAATGATTTATTGTAATTCCAACATTTTATGATAGACTTGCGATGTGATATGACAATCGGTTAATGCATCGTGAGCTTTCGTGTAATCAATTTGGAAGTGGGTCGCCAAATGTCCCAATGTGCCACGAAGCTGTGGAGGAATTAGATTTCGTCTTTGGAGATTTCGCCATATTGAAAGAGTATCTTCGGATTGATGATGAAAAAGAGGATTGACGTCCCCTTGCCGAAAAAGTGCGGATAAAAATCCCTTATCAAAGTGGATATTATGTCCCACGAGCGGGGTTTGTTGGATGGAGTTCTTTTTTAAAAATGAGTTAATCTGGACGCAAGCTTTTGAGGGGTAGACGGCGTGCAAGTCATGTTGTTTGATATCAATTTTGTTTACCTTCATCGCCTCTTTCGTCGAATTGTAGTTTTTGTGTTTGACAAAAATGTGACCCTGATCGAGAATGTTGAGATGAGTTTTTTCCACGTCGACTAAAAGGAGTCCGACAGTTAGAGTTTTGTTGAAGTTAGGAGAAAGCCCTGTTGTTTCGGTATCAATAATTAAACGTTGCATTATTTTGAGAAACGAGAAGCTTATTTAAGATTTTCTTCTAACAATTCCAATTCTTCTTCCAACCGTTTTCTTTCTTTATGATGAATGTCCAAAGTTATATGGATGTCTTCAAAATGGGTAGGCTGATGGAGGAATACTTTGCCATTGTTTGAGAGATGGAGAACTGGGACAAATGAGGCGAGTTGCTCTTCTTTGGATTTTGCGAAATGATTGAATTTCATGTGGTCGTTGTTGTTGAGGTGACCTCTTAGGATACTGAAAATTGATTTAATTCGGATTTTTAATGGGATGAAGTTATTTTTCGGCATAACTGTTAGGATAGATTTTTGAGCCTGGCGATGTTTAATCTCTTTTTTAATTCGTCGGTTTTCAGTGGTAATTGCATGATTCAGGGCAGACATTAATTCCTTGATGGTGACTTTTTTATATCGTGCCATTGGAGTTCTGGGACTTAAAATTGGAAGGTCGTTCTCGTCTATTTCGATTCGTTCCATCTCGTAGCGTTTTTCATCTTTTCGACCGTAGAGTGCGTCGTTGAGGTCTTGTATGTATGAATTGATAAGGATTTCGGATTTGAGTCGAAGAAGAAGAGAGCATGCTAAAAGGATTTTTGATGAAACGAGGAAATCGGCTTCTTCGAGTTGTTGAATTGTCTGGACATATTTGTCGGCTAAGACTGCGAGATCGATATCCCATGGATCGAGCTGTTCGGTTTTAATGAGGTCGTAGATGATGGATTGCCAGCCGAGTTCGTTGGATGAGATTAAGTTGAAGAACTGGTCTTGATTTATTCTGTCATCTCCTCTCATGGGGATTTGTTGATGGCGGCATTAATAAAGATTATCTTATTCACGTGTCACTGGCGAATTACGACATACCGAAAAGTTTAAATAGTATCACTTCTTAGTTACAATATCACCTCTTTTTCCCAGGAGATGACAATAGAGCAACTAATTTTATCGCTTTATTGTCGCTCCTCGGGTTTATACTCCTCTAATAATTTAAGTCATATAAGACCTAAGATAAATTGTAAAAATTTAGGGCATTGAAAATTATTTTTCTTAATCAATTTCTTATTTATTAAAAAATGTTAAATTCCTACGTCTAAGGGATTCTGTTTATATTTTGTAGGGTCATTAAATTCAAATCCATTCTCTGAAACTTCTCTACAAATCCTATTTCTTTTTTTTATTAGATTTTCTTCAAATTGTAAATATTTTTCTTTCTGTTCTGGAATTAATCCTGTCAATGTGAAAAGGTCTGATTTATTTCTGTAGACTTGCGTTTTTCTTTTCCCATTTTTGTAAGATAAAGTCATTTTTACGTCATATTGCGAAGAATCTATACACTCAAGGGACGTGGTGTCAACTATAGACAATCCGAAAATTATACTTGTTTGTTCATCTTTTTTAGCTTTCGCTAAAAATTTTTTAATATCTTCTGACTTTCCCAATAATTTATCAACTAATCCCATGATATAATTTTTTCTTTGAACTTTATAAATCTTTTGTCACTGATACTACTTTGGAATAATAAAATATATGAGTTAATTACCAAATCAGTAATTAAAATATTCTTTAGAACTATACTTTTATCGAATATTTAGGGCATCGAAAAATTATTCCTTATCTTCCAACTTCAACTCAACTTCCTTCTTCTCAAATTCAGTAAAATGACATTTCCCACAATACGCTCTACCTTTTCCAATAGACAAAAAAATCCCCGGACCACATCGCGGACAACTCCTCGCCTTCTTAACAATCTTACCACCCTCAACAGTATACTTCTTATATTTTACAGAGGTCGGCTTATTGATATGCTTTTTCTTCCCCTTAATTTTACTCTTAATAGCCATTATTTCACTTCCTCCTCTTTTTTAGTTTCTTCAGTTTTCTCTTCAACAGGCTTTTCCTCTTCCTTGGTTTCCTCAATAGGCTTCTCCGCCTCCACCTTCGCAGCCTCCGCTTCCGCTGCAACCTTCTTACTCTCTTCCTCTTTAGCCGCCTTCTCATCAGCTTCCATTTTCTTCCTCACTTTCTGTGGAATCGTTTCTATTTTCCTTTTCGCTTCCTTATCATCATACACCACCACCTCTGTCATAAATTTCTGTCGCCCGAAATTTGTATTAATTTTCTTCACAACTATTAAATCTTCGTCTTTACCAATTTTCTTTTTTACTTCAGCCTCCGTCGGAGCTACCTCAGAAGCAATTTCCAAAACAAATTCCTCCCTTTGCAAAAAAGGATTTTTCTCTTGCTTAATTATCTTCGATTTCATTTGGATTTAATCGCGAATTCGCCTTCCTTATTTATCTTCATATTTTCTGCTAACTCAGATTTCTCGGCGTCAAAGATATGAACTCGACCCTTAAAAGAATCACTTGCTGGAGTTTCTCCACACTTTGGACATTTAACCCCAAGATAAATTGCTTTACAATTCAAACATGATTTTTCCTTATTTGCTTTTGCTACCATTATTTCTTTTTCCCCTTTTTCGCTTCTACGGCTAAAGCCTGTTTTGTCTTTGCTTCAGTTTTTTCTTTTTCGGCCTTTACCCAATCTAGTTTTCCTAATCCCGGTTGCCTCATCGTCAAACCTATTTTCGGCTCCTCACCCTTGTAAGAAATCGCTACTATCCGCGCAATACATTTATCTCCCTGAACTAGATTTTTCTTTCCATCTTTTCCTGTTAATACTCCGGAATCTGAAAACGAAACGAAATCATCCATTGTTTGAGAAATATGTATCATGCCCCGAATTGGACCCAACGAAATGAAAGCTCCGAAATTCGTAATTTCTTCAATTTGACCGTAAACTAACTCTTGAAGCTCTGGTCTGAAAACGATTAACTTAAATGTTGATTCGTAATATGCCGCACCATCACCCGGGATTATGATTCCTTCTTTGACTTCATTAACATCAAGAACAGCAACCACCGTGCCGATATCCTTGTCCTGAAAACCCGAATAAGATTCCTCCAACTGAGCTCTCACCGCCTCGTCAGTATCCATACCGAATTTGTTCGGCTCTACTCTTACATGGTCTGTTACTAAAACTTCATAGAACATATAACTTTGAGAAATTTTCGGTTTAAAAAGTTTGCTATACGAATTCTAGCTTCTTCTTGCCCCTTATTGTGAGGATTTTATTTTTGACCCGAGATTTCAAATTTTTATCCAAAGTCGCCAAAATCATCGGCTTGTCCAAGATGTAGTTTGCAATTTTAATATCAACATTTGGGTTTTTACCCGGAAGATTTATGATTTTGACTTTTAGATTTTGGAGTATCTCAAAACTTAGTTTTGCTGCTGATTTGTCCGAAACTTTTGTGCCCGTCCTATCTTGGAGAGTCCCCAATTCATCTAATACATCTTGAGGAACGAGCCATTCTACGGGCTGACTTGTAATTCGGTTTGTCATCTCTTGGAAGTTGATTTTTTGTTTGACGCAGGTCAGGATGAAGTTTGTGTCGAGTAGGATTTTCATAACTAAAGAAGGTTGGGAAGATTTATATAAGTTAGCTTATTATTCTGCCTATGAAAGAGATTGAAAACATTCTCAAAATTTTGCGAGAGGCGAAGCAGTTCGTTGAAGAGGATAAGGCGAATGAGTTGAAGAGTTTGTCGAATCGGACAGTTTATGCGGCAGCGGTTTCACAAGATGCGGATAATATTGTTGTTGCGGTTTTGGTTTATTCTTTGGGGAAAGTTATGGAGCGGGCTCACTATCGAGAAATGGAAGGATGGTCCATTTTCTATGAAGCTATTGTGAAAAATTTAGGTGAAGCAGTCAATAAATTGGAGAAAGAAGATATTACTGGGGCTCGAAATAATCTAGGGGAAATTAGGCAATCGTTGAATGAAATTGAAGGGGATTTGGGGAGGTATATTAAGGATGTTTTTCGGAAGGCAGAGATTAATAAGGCGTTTAAGCTGTATGAGCATGGGTTGTCGTCGGCTGCTACGGCGGAGTTGTTGGGAGTTAGTTTGTGGGATATGGCGAGCTATATTGGGCAGTCGCATATTGGGGATTCGAAGATTGCGGTTTCGATGCCGGTTGGAGAGAGAGTGAAGATTGCGGAGGGAATATTTGGATGAAGATTCGGAAGGCTAAGAAAGAGGATTTGAAAGATATTATAGAAATTTTTAGAACGGAAAGTAGGAAAAGTCCTTATTATCAGAAATTAACAAATAAGAAAATTATTGAAACCTTTAAGCCTGCCTTGAAAAAAAAGGAGATATGGGTTGCTGTGATTGATGAAAAAATTGTAGGATTTATTTGGGGGGGGCTTAGTTCTGTAAGTAAAAAAATAGTTTATATTGATGATTTGTGGGTGACGAAAAAATACCAAAGAGAAGGAATTGGCAAAAAACTTCTTGCACTTGTTGAGAAATTTTATAAAAATAAGGAAGTTCATACTGTTAGGTTTACCGCATATACTAAATCGAAGGCATTCGGATTTTATAAAAAATTAAATTATAGGCCGAGCAAGAAGCTTGTCTTGTTGGAAAAGAAGTTATGAAATACCTAGTTTTTGACGCAGGACCGATTATCTCATTGACACTAAACGGAATGCTACCCGTTATCGAAAAGTTAAAAAAAGTTTTCGGCGGGGAATTCATCCTGACTCCGGATGTTAGACGAGAGATAGTTGAAAGACCGATGAAAATTAAAAAATTTAAGTTGGAAGCACTACAAGTTACCGATTTAATTGAAAAAGGAATATTCAAATTATCGGGGGATATCGTCTCGGACCAGAAGTTAGGCAAAGAGATGAAAAAAGTTTTGAAGAATGCGAATGGAGTTTTGAAATCCACGGCGACTGGAGAAAAAATTAAGATTATCCATGATGGCGAAGCTTCGTGTTTGGCTTTTGTTAATTTGTGTAAGGCGGATGCTGTTATTGTTATTGATGAGAGGACGACTCGTATGTTGACGGAAGCGCCGGAGAATTTGGAGACAATGATGGAAAGGAAGTTGCACACGCCACTTGATCCGAATTTGAGTTTGCTTGAGGGGATGAAGAACTTTAAGTTCATTCGGTCGGCGGAGTTGTTGTATATTGCATATAAGAAAGATTTGATTGGGGTTAAGAAAGAAAAAGAGTTATTGGATGCCTTGCTTTATGGGGTGAAGTTTAAGGGTTGTGCAATTTCTTCGGGTGAGATTGAAGAGATGAAGCGGTTGGCATAGCCGAATTAAGATTAGCCCATATTCCATCTATTTTTTCTCCTATATCTTTAACTTCTTCTCTCTGTGGGATGCTCAAGGTGGCAGGATTAATTTAATCATATATTTCCTGGAGTCTTGAAACGAACATTTCATGATGTCTATCTTCTATTTTTGGAGGGAGTTGGTTTAATAATGAATAAATTTCTGAAACTTGGGTGAGATAGTTATCTTTCATGTATTTATAAAATATTTTTATTTATAAAAATTTATATACTCTCCTTTTGATAAATTGTTATTGGGTTCATCGGATAATGTTAGTCTACTCGGCTCCAGCCCGGGGGGTGGGGGTTAAATTCCTCCTGAGCCCATTTTCGAATTTAACACACACCAGGTGGGGGTGAGTGATTCGCTTTGAGAAAAACTAGTTCAAATTAATAATTATTTTTCGAAATGCAAATTACGAATGAAGAATTCCTCCTGAGCTCATCTAAATTTTGGACTTGTCAATACTTTTATAAATAATGTCTTCGTGCTGTAACCATGGTGAAGAAAGTAGTGAAAAAGAAAGTAGTGACAGAGACTGTTCACGAGGATGGAACGAAGAAAACTGTCGTAAAAGAACATTCCCCCAAAAATACTATTAAAAAGAAGAAAGTAGTGGATATTAAAAAGAAAAGGATGACGGCCAAGGAAAGAGAGGAATTATTGGTTGAAAATTTTGTTGGGCTACAACATGCAATGACTAATATGTCGATTAAGTTTGGGGCATTGTCTGATAATATTTCAAAGCTATTGCAAATTTTTGAAGAAAGCGCGAAGAATTTTATGTCTGGAGGAAAGTCCGACGATACGGAAATGTTAGGCAAGATTAATTCGTTGTTAGCTCAAAACAAGACGATTGCGTCGGGTTTGGTTTTAATGGAGGGGAAGTTAAGGGGACGGAACGAGGAGCCGCAGACAGCGCAGCCTAATATGATGCAGCCTAGACCGCAGATTCCTCCTATGAGACCGAAACCACTTCCAAGTATCTAATGAATTCCAACGACGTTTCCTTAATTCCTATGCATCCGTTTGTCCGTCAGTTTGTATTTTCAATTATTAAGAATATTCGAGGTGAGGAATTTGATTATAGAGAGAGGCCGGTTATCCATGCGGATATGGTACCAAAGGGCTCTAAAGGTGTGAGGATGGCGTCTATGATGGCAAGTCCTGTGTTAGAAAGTGCGAAGGTGGTTAAGCCTCCTATAAAAATTGCGCCCAGGAGAAGAGATATGAGTGCGTTGGTTGCACCAATTGGAAGAACTCGGAACAGAGGAGGTCAAAGGATGATGGCCAGCAGGCAAGTTGCGACACTGACTCGAATTGAACCTCCTATTGCTTCTGCTGAGGGGACTATGGCAACTCCGGTTCCTTCGGGGAAAGGAATTATTAGCGAAGGTTATGGAAAAATTGCACCCTTACTCGACGACCCATCGATTTCTACTATCGAATGCGAAGGTGTTAATAAGCCAATCATGATTCTCCGTGCCGCGCAGAGACAGAAAACTAGAGTTGCCTTAACCAAGGAGGAAATCCATGAAATTTTGGAAAAAGTAGCAGATGAAACACATATCCCCTTGCTCGAGGGAGTATTCCGTGCAGTAGTAAGCGGATTTTCAATTAATGCTGTGATTTCTGAGATGATTGGTTCGAGATTTGTGATTAAGAAATCGAATGCTTATTCAATGTTGGAGTGATAAAGTTAAATAGGTAAATTTCTTGGGCAATTTATGAAAAACGAAATCACCAAGGAGAAATTAGAAAAGTATTTTGATTTGACCAGTCGGGGATTAAAAAAGGTTAGGGAAAATATAATTAAAGGAAAGGGAAAAGAAGCTGGTGAGATTGTTGAGATGGTTTCGAATTATTTGAGTGACGCACGACATTTTGAGAAGAAAAAAGACTGGGTTGATGCTTTTGCAGCTTTGAATTATGCACATGGATGGTTGGACTGTGGGGTTCGGACTGGGGTTTTTGACGTGAGTGATAGGGATTTGTTTACGGTTAGATAGATATTTAAATTTAGTATCATTTTTTGTATTATGAAAAATGTGTGGGTGATTAGCTTAGGCGGTTCGAGAATTATACCGGACGAAGTAGATGATAAATTTTTATCGGATTTTAAAAATTTAATTAACTCTCATCGTAATAAAAAATTCGTTGTAGTCTGCGGTGGAGGGTCCAGTGCTCGTCGATATATTTCGGCTTTGAGAAAGCTAGGAAAGGGGACACGGGATCAATCGATAGGAGGAATTGCAGTTACTCGGCTTCATGCTGGATTCTTGGCAAGACTTTTTGGGAAACAGGCGAATAGAGAACTTCCGATGAATATGAAAAAGGTTAAAAATTTACTTGGAAGAAATAGAATTGTGTTTTGTGGTGCGTTGAGATGGCGAGACAAGAATACGAGTGATGGGACTGCGGCGAAAATTGCGGGGTTTTTAGGATGCAGTTTTATTAATTTAACAAATGTAAAAGGACTTTATTCTAAGGACCCGTGGAAGAATAAAAAAGCAAAATTTATTTCGAGAATTTCTTGGGATGATTTTTTGAAAGTTTCTAGAAAAATTAAATATGGGGCAGGGCAGCATTTTGTTTTGGATTTGATTGCGGCTAAAGAAATTAAGAGGAAAAAGATTGTGACTTATATTGTTGGTTCGTTGAAGGCGATGGACAATATCTTGAAAAAGAATAAAAAGGTTAATGGGACAGTAATTGGGGAAAAGAGTTAAATTACTATACAAATTTTTATAAAGTATGAGTGAGTTTTGCTTTTATGGTTTCATCAAAAATTCTTGATAAAAATTTGAAAGTGAGAGAAGGTTTAGGATTCAGAATAGGTGTTGTTAGTTTTGGTTTAATGGCTCTTCTGGGAATTGTTGGCTCCCAAGCTCTTCTTGATAAAAACAAGGCTTCTAGGATTAAGAAAGAGCAAATTCATTATAAATTATCTTTAGAGGCTATCGGGCTTTCTTCAAAGGAAGTTCTTAAGGCAGATCGAACGCTTGATATTAATAGAGATGGGGTGTCTGATTATATTATTGCTATCCCACGAAAAGATGGGTCTTATGCGCAAAGGTTTGTTTTGGGATATAATCCTAGTCAAAATAAAAATCGACCTTAGCATAAAAATAAAAAGTGTATTTGTGATGTTTATTTGTGAAAGATATAAATTTATTTAAAATAAAAGATTCGCTTTACCTAAAGAAAGTTTCCAGAAAAGATGAAGTTTCCAAAGATGAGAATTGCGATGGGTTTCTAATCAATTCTTCAGAAAAAGAAGCAAGGCGAATTATTGAAAGTTTGAAAGGAAGTAAAAAGAAAATAGCAGTTGTAGGTGAAGACGATGCGTTTAATCGACGAGCAATTGAGAGCTTAAAAATTGATTATTTAGTTTCTCCTGAAGGTTCCAAAAAACTTGATAATTTAAAGCAAAGAGATTCTGGGTTGAATCATGTTGTAGCTAAGATTGCGAAGGAAAAAGAAATTTTGATTGTTGTTGATTTTGGTGGGATTTCTAGATTAGAGAGAAAAGAAAGAGCTAAGAGAATTGCAAGAGTTGCTCAAAATGTGAAGATTTGTCGAAAGGTTGGATGCGGGATTCGGATTGCGAGTTTCGGGGAGAGGAGGAAAGATGTTTTTGATGAATTGGGGAGAAAAGCGTTTGGGGTGACGATTGGGATGTCGAGTAGCGAGATTCGGGATTGTGTGGGGTTCTAAATTATTTTTCCAGTATTATTTCACTTAATTTTTTAATTCCAGCTTTCTTTATTCCTTTTTCTATCTCTTTTCTTTTTGGGTCGTTTGTATGTGCGGGGGTTCTTCCGAAGAAGGGTGAGTCTTCAATTCCTGGATAAAAAGTTTTGAAATTAAGATTTCCTATTTCTATTCTTCCAGCGGCTATTGCCTTTACATAATTTTCCCCTAATTTTCCCGGGGTTGATGCGTTGGCTAAAAGCACCTCATTCGTATCTCTTATATTATATCCCCCATCTCTTGTTTCATGTACATTATGATTTTGCGCAATCTCCATAAGTATGTCCGGGTTATCCTGTTTATAATTATTTATATGATTAAGGTTAAGGCAGGTCTAAATATTTATAAAAGATGTTAGCCGTTTTGTTAGATGATTGAGTTGACTGGGAGAGTGATTGAGATAGTGAATGGAGTTGGAAATCATATTGGTACGTTGCCTGCAAGTGAAATCATTATTTTTGACCTCGCCGTGATTTTGATTCTGTCCGCAATATTTGCCCTTATCGCTAGAACATTCCGACAACCTTTAATTCCAGCATATGTTTTAACGGGTTTGATTTTAGGTCCTTTGGTTTTTGGAGTCGTGAAGAATGTCGATTTAATTAATGCGTTTAGCGAAATTGGAATTGCATTTTTATTGTTTACTGCCGGTTTGGAAATTTCGTTTCGAAAAATTCGTGAAGCAAATTTGAAAAAGATTGCGTTAATTGGTATTTTGCAGGTTGGAGTGATTTTCGGAGTTGCTTTGTTGCTGGCTAATTTTTTGGGTTTGACCACTTTACAGGCTGCTTATGTGGGAATTATTCTGGCGTTCGGCTCGACGATGGTCGATATTAAACTACTGGCTGACAGAAACGAATTAGTGACGCTTCACGGTCGGCTGATTTTGGGAATTTTGCTACTACAAGACCTAATCGCAATCATTGCAATTGTCGTTTTCACCAGCAACGGATTTGCAGCTGCTTCCCTAGGAATCGCTTTTATAAAATTAAGCGCAGTCCTGTCAGCTGCTATTCTCTTACAGAAATTCGTTTTGAAGAAATTATTTAGATTTGCGGCTGAGTCTAATGAGTTCCTATTTTTATGCTCTTTAGCCGTCTTGTTTTTCTTTATTATTTTGGCCTACATTTCTGACATATCAATTGTAATTGGAGCCTTTATCGCTGGAATTAGCCTGGCGAACTCTCCATTTAAATTAGAATTAGAATCAAGAATTTCTCCACTTCGGGACTTCTTCGCAATTTTATTTTTTGTGGCTCTTGGTATGCAGCTTGTTCTTACTGGTATTGGAAGTAGATTAGTTTTACTTGGAGCTTTACTTATAGGTGCATTTTTAATTAAACCGATTATAACTATAGTTTTACTTCGAATTACTGGATACCAACCACGGACGAGTTTTTTAACAGCGATTTCTTTGGCGCAACTTAGTGAGTTTTCGTTGATTATCGGAATGATTGGCGTTATGACTGGCGTTTTGGACGCGTCATTCTTCTCGACCGTTATTCTAGCTACGATTATTACCATGTCTGTCACTCCTTATCTGATCAAATATAAGGGCGGGCTGTATCGTTTTTTCCGTTATCCGATTAGAAGTTTAGGCTTTTTACCGATGATGGAAATTTTAGAGTATAAAGATAAAAAGAACAAAAAGATTTTGTTGGTTGGCTCACATCGAATGGGAGGAGCATTAATGGAAGAGCTGTTGAGGAAAAAGGACGATTTGCTGGTCATTGATTATAATCCAGAAGTGATTGGGGTTTTGATGAAAAAGAAGGTTAGCTGTGTTTATGGGGATGTTTGTAGCCCAGAGATGTTGGATAAAATTGATTTGAAGAAACTGAAATTGTTGATTTCGACTATTCCTGATTATGAGCAGACCATGTTTTTACTTAGAAAAATTAGGAAAGTGGCGCCTAAGGCGAAAATTGTTGTGACTGGGAGTCGGATTAGTGAGACGTTGAAATTGTATAGGGCTGGAGCGGATTATGTTGTGACTCCGAAGATTTTGGCGGGGACTGAGGTTGGTAATATTTTGCACAATTACACCCCTGCGGATTTGAAGAAAGCTAGGGAAAGGCATTTGGAGCATCTGAAGGAAATACATCGGTTGTTGTATTAGATTTCTGTGCTAAACCTTAAAAAGTTGTAATATGTCGGATTATAATGGAAGAGAAATTGATTATCGAGAGTTTGTCCCCGATGGAGCGGAGCGTTTTGCCTAAATTAGTAAAAAAATTTTTGAATGTTAAAGAAATTTCAGAAAAAAGTGGTTTAGACAAGACTACGGTTTTGAGGGCGGTTGGACTTTTAGAGAAAAAGAATTTGGTTGAAATTGAGAGTTCGAAATTAAAAAGAATTGACCTAGGTATTTTAGGAATTAATTATTTGAAAAAGGAATTACCAGAGCGGACATTGTTGAATAAGTTGAATGAAAAAGGTGGTATTCCGATTGGGGAAATCAGAAATATTTGTGGTTTGAATGAAAATGAGGCGAAGGTTGCTTTGGGTATTTTGAGAAAAAAGATTTTGGTTGAAATTGATAAAGGGAAATTGAAATTGAGTGCTAATAAGCAAGATATCTCTAAGAAGATGGTTGAAGAATTATTTATAGAAAAGTTACCTTTAAATTTGGACGAGGTTAAAGATTTGGATGCTTTGGCTTTTGAGAATTTGAAGAAGAGGAAGGACATTGTTGAGGTTGTAGAAGAGCAGGTTGCAAAAGTTAAGTTGACTGATTTGGGAGTAAGGATTTCTGAAATAGATTTAGGTATACCGATGTTGGAAGCATTAACTCCGAAAATGTTGAAGGGAACTGGCTGGAAAGGGAAGAAATTTAGGCGGTACGATTTGAATGCGCCAACTCCTAGGATTTATGGGGGGAAAAGGCATTTTGTAAATCAGGCAACTGGTTATGCTAAATCGATTTGGTTGGAAATGGGATTCAAAGAGATGGCGGGGAATATGGTAGAGAGTGGCTTTTGGGTTTTTGATAGTTTATTTACGGCGCAGGACCATCCGGTTCGGGAGATGCAGGACACTTTTTATTTGAAAGGACTGAAGGGAACTGTTCCCGCGAAAGAAAAGAAAGTGGTAAATTGTGTCCTTTCTAATGTTCAGAAGGCACATGAGGGCGGAGTCGATGGGTCAAAAGGTTGGCAATATAAGTGGGACGAGGAAGATGCTAAGAAAGTATTGCTCCGAACGCACACGACTTGCTTGTCGGCTCGGAAGTTGATGGAGATTGGGAAAAATGGTGAGTTCCCGGCAAAGTATTTTGCGCTTGGAAAGTGTTTTAGAAATGAAACAGTGGATTGGTCACACGGGTTTGAATTTAATCAGACTGAGGGGATTGTGGTCGATGAGAATGCGAATTTTAGGCAACTCTTAGGATATTTGAAGCAGTTTTTTTTGAAAATGGGTTATGAGAAAATTCGAATTCGACCGGCGTATTTTGCGTATACCGAACCGAGTTTGGAGATTGATATTTTTCATCCTGTGCATAAGAAATGGGTTGAGCTTGGTGGGGCGGGAATGTTTAGACCCGAGGTGACGATTCCGATGTTTGGGAGGCATATTCCCGTGTTAGCTTGGGGCCCAGGATTTGATAGAATTATTATGGAGTTTTTTGGAATTAACGATTTGCGAGAGATGTATAAAAACGATTTAAATAAATTGAGAGAGATGAAAATTTGGAGGAAATGATGATAACAATAGAAATTTTAGCTACTGTACTTGGAGTAATTACCGGTTTGGCAAATGTTCCTCAAATAATCAAAATTTTCAAAAGTAGGAGCGCAAAAGATATTTCAATTATAACTAATTTGATTTTTATCACAAGTTCCGTTGTTTGGTTGTTATATGGATTGCAGTTGGACAGTTTCCCTCTTATTGTTGCTAATATTATTTACATAATTACCTACGGATTGATAGTTATTGGATGGGTGGTTTATGGGAGGAACAGAAAATAAGATGGAAATTAACGAAGCACAAAAAAAAGCGAAAGAATTAATTTTGCATTATGGAGACTTTTGGCCACCACTTTCTATGATGGCTAGAATTACAGAAGAAGTCGGCGAGTTGGCACGGGCTATGAATATTAAGTATGGGGGGAAGAGAAGCAAAGGAGATGGAGACGGGAGAGAAATTGGGAAAGAGTTATCGGATATTTTATTTACTACACTGGCTATAGCTGAGGCGCAGGGGATTGATTTGGAAAAGGTTTATGAGAAAAAAGTTGAGGCGGATTATGAAAAAATGAAAGGAGTATATTCTAAAAATGACAATACTAACAATTAACAGAAAAGAATTTGAAAAGCAAATCGGCAAACTAACTCCGGAATTAGAGAAAAAAATCACAGATATGGGGACGCCGATTGAGGAAGTTACCGATTCAGAAATCGCAATTGAAGTTTTTCCCAATAGACCAGATTTATTGAGTTTGGAAAATTTTGCACGAGCTATTAATCAGTTTATTGGAAAGGGCAAAATTGCCAAATTTAAGGTGGTTTCCTCTGGAGAAAAATTAATTGTTGATAAATCGCTGCCAAAGGAATGGCCTTATGCTATTGCCTGTATTATAAAAGGAATTAAGTTTGATGATGAAAAAATTAAACAGATTATTGATGTTCAGGAAAAGTTGGGGATGAGTGTATTAAGAAAAAGAAAACGTGGCGGAATTGGTCTTTATCCACTTGAGAAAATTGAGTTTCCTATTAAGTTTGTTGGGATGAAACCGGAAGAAATTAAGTTTAGACCATTGGAGTTTCCTAGAGAGATTACAGGGCGACAGATTTTGAGGCAGCATCCGACCGGGCGTGAGTACGCCGATATTTGTAAGGACTGGAATTCATTTCCTGTTTTTGTTGATGATTCTGAGAAAATTATGTCGATGCCGCCGATTATTAATTCGCATGATGTTGGAAAAATCGACGAGACGACCAGTGATGTTTTTTTGGAAGCTACAGGAGATAACCTTCCTTCATTACAGAACGCGTTCAATATAATAGTCACTTCTTTAGCTAGTATGGGAGGTCAAATTTATTCGATAGATTGTAAGCAGCAAAATGGGAAAATGCTTTCAATTCCCGATTTGTCTTCTGAGGAATTGAATTTTAAAATTGAAGACATTGAGAAGACTTTAGGGATTAAGTTGAAGGAAAAAGAAGTAAGGGGATATTTAGCGAGAATGGGGATTGATTATGAGAATAAAAAAGGGAAATCCGTGGCTTTGATTCCAGCATATAGAACTGATATTTTACATTGGGTTGATTTAGCTGAAGAAGTTGCGATTGCTTATGGGTATGAAAATTTTGAGCCTGAAATCCCGGCAATTTCAACCATTGCCGAAGAAAATCCTATCGATAAAACCAAAAAGGCAATTGGTAATATTCTGGCTGGGTTAGGGTGCTTGGAATGTTCCAGCTTTCATCTAATCACAAAGAAAGATGTGAAAAAAATGCATTACGAGTTTAATAATTTTATTGAAGTTGAGGCTTCAAAAACAGGGCGAGATGTTTTAAGAATGGATTTGATGACGAATATGCTACAGATTCTGAGTAAGAATTCGGATGTCGCTTATCCGCAGAAAATATTTGAGATGGGTCGTGTGTTTGAGTTGGATGAAAAAAGTGAAACTGGGGTTATTGAAAAGGAAAGATTGAGCATTGCGATGATTGATGAGAAAATGGGATTTACAGAGATGAAGCAGGTTTTGGATTATTTGTTTAAGATGTTGGATGTTGAATATAAGTTGGAAGATGTTGAAGATTCGAATTATATCGTTGGCAGGTGCGGAAAAATTTTGGTTGGAAACGAAGAAGTAGGTCGGGTCGGTGAGATTGCACCACGAGTTTTGAAAAATTGGAAGATTAGAATGCCCGTTGTTGGATGCGAGATGGGACTTGGTTTTTTGTTTGGATAGATATTTAAAGTTCCTAAATTAATTTATTATATGAAGAGGTTTTATATTATCTTAATTGTTATTGGTGCTTTAATGGTTGTTTCTTCGGGGAGTTTTGTTTTGATGCAAGTTTTTTGGAGTTCTAATGAATATCAGACGGGAATGGAAAGCGAAGAAGCCAATGGAATCAAGGATGAGGGTCGAGTAGAAATTAATATAGGAGATCCTGCAGTTGAGGACAGTTTTGGAGGAGGGGGAGCTGGCGGAGGTGGGAGCGGAAGTGGAGATGAAGGGGATTCTGGAGTCGTCGATGATGGATGTATTTTAAGACAAGTCCAGTATTCTTTGAAAAACTTTGGAGATGATGTTTTGTGCTTAGAAAACGGAAGTGTTGGATGCTCTAAGATAAAAGTTAATTGTTTTGTTGAAGTTTATAATTTTGATGTTGGTGTTGATGATATTTTCGGGGTGAGATATTCTTTGGTTGATTCAAATGAGGATGAACTGGACTTTAAATTGGTCGAAGGGGATGTTGCGACGGGTAGCTCGAAGATTTTTTCTGCTGAGTTTATTTGGGAAGATGAAGATGGGGTTGGCGAGAATTTGAATTGTGTGTTTGGGATGGAAAGAATTCCTAATAAGAAGATTTGTTAAATTAATCAAAATAGCTTTGTTTCTTCGAAATATTTCCATTTTCGAAATTCTTTTCAAAAGATTCGAAGAGACCATAAATTTTCGGTTTTATGTCTTGCCATATTTCAAATGTATTATTGATAAAGTCTATTTCATTTTTTTCGGAATAAGTTGTGTCGAGTTTCATCGTTTTAAGTTGAATTTTAGAAAGTGTTTTGTAAAGAAATTGCATTATTTCTTTGTCCCGTGTCGAGACATTTTTTAGAATTTGAAAAACAAATATTGGCGGATTTGCTGGATTGATTAATGTTTCAAAGAGATGTGTGTATGCTGTTATTTTTTCATTAATAATTCTTCGTATTTCTCGCGCTAAAAACAAAGTTTCTTTATCATAGAGTTTCTCGATGTCGAAATCTTGAGTTATTGCTTCAAACTCCGGAAGACTATATTTTATTTTGAGCAACTCGTATTCCTTTTTCAAATCCAATTGCGTTTCCATAGGTAGGTGGTGAAGGACGGGTTTATAAGATTTTTGATAGATAGTTTTAAATATGAATTTTTCGGGAATACATTATGACAGTCAAGAAAGGAGATAAAATCAAGGTTGATTATACTGGGAGTTTTGAAAATGGCGAAGTGTTTGATGCGAGCGAGAAGCATGGGCAACCTTTAGAGTTCGAAGCTGGGAAAGGGATGGTTGTTCCTGGATTCGATGCGGCTGTGATTGGAATGGATGTTGCCGGGGAAAAAGAATTTACGCTTAAACCGAATGAGGCCTATGGAATGCCCAATGAGAAGGCTGTTCAGAAAGTTCCTAAGGATAAATTTCCGCCTGAAGCTAAAGAAGGCATGATGATTGGTGTTCCGCTTCCTAGTGGGCAGCAGATACCGGCCAAAATTGCGAAGATTGATGATAAGGAAGTTACAATTGATATGAATCATCCTTTAGCTGGAAAAACACTTGTATTTAAAATTAAGATTGTTTCTATTAATTAAATCTTTAAAGTCTGTTCTTTTATTTCTAATATGGTAAATTTTAGAGAGTTTGTAACGAATTCCGGTTTGAAAGTTTTCGCCGGTCGCAATGCCGAAAATAATGACAAATTAGTTTGGGATGCGAAGCCTAATGATGTTTTATTGCATACCTCTGCACCTGGGAGTCCGTTTGTAAATGTTGGGGGAAATCCTTCTAAAAAGGACATTAAAGAAACTACGATTTTTTGTGCAAAATTTTCTCAAGACTGGAGAGACTCAAAACGGGATGTTGCTGTGAATGTTTTTTTACGAAAGAATATGGAAAAAGATAGGAAAATGAAAATTGGAACTTGGAATGTAAAGAAACAAAAAAAAATAAAAGTAAAGAAAAGTGATATACTTAAATATGAAAAGATTTTGAGGGAAAACAATGAAACCGATTAAACAGTTGCAACTTGGAAAAGCGGGACTTAGTGATGCGTTTGTTGAGCAGGTTCGAGGTGTTTTTGAAAATGAAAAAGCTTTGAAGATTTCTATTTTGAAATCGGCTTGTCGGAATAAGGATGATGCAAGAAAGATTGGAGAAGATTTAGTTGAGAAGCTAGGAACGAAGTTTGGGTTTAAGTTGGTTGGATATGTTTTAACGGTTGTAAAGTTTCGAAAGAATCAGCGGCAGTAGAGTGTATAAATTTTTATAAAGTGTGAGTATCTTTTTGTTTTATGAATGACGATTTTAATTTTGAAGGGAAAAAATTGTATGAAAGAGACGGAATTTGTATTTACAAAGGGAATGCCCCTGATACTCATGATGTCGTGATAAAAGGGAAATATCTTTTTCTTGATAGAGATATGAGAAGAGATTGGTTATCTAGGGGAATTGATGGTGTTCGAGAGGGCTATGGGTGTTTCACTTCTCCCATTGAAAGTGGAAATTTAGAATCTGATTTTGAGATTTCTGCTTGCGAATTAGCATTTGCCTTGAGCCAAAGTGAGATTAGAGAGATGAAAGATGAAATAAACAATCTATTGGATACGATTCAACCCAAAAGCCATTCGAAAAATCGTCATAGAGAATAAGATCAGATGACGATAGTTTTATAAACTAAAATTTTAATTAATTATCAGGTTAATGAGTCTCGGACTTATCTATCTTCGAAAGAAGAGCCTAAATACAAAATGGCAAAAACAATATTTGCACAGAACCCAGAAAAGTATATTCCGGCTTTGGCTGAAGCCCTGAAAAAGATTCCTGAATTTAAAGTTCCCGAATGGGCGCAGTATGTTAAAACTGGTGTTTCAAGAGAGAGACCACCTATGGATGAGAATTTTTGGTATACTCGTGCTGCTAGTATTTTGAGGCAGTTGTATATTCGTGGTGTTGTTGGCGTTGGGAAACTTAGAACTCGATATGGTTCCAAGAAAGACAGAGGCGGAAAGCCAGACAAATTTTTCAAATCGGGTGGAAAGATTATTCGTGTTATTTTGCAGCAGGCTGAGGCGGCTGGTTTAGTTGAGAAGATTTTGAGGATGCAACATGGTCGGAGATTGACACAACAAGGAAGAGATTTCTTGGATTCTATTGAAGTTGAGGAAAAGAAAATCAATAGTGATAATTGGACCGTAAAGAGTATTAGAGATGTCGATAATGAACAGCAAGATGTAGAAGAGAAAGGGAATGAAGTTGAGGTTGTAGATGAAGATAGCAATATTAAAGAAGAGGTAGAAAAAGATGGTAAGTAGAAAGGCTAAAGCTGCTAGCAGTAAAAAAAGGCATTTGGACCGAGCGCAGAAGCAAACGAAGTGGGCACCGTTTTGGACAGTTATCAAAAAGTTTGGAAAAGGAAAGAAGGTCCATCCGTCGAGTATTACTCATGTTAAGAGAAGCTGGAATCGGACAAGTTTGAAAATTAAACCGAGGAAAATGGCTAAGAAGCATTTAGGATGATGGTAGAAGAAGTTAAGAAAACTGAGAGCAAAAAGTTAGAAGAGTTTAAGGAAAGTGATGAGAATAAAAAAGCTATCGCTGAGAGTGAGGGCAAAGCTGTGGAAGTTAAAAAAGAAAGGAAAGAGTCTACACCGGCTGTCACTAAGGTTAAAAAGAAAGGAAAGAAAACCGAGGGCAAAGCTGAACTTGAAAGAGAGTATATTGTTCCGTTGAGAAAGGGATTTCTGAACGTGCCACATTATCGGAGAGCGAAGAAAGCCGTTAAAACTTTGAAGGAATTTATGGTTAGGCATATGAATATTCGTGATGGAGACACTCGGAAAGTTAAAATTAATATTCATTTGAATAATGAAATCTGGTTTAGGGGGATTAAAAAACCGCTTACTAAAATTAAAGTTAAAGCAAAAAAGATTGGTGGAATTGTTTATGTTGAGTTGGCTGATGTTCCTAAGGTTGTGAAGTTTAAAATGGCTCGTGAGGAGAAAGTTAAAATGGCTAGTGTTGTTGACAAGAAAGGTGCTAAGAAGACTGAGAAGGAAAAAGTTGAGGCGGATAAGGACAAGGATGGGGTTGATGATAAGAAGGAAGAGGACGAGAGGAAGAAGGCTGGGGCTGAGAAAGCGGCTAGTGTTGCCAAGGAGAAGAATAGAGACTTGAAGCGCACAGCTCAGGGGAAGCATGCGCAGAAGACGGTGCCGGTTCGAAAGGTTTTGAAGTAGGTAAGTTTTTAATTTTAGGATTCTATTTGGTTTTATGAAGTTAATTAGTAAGGAATTGGAAAATGCTGCCAATAAAGATAGAGCTAAGGTTTTTGCGAGATTTTTTAAAACAGAGAAAGGTGAATACGGCGAGGGAGATGTTTTTCTGGGAATTAGTAATGGAGAATTAAGGCGGATTATGAAAAAGCATTGGGAAAGAGTTGGATTTTCTGATATTGAGATGTTACTTCATTCTAGAATTCATGAGAAAAGATTGGTTGCGTTATTGATTTTAGTTGAGAAATTTAAAGATTCCCCTGAAATAATTTACGATTTTTATTTAAGAAACACGCAATTTATCAATAATTGGGATTTAGTTGATTTGTCAGCGTGGAAAATTGTTGGAAGTTGGTTATTAGATAAAAAGGATAGGAGTGTTTTGGATAAGTTGGCTGTTTCGGAAAATTTATGGGAGAGACGAATTGCGATTGTTTCGACATTTGCGTTTATTCGGAAGGGTGAGTTGGATGATACTTTGAGAATTGCAAAGATTTTGCTTAGAGATTCGGAGGATTTAATTCATAAGGCTGTGGGTTGGATGTTGAGAGAAGTTGGGAAGAAGAATCAGAACATTTTAAGAAATTTTTTGAGGGATAATCATGATGCATTGCCGAGGATGACTTTGAGATATGCGATTGAGAGATTTGAAGAGAAAGAAAAAAAGCGTTTTTTAAATTTTTAAGATTCCTCGCACTTTGTTATTAGCGCCAAGTCCTCCTTTGTGTGCAATGAGTTCAGCTCCACCACCAAGAGGTCCGAACCACATCTGTCTAACAAAGGGTTTTCCCCACGTATCTGCAAACCAAATACTCATCTTTTTTATCCCAGCATCCCTCAAAAATTCACTATAATCCCTTGTATTTTTTATACCCCCAAATGCATAAACGGCTATTTTGCTATCCACAAGTCCCTTCGTGGAAAGTCTTCCAACTAATCCTTTTGTTGGAGTTAATTGGTTAATTGAATTAATGATTGGGATTGCTTTATTTGTCAATTTAACAGAATCCGATAGAGATTTCGCGGTTTGCATAGTATTTGTATAAAATTCTCTCCCATCTCTGGAGCAAGCTGTAGCTTCTTCAGGATTTTCCATTATCGCAGAATACTTACTTAAAAAAACTCCTTTCTCGGGGATATAAAGAAACGTATCACTTACCCAATTTCCAGTTTTTGAAATAATAGAATTTTTTCCTTCTTGGATTCTTAATTTAGCATTCTCTTCTAAAGAAATTATACGATATCCTCGTCTATCCAAAAGTCGTTTCCCAACATCAAAAGGAGCTTTTTTAGAAGCTGATACAATTTTTTCTGGTTTTACATCAACATTAATTTCAGTTTGCATTTTTGTCATACCTTTTTCATGAAATTGGGCTTTTTAAATTTTCTGACATTGTTACTCCTCAAGAATTAATCTGAAACAAACGAAGATTAGATATAAAAAGTCACTTTTGCAATTTGTTTTATGAAACCCATAGGCAAACTCCTTAATTTCGGTTTAATTAATATAGACAAATCAGTCGGACCAACATCTTATTCGGTTTCTGAATTTATCAAAAGACAATTGAAATTGAAAAAAACGTCGCACATGGGAACGCTTGACCCGAAAGTGACCGGAGTTTTACCCATCACATTGGGACGAGCCTGCAAATTAGCTGGATATTTCATTAAACACGACAAAAGTTATGTTGGAATTTTGGAGACACATAAAAAATGTGGCATTAAGGAGTTACAGAAGTTGATTGATGAGAATTTTAGTGGGAAAATTTTACAAACACCGCCACATCGGTCAGCTGTAAAAAGAGAAGAAAGACAGAGAAAGGTTTATCTTTGGAAATTATTGGAAGCAAGTGAGGATGGAAAATCTTTTTTATTTAATTGCCGAGTTGAGGGTGGGACTTATATTAGAAAGCTTTGTTCAGACCTGGGTGAGATGATTGGCGGGGCACATATGGGAGAATTAAGAAGAACTGAAGCTGGGATTTTTGATGAAAGTGATTTGGTTAGTTTGAATGATTTTGAAAGCGCAGTTAAGGAATGGAAAACTGGAGATGAAGAGAAGTTAAAAGGAATGGTTATGGATGCCGAGAGTGCAATCAAAAAAGTTTTACCCGTGGCTGAAGTTGATAAATCTGCCTTGAAATCGCTCTATATTGGAAGACCACTCTTTGCGAATAATGTTTTAGAAAAACCTAAATTAAAGGAAGGGGATATCTTTGCTTTATTTTGTAAAGATGAGTTTGTTGGGATTTATCGGAGAACTGGGGAAGAAATTATTTTTGGCAGAAGTGAATTCGTCTGTAATTAGGTAAAATTTCAAACATATAGTTTAGAAGATAGATTTATTTTTAAGTAGAAGTTTCGTAGATTTTTTATGAAAGAAGATGAAATAGAAGAGGATGTGATTAAGGCAATTGATCAGGATGAGTTTTTGATTGATGCGAAGGAATTCTTTGAGGTAAATCGGAAGGAGATCGGTAAGGTCGCGAAAAGAGGGGAAAAGATTGTTTCTGTTGATTTTGAAAATTTTTCGGCGCATAGCCCTGAGTTGGCTGAAAATTTGATTGATAGGCCTGAAGAAACGATACAACTATTGGAGGTCGCATTGGAAGAGTTAGAATGGGCACCGAATGATGCACGAGTTAGATTTACCAGTATTTCGGGACAGCAAGAACTGTTCATTCGGCATATCCGGTCGAAACATCTGGGGAAAATGATTGGAATCGACGGTATCGTCAGACAAGCGAGTGAGGTTAGACCGTTAGTGACAAATGCTAAATTCGAGTGTCCAAGTTGTGGAACGATTATTTCTGTTTTGCAAATTGATAAGAAGTTTAAGGAGCCGAGTAGATGTTCGTGTGGTCGTCGTGGCGGGTTTAAAGAAATTGCAAAAGACATGGTTGATGCGCAGGTTTTGACGATTGAGGAGGCTTCGGATAATTTGCATGGGGGGGAACAGCCGAAGAGAATGACGATTTTTCTAAAAGAGGATTTGGTTGACCCGAATATGGAAATGAGGACGACGCCTGGGGCTCGGGTTAAGGTGATTGGGATTTTGAAGGAGATTGCGATTACGACGGGGAGCGGGGCGATGTTGACCCGTTTTGATTTGGCGATTGAATCGAATAATGTGATTCCGTTGGAGGAGAGTTTTGAGGATGTGGATATTGATGATGAGGATGAGAGAGCGATTCGTGAGTTGGCGGCCAGTCCCGATTTGATGAAAAAGATGACGGACAGCATTGCACCTTCAATTTGGGGACATCGTGATGTGAAAAAAGCCTTAGCGTTCCAGTTGTTTGGCGGAGTAAAGAAAACACGGAGTGATAATACGAAAATGAGAGGAGATGTCCATGTTTTGTTGGTCGGGGACCCGGGTGTTGCGAAGTCGGTTATGCTTGGGTTTATTGCGGGTGTTGCTCCGAAAGCTCGTTATATTTCTGGGAAATCGTCAACTGGCGCTGGTTTGACGGCAACTGTTGTAAAAGACGATATTTTGAAGGGCTGGGGACTTGAGGCTGGTGCGATGGTTTTGGCGAATAAGGGGATTGTTTGTATTGATGAGTTTGATAAGATGGACGAGGAGGATAGGTCTACGATGCATGAGGCTATGGAGCAGCAGACCGTGACGATTTCGAAGGCGACTGTTCAAGCTACTTTGCGCTCTCAGACTTCAGTTTTGGCAGCTGCGAATCCTAAATTTGGTCGATTTGACCCATTGCAGTCAATTCCGAAACAGGTAAATTTAATGCCAAGTCTACTATCCCGTTTCGATGCAATTTTCATCATCAGAGATATCCCAAGCAGAGAAAAAGACGAAGCAATCGCATCACACGTATTACTCGAACACCAACAAGAGGCGAAACACGATGTCATTGATAACGATTTGTTAAGAAAATACATCTCATACGCCAAGCAAAAATATAATCCGGTTTTGACTAACGAGGCAGTTGTAGCGATGAAAGATTTTTATGTAGGGTTGAGAAATATGCCACAGATTGGGGACGGTCCGAGTAAGCCAATTCCTATTGGGGCACGACAGTTAGAGGCGATGGTCAGGTTATCAGAGGCACATGCTCGAATGAGATTGAGTGATAAGGTTGAGGTTGAAGATGCTATTGCGGCGATTAATTTGGTGAAGAGTTATTTGTTGCAGGTTGGTTATGATAAGGATACGAAGACTTTTGATGTTGATAAGATTACGGGGACGAGTGCTTCGGCTAGGAATAAGATTAGTGTTGTTATTGATACTTTGGATGAGCTGGAGAAGAGGTTGGGGAAGTTGATTCCGTTGGAGGAAGTTTCGAAGGCGCTTGAGGGGAGGATGAAGGATGCTGATGTTGATGAGGCAATTGGGAAGTTGTTGAAAGCTGGGGATTTGTTTAGACCGAGGAGAGGGTTTGTTCAGAGGATGTAAGATATTATTAGGCTATATTTTATCACAATAATTCTTAAAAGGTCATGGGTTCTATCAGTAGAATGGGAACTCTTTATGATGTAATGGTCGAATCCATTAAGGATAAATATTTTAGGGATACCGATGGGGTGATTTACCGAGTTGAGGGAATTGGTTTACATGATAAACATTCTGAAGTTTCTATGGTAGAAGTTTTGACGAGGCAAAGTGTTGGCGTTGATATGTTGTGCATTAGAGAGTATGAGAAGGTTTCTAGAGAAGATGTAAAGGAAACCTTATTTGGAATAGAGAGAAGAATTTCAGAAGAAAAAGAAAGCTTGTAATTATATTAAATCCAGCTCAATTCCTGAGGTCGAGGAAAGGGTTGTGTAACATATGTGATTTGGTATAATGATTTTTATAAAGAACCTTTTGGTTTAATTTCTATGTACTCGACAATGAATTATTCTGTCCCAGAGAAGAAGGGGGAATTGCGTGATTTTAATGACATATTCTTGGGCATTGTAAAAAAAAGGGTGGAAAGCAGTTGCTGTGGAGTTCATCCTAGTCATGCAGGCATTGTACCTGTCGCGGCTGATTTTTTTAGAGAGATGGTGCCGAAGTCTGAGAATCCTGTTAAAGTTTTGGAAAATTCTTTTACATCTCAAAGCCCCTTCCTCCCTGGGATGTCATTAGTTTCTACCCCTACTAATTCGGACAGACCATATTTTATTCAAAGAGAAAGAAGGAGATGGGATAGTGATTATGATACTAAAATGTTTTTAAAAATAAATGGCACCGAAACAGGCATAAATAGAGTTGATTGGGCTAGAGTTTTTGGGCAAATCCCATCTGCAGCATTAATCGTTGCAGAAGAAAGAAAATTTAATCCTGTTATCACAATTCCCTCTTTCGACGGAAGATTCCCGAATTATTTTAAAGACCTGATCTTTGATTCTATGCCTGAAGGACTAAAGGTTGGGACCGTCTTAATTGACGGGCATGTCGGCGAATATTGTGGTAAGCATTCAGATGGAGGAATGATTGTGGTTAATGGTAGTACCGGACAAAATTTAGGAGATGTCTCTAATGGAGTTACATATATTGTAAAAGATTTTGCCGGAAAACCCACGCAGGTTGAAAATTGTAATTTTTATGTTGGACTTGGATTTAGAGGAAGAGATTTCGGAGACGAAATTAAAGATTTTGAACTTGATAAACTTAGAGAGAAAGGATGTAAGATAGATAAATGGACTAATTTTAAGAAAGATGCATTTAAGAAAAAATTCATATCTCTTGAGAAAATGCTTGCTATTAATCCAACTCAATCTCAACAATCCTTATAAACTCAAATCAATATCCCCAAACATGGCAGAAACAACGGGTGAAATCAGAAAAAGAAACATCGCATACAAATTAAGAATCGGCGATGTCTTAAAAGGCGTTCCAATGATGGATGAAGGAAAATTTCTATTTCTAGAACTAGGAGACAGGAAAGTTGTAAGAGTTAACATCTTGGCTAATTGTGTTGACAAGTTTATTCAGGAAGGTGAAAAGCAATTTGGGAGTTTGACCGTTGATGATGCTTCTGGGCAGTTGAAGTTGAAGGTTTTTGGTGAGGATATTGATAGAGTTAAGAATATTATGCAGGGAGATACTTTGCAGATTATAGGGAATATGAGGGAGTGGAATGGGGAAATTTACATGATTCCTGAGGTTGTGAAGAAGGTTGATGCTCGGTGGTTGTTAGTTAGAAAGTTGGAGATTCAGAATGCGCGGAAGGATTTGCCGGTGGACGAGAAAGGAGATAATAGTTTGAAGAATCAGGTTTTGGATAAGATTAAGGGTGCTGAGGCTGATGGTGGGATTGATAGGGAGACATTGGTTATGGATGTTGAGGCGAGTCCTGAGGCGATTGAGAGTGAGGTTAAGAAGTTGTTGGAGGATGGTTTAATTTATGAACCGCGACCGGGGAGACTTCGGTATTTAGGCTGAATTTTATATATGAAAACCAGAACCTTCAATTCCATTATGCCCCTTGCTCATGAAGAATGGGCTGCAAATGTTTTGGGAATGATTAAAAATCGAGGCAAGGGTGTCGATTTATTAGATAAAAAAAAGATTGTTGAAGTTAAATTTCATATGATTGCTTTTGATGGAAATTACCAGAGGACAATCTGTTGGAAAGTTTTGGAACACCAACTTAGCTATGGAGAGAGAGCCAAATTACCACTTTATTTTATGATGGGCACTTATAGATTCTGTGGTAATATTGAAGATTTGTCCAACAGTGTTTCTTATCCTGAATTGGAGAACATGGTTGAGGAAAGGGAAAGTTGGATTGTCCCTAGTGATTGGGTCGCAAATTTCCCAACTTACAGACAAAACGGTAAAACGAAAAAATCCGAATGGGACAATTTGTTAAAATTCACATATAAAAAATATCTTTCTCATACGTATAAAACTTTTAATGTAAAAAAAGGCAAGGTGCACTTAACTAAAGGCGTTAAAAGAAAACATTTTGATTTATAACTCCTCAATATCAATCTCATCACCCAATATCTCACTCTTCTTCGCCTTAAGCTTACGTTTTTCCCTCGCCTTCTTCCTGTCAATCAAATCACTCAACGTCACATCCGAAAGGTCCTCTCTTTTAGATAACTTAATCTCCCCACGCTCTATCTTCTCATGAATCGCCTCCATCTCCGCCTCTTCCTCTAATTCCTCCTCCGGATTTTTCATCTTCTCAGCAACCGCTTCCAAAATTTCTTTTTCTTGGTCCGGATTTTTCCGAACGAAACTAACCTGTGTTTCATGAACTTTCAAAAGTTTAATTCCCAAAAGAGCCTCTAACTTCAAAAATATTTCCTTAAAATCTTCCGGAAATATTCCCCTTTCTATCTGCTGAATCGCATAAGGCGTCGTATCAATTTTCTTAGCCAGTTGAGAAATCGTCATCTTTACCCGTCGCCTCGCCATGATTACCGTCCAATAATAATTATCTAAAACATCCGGATGACTCTGTTTCGGTTTCGGCATTTTCAATTTCGCCAAATTTCGTTGGGTTATCATTTGCTCTCCACTAATTTCAGTTGACTCAACTCTTCCCGACATTTTATCAAGACGTTCCCTTACCGAGTAGGTCTTATCCGCTTTAGTCAGTTGAGATTGAGAGGGTTTTTTTATAATCGGAATGTTTTGGTCCTCCGCGCACTCTTCACAGATATTAATCATTTCGGTTGCCTGTATCCCTTGGTAAAGTGTTACTTCTTCTTCGGTTTTTTTACATATTACACATTTCATAAATTTTGCAAGAAAATATTATTTTTAAGTAAATATGTGGTTGGGTATATATATTAGTTTAAGAGTTTTATAACTGGATTCGCATCTTCTAGCTCGTAAAGAACTTGGTCGTTATTGATAACCAAAGCCGGAAGTTGCTCTATCTCGTATTCTCCCATTAGATATTCTATAGTTGTCAAATTTTGATTCGCCGCGATTGGAAGAAGTAAAATGTCGTAACTCTGAGTTTTAACATCTAAAAGAATTTTAGACCAAACGTTCTGGGTTGCTTTTTTACCCGTATCTTCAGTGTTATAATCATAAAGATAGACTATCAAATTATAGTTTTCACATCTATCTAAGGATTTTTGATTTGAAACCCATAGGAGTGACCTTAGTAAATCATATTTTTTGTGCAAGAGTTTCATCGAATCGGTCAATTTCCCGGAATCCTCATAAAGCTCCAAAAGCTTCGCTTCCTCATATATTCGATTCGCAACTTTAATATTACTTTCTTTTATCAACTCACAATCTATATTCCCACTCTCAATTAAACGGGATGTTGCGGTTGCATCACTTAAGCTAATCTCAGATTGGAGAAAAAGATTGGATATTTTATTCGAGTTGCTAGTTTCAATTAACATCCCCAAGAAAAGACCAGCCAAAAAAACCACTATCGTAATAATAAGTGCTTCCCAGAATACGTGTTTTTTTGATTTTAGCATTTTACCATTTATTATAACCGCGGAGATACTTGTAAAAAGATATTATCAGTAACGGCGGATACATGAGCAGATAGAAGACCGAGTATATAAATATGTCGCGGATTCTATGACCGATAAATCTACCAGATTCTTTTGAGTAGACTAAAGCTGTGACTGTGTAAATTAAACCGAGAGCAAAAAGAAGCATTCCGAAGAAAAAGAGAATACTAGGATTTAATACCATATCATCCATTGTAATTAGCGCGACGTTTGCTGCGACGGAATATTTTGCCACGAGATATTTCATCATGATGTATTGGGCAAATCTGTAACTCAGAAAGAAGAGACCGGTGAGTCCTAGAAACCATGAAAGGATGAAGTATGGCATTATGAAAACTCCGAGCATTCCGACTTCAAAGAATTTTTTCCGATATTTCGCCACAGTCTGCATTCCACCGACATTCCATCGAATTCTCTGCCGAAACCATGTCTTAACCGTAGTTGGTGGATAAGTATAAACAATTGACGGAATCGCCATATGAATTTTCCAACCCTTGGAAACAAAATGCCACGTAATCTCTATATCCTCTGTCATATTTTTCGGGTCGAATCCTTTAACCTGGTCGAACGCTTTTTTTCTATAAATACTAAGAGGTCCATTTGTAACGTAAATCGAATCGAGAAAACCCAAAAGTTTTCGTGTAAAAGCAATTATTTTATATTCTAACGCTTGGGATTTTGTAAGAAAATTTTTCTTCCCTAAAACTAAAACCCGAGATGTCACCGCCCCGACTTGCGAATCATTAAAAAACCCAACCATTTTTGATGTCGCGGATTTTTGGGGAATTGAATCGTCGTCGCTGAATCCTATCAATTTTGTTTTTACAAATTTACTTCCATAATTCTTTGCACCTGCCGCATTGCCCGTATTCTTTGGCGTTTTAACATACATCACTCGCTTATGCTTCTTAGCTAGCTCTTTTATTATAGAAGCAGAGTTGTCAGTTGAACAGTCGTCTACCACTATTATTTTTTTCAACCCTTTGTAATCCGAATTTAAATGCGCGAGAATAGTTTTCGCAATATTCCCCTCTGCATTGAAACAAGGGATTACTATTGAAAGAGGTCTTATTTTGTCAGGCTTAATCGTTTCGTATATCTGTTTTTTATTTTGAATGTAAAGTAAAATATGCACGGATAGAAAATAAAACGCGATAAATGTGTAGGTCAAATAAAGAATTGTCAAAAATTCCATTTTATTGTTTGACAGACTCCGAATTGTTGTTTGAAGGAGCCACATTGAAATATTCATAAAATTCTTCGGAGAGAGAGAGGATTAAGGTGTGTCCGTCACGTTTTGCCGAGATAAGCCCTAAGGACCGAAATTTCCTTACATGGTCATAGGATTTGTTGCCCCGAATTTTGATTACGACAGACTGTTTGATTGGCTGTTTATATGCAATAATTGCGAGAGTCTCTTGTTCGGATTTTGTAAATTCTGCTGAGCCCGTCGCTAACTTGTTGATGAGATAATGATATTTTTCAGCAATATCCATTTTGTAAGAATTATCTCTTCGAATAACCCGAAGCGTGCCAACTGAATATTTCTTTTCTAGATTATGAAGGATACTTTTCAGAAGGACTGGATTAATATCGGTTAGCATGACAAGGTCTTGAAGAGTCAAAAATCGCCCGGAAATAAAAAGCGCAGCCTCAACCTTCTCCGTAGCCTCAACCTCTTTACGCACGAACTCATTTTCTATTTGAGACGCAGTCGATTCTGTTATTACTGGAGACACTACCTCTTCCATGAGAATTTATAGAAGGAAGAGTTTTAAAAGTTTGTTAAGATATAGTTTTATGAAGTGGTGGTGGATTGTAGTTTTTTTAATTGTCGGATTGTGGTTCGTGAGACTTGTTCTACCTAGCCAGTTAGATGATGTGTCGCCTGGTATTTTTTGTGAGGAGAAATTGTTAAATCGGGCAGATGTTTATTTTGTTATTCCGAAGTTTGAGGGTGTTGAGATTGAAAGAGAGTGGTGTGAAGAAGTTCTAAAAATGGAAAAGGATATTGGACTGCATGGAGTTTATCATACCTATGAAGAATTTGGAGTTTATCGGGATGAAGAATATTTCAGAGAGGGCGTTGATATTTTTGAAAGATGTTTTGGATATACACCTAAGAGATTTAAGCCTGGGCAATTAAAGTGGAGCAAGGAAAACAATTGGATTAAGGATAAAGTAGAAGTCGATTTATTTTGGAACCAGGTTTTTCATAAGGTTTATCATTGTGGCGACACGGGGAAATTTCCTAACTGGCTGATTAGAGTTTTTTAATCGTGAATTTCAAATCGCAACAAGCCCGCAATACCACCCAAATTATCAAACTGCACCCCTTCCGCAGTCTCATTCGTTACAACATAAACTTCCGTAGACGAAGCCCGCGCCAACTTTTCCATTTCTTTCAACTTTTCTCTTGAAAGTGATTTAGAAATAATTAATTTATCGACGGCACCTCGAATTAAACGGTCTTCTACTTCAGCTTGTCCATACGATACCTTATTCGGTTCTTTAGCCAACTTCTCAAAGAAGAGGTCTAAAATCTGCCGCTGTTTTGTGATTTCCTGCTCAGCCAGAACATCTTCTGAAACTTCTACTAATTCATGTAACCCATGCATTCCCGTTCCTCCTATGTCTTTCACCGCAATCACTTTTTCTTTTAATGCAGTCACTAACTGACCCTGAGTCAAAAACTCGTCTTTCGTCGGGATAGGTCCCCCCACCAATATACCCTTGAGTTTCTTGTTATCCCAAAAATGAGCTTTCATATTTTCAGCAACACGCTTGAAAAATTCCTTCGCCGCAGACTCCCTTATCCTCGCAAATCTCTGAGCTGACTGCCCCCCACATTTAGTCTTCCCGGGTATCCCAGACGTCATATTTTGAAGAAGCCGAATATGTTTCCCATCTAAAAGTCCAATCGACGCCTCATTCCGTTCAATTATCAACAAACCATAAACCTCATCCGTCTCTAACATTTCCTTAAGTGGCTCCGTCACAAAAGTCTGGTCACACCGATAAATTTTTATCTTAAGTTTTTTCGGTGGCTCAATTGCCCATATTTCTAGCGATTCTCTTCCATCAGCAAGTGTAACGTTCCCAGAGTATACCGCCAACCCATTTTCCGGAGTCCTCCCAATTTCTTTCAACTTTCGCACCGCGCGGTCAAGAGAAGCAATTACATTTTTCCGTGTAGCAGTTGATTTGATATTCGTCGCCGTCCCCTTTTCATCTTCAAGTTGTTTCGTTGTCTGAGTCAGGGTCGCACCAGCCGGCACCAAAACCGTAATTAATTCGGTGTGGCGACCACGATAGGATTCCAATTCTTCTATTGTTGCTTCAAGTTCGTATTTTTGTGCTTCGTTCATAATAGTGTTAAAGAGAATTGATTTATAGGGCTTTGTGTCAGGCGAATTCTACTTTGAAATTGCCTTCTTTGATTTCTTTGGCTGCCGTTACTGCTTTAAAATCTTCTTTCATCCCCTCTATCGACTTTATTGCTTCAGACGGGAGAGTTAATATAATTTCAGAGTTCATCGATATTTGTTTATTGGTTTTCTCTTGACGAACATTCGTAAGTAAACTACAAAATTCTATAAATGCTTGTGACTTTGGAGAACCTTCTTTATATTCCGGCCAAGACGTTATATGGATAGATTCTTTCTTCTCGGATTTCTTAAAGTAAGTTTGATAAATTTCTTCTGTAATAAATGGCGTTATTGGAGCAAAAAGTTTTAAAATTGTAAAAAGAGATTCTCGAAGCACATACTGTGCAGAAATCTTTTCATTGCCTGCTCCATTGTATATTCGTTTCTTTACTATTTCTATATAATTGTCAGCAAATTCTTTAAAAAAGAATCTCTCAGTTATTTCTTTAGCATGAGAATAATTATATCTCTCAAAATGGTATGATACAAGTTCTACTGCGTTTTCTAAATGCTTCAAAAATTCCTCATCTATTTTCTCCAATTTCTTAGGCTTCCCCCCATCATAATCTTCCAAATTCATAAACACGAACTTCGACGCATTCCATAATTTTGTTATCAACTTCTTTCCCTTAACCAATTCAGCTTCTGGAAACGCAATATCATCTCCAAGCTTCGCCGCCGCACATAAATAACGCAGAGCATCAGCCCCGTGGTTCTTGATTGTCTCTTGCGGCGAAAGTCCATTACCCCTAGATTTTGCCATCTTCTTCCCATCTTTCCCCAAAATCCAGCCATTTATCATCAATTCATCCCACGGATTCCTATTATGATGCAACCGAGATTTCACAATAGAATTAAAATCCCAAAATGTTATAATGTCGTGACCATTTCTTCTAATCGAAAAAGGTTTGTCTTTTATTTTGTCATAAACCGGAGTGCCTTTTAGAATATCTTTTGTAATGTCTGGTGTCAATGATGAAGTTGTCCAAGTATTCATAATATCAGTTTCTGGTATAAACTCCTTACAGCCACATTTCGGACATTTCGAAACTGGAGGAGAATCTTCCATCGGGTCTACCGGCAAATCTTTTTCGTCTGCCATAATCGACTCATCACATTCTTTACAATACCACACAGGAAACGGAATTCCAAACGGAATCTGCCTAGAAATACACCAGTCCCACTTCAAACCCTTGACCCAATTGATATATCTGTATTTCATGTGGTTCGGATGCCACTTAATTTCTTCTCCCCATTTAATCAAATCATCTTTTATATCGAGATATTTCACAAACCATTGCGTTGAGTTAATAAATTCTATCGGAGTTTGACATCTTTCGTGAACATTAACATCGTGTGTTATCTCCTCCTGCTTTGTCAGAAGATTCGCTTTTTTCAAATCTTCAATAATTTGTTTCCTAGCTTCAACTATTTTCATACCCTCATACTTCCCTGCCAATTTTGTCATTTTACCATCGGGAGCTATCGCTTCTTTAATTTCTAACTTATGTTCCTTTTGCCATTCCATATCGGTTTGATCTCCAAAAGTACAACACATAACGACACCTGAGCCTTTTTCCGGGTCAGCCTTTTCATCGGTCAAAACTGGAACTTGGAAATTGAAAAGTGGAACGGTTATTTGCTTTCCTACCAAACCCTTGTAACGTGAATCATTTGGATTTACAAAAATACAAACACAGGCTGGCAAAAGTTCGGGACGAGTCGTTGAAATTGTTAAATCTTGGTCGTCTATTTTGAAAGTGATATCATTGAATGTTGTTTTTTTAGTTTCGTCCTCAAGTTCTACCTGTGCTATCGTAGTTTGGCATTCGGTACACCAGAGAGATGGAGCTTTGGTTCGATATTCTCTTCCTGCTTTGTAAAGGTCGATGAAAGATTTTTGTGAAATCCGGCGGGAACGAGCGTCAATTGTCGAATAAAACAAATCCCAATCTGAAGAAGTTCCTAATCGTTTCGCATCCGTAAGAAATTGCGGCACATATTCTTCCTTTATCGCCTTCAAACAAATCTCTATAAATTTCTTCCTCGTCATATTCTTCGCTTTGATGCCTTTTTCTTTTTCTACGAGTTTTAAAGTTGGGAGACCGTTGTCGTCTGTGCCGAATGGATTTAGAACATTGAAACCTTGCATCCTTTTGTATCTAGCTATGAAATCTTGCTGTGCATCTCCGAACGCGTGTCCCATATGAAGCACCCCAGACACTGTCGGTGGAGGCGTATCAAATGAAAAAATTTCTTTGGTCGTGTCGCTCGAGTCGAATTTGAATATCTTTTTATCTTGCCAAAGCTGGATAATTCTTAGTTCCGCTTCTTCAAAATCGTAGCCTTTTGATTTTACCATAACAAAATGAGAGATGGGATGTTTTTAAAATTGGTGGTTTAACAGAGAAAGTTTTATATAATCTTTATTTATTGCTTCGAGATGACTACTGATTTTATTGGAGAATCGAAGGAGATTTGTGCAGTTAATAAGGATATCGAGATGTATGGCCCCACGGACCTCACAATTTTAATTACTGGGGAAACCGGAACAGGTAAAGAGCTTGTAGCTAATCTTCTTTTTGAAAATAGTCTTAAGGAAAATAGTGAAATTCTCATAACGAAAAACTGCGCTACCATAAGAGAAGAATTAGCGGAAAGTGAATTCTTTGGACACATAAAAGGGTCCTTCACCGGCGCAGATGAAATTCGAGAAGGTATATTTGAAAAAGCAGAGAAAGGGACAATCTTCCTCGACGAGATACACCATCTTTCAAACCCTATTCTTGCCAAATTGCTTCGAGTTGCAGAAGAAAAACCGTTCAATCGTATTGGGTGCAATGAAGACAGATATAGTGGAGCTAGGCTCATCTTAGCTGGGTCTCCTTCTGAGAATAGCATAGGAAATATTCCCGAGATGCCCAAGGAATTTGGCTATAGATTAAAAAAAATAATAGAACTTCCTCCATTGAGAGAAAGAGGGCGCGATATTTCTTTGCTTACCCATCATTTTGTAGATAAATTTGAAAAGAAATATAATAAAGAAATTAAAATTAATGAAGGGGATTTTAACAGATTGATTAAATATAATTGGCCTGGAAATGTTCGGCAGATGGAAAATGCTATTGAAAGATATGCTATATCTGGGAAACTAAATTTTCAGGAATTTTATGCGTCTGGGACAGAAGGAAACGGAAACTTTCTCTCCTTAGAAGATATTGCTAATCAATTTTACAAAAAATGTAGAACGGAGGGAATAAACATGGGAAAAGAGGGCAAACTCGCAAAAAAGATGATCGAATCTCAATTATTCACTTACTTACTTGAAGAAAATAATGGCAATAGATCTAAAGTAGCTGAAATTTTAGGTATTAATACTAGAACTATTTCTAATAGATTAAAAAATTAGACTATCCTTTTAATTATGATAACTATTTATATTCAAAAATTATTATCTTTCTATGTTAAAAAATAAGAAACTAAAAATTCTAGCAGCCGGAGATATACATGGAGATTTTGATATTGCGAAAAAATTATCAAAGAAAGGGAAGAAGGGAAAGGTAGATTTAGTTGTCCTAGCCGGAGATATTTATGGATACAGTGGAGAAGGTGAAGGAATTTTAAGTCCATTCAAAGAGGCGGGACAAAAGGTTGTTTTTGTTCCTGGAAATTTGGATTTTGATAAGAATTTGGAAGACTTGGGTAGAGTTGGGAAAAATATTGATAATTATTATGTAAGTTATGGTGGAATTGGAATTGTGGGAATTGGGAGTCCGAATTGGAAATTGAGTTTGAACGAGGAAGATTTAAAATCAATTAAGCGGAATTTTTCTAGAATGAGAAATAAGAAAAAGATATTGGTTTCGCATCTGCATGCTGAAGGAACGAAAGCGGAATTTTCGGGAGTGCCAGGCGAGAAGGTTTTGCGGGAAGCGGTCGAGGAGTTCAAACCAGACTTATTAATTGCAGCACATATTCATGAAGGGGAAGGCATCGAGGACAAAATCGGGACAACGAGGGTGATTCAGGTTGGGAAGAAAGGAAAAATTTTAGAAATTTAAACAGCCACCGCCACGCCAGATACATTATACAACGCCAGATGATTATCTTCATCATCAAGAATCAAATTAGCAACTGGAGGGATTGTATACTTCTGCGGGTCAGATGCAGAAAAATAAATATAATCAATTACAGATTTATATTTCACTGTAATTCCCCTATCAATTAATTCTTGTGGGTATACCATCGACTCAACCCCATTTGAGTCAGAAGTTAAGTTTCCCTGAAGCCTCATCAAAAAATTTGGAGCTGAAGTTGAAGATTTATAAAACGAATTTTGAAAATGGTCTGTGAGGTTTGTGTAGTCTGCACCTGTGACGAAAATTTGATATGGAGTTTGGTTAACTTTATTGATAACTTTGCCCTGGGTATTAAGTGAGTAGAGCGGATCTTCGAAATTATTGATTGGAATTATGGAACTTATTGACGCTGACCTATTCCACGATGCAAGATTACTTTTGTCCTCTATAATAAGAGTCATATTAAGTGTAACCTTCAAATTCCATGGACCCGATTGCGCAATAGAAAATGTCGGGTTCTGAAGTTGTATCTGCGCATTGATTTTGTCGGCATTATCTGTCAGAAAATTTTGGATACTCAAAAACGTCGCATCATCCATCAAATCCTGGGATGTCCCATCAAGTGTGCCGTTGAAAAAAAGCTCATTTAGCGAAGCATTAACATCTGTAATATACTGCCCTGTATCTAAAATATTTTTTTCCATCAAAAATATCGCTCGGTATCCCGAAATAAAAATTTGTCTCGGGAGGTCTCGTTCTACAGATGTAATAAAATTATTGAGCGTCGTAATCCTTTTATTTATCACGACGTTGTCTTGTACCAAACTATAAGCGCCATACGAAATCGCAAAAAGAGATATAATCGTTATTGTTATGAGTGTGAACATCATGCCCCTTTCCCCTATTGCCATTTTCTTATTTGCGCCTCCGTTGAGAATAAAAATGGCACGCCTTCAAGATTCGATGTCGTAACTTGCATGTTGTCTTGAGAAAGTTCCACATCAATGACCCCATCGAGGTCAAAATCGAGAAGTTTGAAAAGATTGTATGTCGCAACTTGTGTCGCATCAGTTGCACCTTCGCAATCTGCATAAATGTCACAATATTTTTCTGATGATGTATATTTACAATCTTCGACACCTGCGTAATCTGCGGGAACATCCATCGTTAAATTATAACCATCAAATTGGATTGTCCAATTACATCCTGTTGCAGTTGCGGAAACCGAGGTATACGAAGAGAGTTCTTTTGAGATAGTGTAGATGATTTTGTTGTTGATAGAGCCATCACTTAGATTATCTGGAGAGAGTCCAGTTTTTAATTCTAAAGTGTTGTTGTCTTGGGTTAATTGTGGTGGGATATCGATTGAATATGGGTCTCCCAATCTCAGAAAATCGGTTTCATAGGCACTTAAATTGTATACACTTACATTATTTATAATCACATCAGTTGTCCATCTCGGTCCAGAATAAGATATAGCATTTGCTTCTATCAGCGTCGAATTTGCAGGAAGCGTGAAAGTTGCAATTCCGGGAGAACTAAAAGACTCTTCAATCGTCGTGATAAGCCCAACCGGCGCGGGACGTTCCACATATTCAAATTCTATATATGAATCTGAGTATAACTGTGAAAAGAAATCCCCCGTGACCTCTACTGTCTGTTCGTAATATGCAGTTTCTATCAATTCCTCCGCAATTTTCTCATAAATTTCCTCTAAATCATCAACCGCACTATAGAAACTCCCGTCGGCACAAGATGCCATTCCAGTTAAAGTCGCGACATTGGCACCTGCACCAAATCCAATCGTATAAACTTTTATCCCGTGGTCATTGTAAGCATCGCATGCAGAGTCTATAGCATCCTGATTCGCACTCCCCGTTCCCTGTTGAGCACATTGCACGGTCGCATCTCCATCGCTCATCACCACTAAAGACCTAAATTTGTCCGATGTCGAATTCGCCACCATCCCATCTACGGCCGCGTTTACTCCACAACAGATACACGTTCCTCCTCCCGCACTCCACGAACTAACTTCAGATTTCAGAGAGGTCGTATCATTTGAGAGTGGATGGTAGTTTGAACTTGATACACTATTTGAATATGCGGCAAGTCCAACTCTGTTGTCCGTAGCGTTGAGAATCATATCTATAAACAAATCATTTGCATCCTTAGCATCTTGGATTTTATTTTCTAACACCCCGCCACAAGCAGTGCACTCAGCCTCAATCGTACAATCATTGACCCAACAACACCACCATGGACTCGCTCCAGTACAACCGGCCTGCATACTACCCGAAATATCAGTTACCGAGAAAACATCAATGTCTCTAGAATTATTTATTACATAATCCATGTCGTCCATTCCAAATCTTAAGGGAACCGTCGTCTCGCTCAAATTTTGATAATCCAATAAGCCGCCGAGTGTTGAGTTGGAAATCGTTATTGTTGTACCATTTGATGTTGAATTAAAAACTTGTGTTTTCCCAAGAGCCAAAAATGTATTGACAGAATTGTTAAAATGGAGAGAGATTGTTAGGGACGTCAAATTACCTGGAATGTAAAACCCGTCGTAGAGATTTATAATTCCAGTGATTCCTGGGAAATAATACCGGCTTGGTTGTTGATATGTAACTTCACTGTCATATGTTATTTTTACAAACCCGCCAGCAACGTGTAAACTTTGACCTTTTATTTGGAGCGTATTTGTTCCAGATGTAAAGAAAGATGTGTTTATTGAATAAGATACTGATGTAATGTCATCTGGGGATTTTGAAAAATTTCCGGCGCTGATGCTGTTAATAAAGATTTCAAAATCATCAGAAATAGCCAGTTCTATTTTTGCCGACGTTATATTTCCTTGATAGTTTATTTCTGTCGTTATATTCCCCTCTCCAACATACCCTCCGAAATAAACATATTCCGTCCGCGCGCTACTTGAAAGAAACGCTCGACTTGAAAACCCTGTCGCTCCGCCACTGCCACCAATCCCACTTATAGTCTGTCTTTCTATGGAAACATCTTGCGCAGTTTCAAATGGTGTAATATTTCTTGATGCCAGTAACGTTGTGCCAAACCAAATCCCGATATTTTCATTCGGATTTATAGGAGAAAGTATTTCCTCCGCCAACGCCTTCGCTATCGTCGTATTAGTCACATAGAATTCCCCTATTTGGTCTATAACAGATTTGTTCGGGTCGGAAATTTTCCCCTCGGACAAAAGTTGCTTAGCATATGTATTATCGAAATCCTTAATCTTCAACGAGCTGATTGCCTGAAGAATATCTGCAGATGTCTGAGAATGTCTCTGTGTTTGCTCTAATGTCGGGATGATTGTTATTACTGTTACAATTATGATTGTCAATGCGATGAGCGCATCTATTGTAAAAAATTGAGCGCGATTATCGATACTTTTTATTCTTCCCATGTGTAAATGTAGAGTGGTGTTGTTTTATTTTGGTAGACCGTATATCTTGTTGTCTTAATCAGATTCTTTGCCGTAACATTATCTATGGTCGCACCGGGTTTCCCAATACCTAAAACCTGAGTTGAATTGACTGTCATATTTTCATCTAGAAAAAAATAATATTCATATTGGGTATTAAGAAGATGTTTTGTAAGGGTATAATTATTTTGGACGTAAATCATTTCGTAGAGTTGTTCAAGTTTTGTTTGATTAATGATATTACCGTCGGTGATTCCTATCGTGACCACATTAGTTAAGTTCCATTTTTCCGGATAGCCAGATGCCATGAGATTATTAGCAACAATATTTCCTTCATAAGACAAAAGTTCAAATGTATCTTGAGTTTGACCTGGTTGATTCAAAGAGTAAACAAAAAAAATTACTATACCAACTAAGAAAAGTGTCATTCCTGCTAGTAGGTCGAAACTCCAAATTTGCGCACGAGAATGAATTCTGTGTTCCATTTTACTAATTAAGATAGACTACCCCAGATATTTTTTTTATTTTATTATACGTTTTGTTGACGTTTCCGATGACCTCTGGTGACGGGACTGTCAATGCGTGACGAAGTGGAGTTGTTTTGATGTAGATTATTTTGTTGTCTATTGTTATTTCGTAATCTAAATTACCCGCTTTTTCTGGGAGGTCGAATTCGCGTAAATATCCATCACCTGATTCTACGGCGAGATTGATTTCATTCTGAACCGTTAATGCAATATCTTTCAAAAGAATATTTTCTTTTTTGTAAGATTCTTCCGACGTATCTTGCTGAATTACTAAAAGAAAAAGCGCGGTGAAAAACATTACCGCTCCGACAATCATCATAAATTCTATGCCAACTTGAGCACGACAAGAGTGTATTCTATATTTCATTTTAATTTTCTTCAATTAACGCGTGAGTTTGGTTCGCCGTAATAGTTAAAATTTTTAATCCGGAGTTAGCGGAGATTTCTTTTGTTGGAATTTCTATGATTGGGACATCACTTGAAAAAGAGGCCTTGTTTTGACCGCTCGTTAGGTGATATGTGACTACAATTGTATCGTTGATTATTTCCACGGCGCTGATTCCTTCAGGTAAATGCACCGATATTGTTGCCTTGGATGGTTCGCCAGAATAAAAGACGATTTCAGATGTCGAGGTAATTTTATTTACGAAATTTGAAATTTGAGTCGATTTAATTCTGTCGTTAATTGTTCCACTGTAAAAATACCCTATGCCGAGGATTCCGATTATAACAAATGTTAGGAAACCCATAAGAATCAGAAACTCCATGCTAGACTGAGCGGTTTTATTTTTGCGTATCATCTCTTTTTTTTAACTAGAGAATTTAGTTAATAAAGTTGTTGAAATCTATAGGGACATCATATATCTCTAAAGCCACAATTATTCATAACACTAAGCTCCAATAAAACTTATAAATAAAATTATCATGAATAATCATGAATAAATACCTACAAATACTAATCGGACTAGTTTTCTTACTTGCTCCAATTTACGCATGGATAGTAGATTTCGCAGGCCTCGGAACAGCGGCTCTAACGTTCCTGAAAGGCGGCGTTATATGGATACTCCTAGGAATGGGGACAGCCTTCCTAGTGATGGGAATTTCAGAGCTCAAAGATTAGTACAACAATTCCTTTAAACCACAACCATTTTAGCCATGCATGGATTCATTATGTATTCGATGCAAGGGAAAGGGACTATGCGGACATCCATGCAGAATCCTTGCTAAATTCAAACAGAACGCTCCGAAACCACGCCTTCACTTCTCCGGGAAATCCGCACCAGAACTTTTTGTCGGACGAATCGGTTACCCCAATATTAACTCCGGAATTCTCACTCCCTCAGAAAACGACAACATATCAAATTTCCCATCTGCCGAAGAATGGTCAAAACAAAATTTCTCGGTAGCAAACGTCTTAAGACTTCGCGGACAATTAATCTACGGCAAAAGTCAAATGAACATTAAAACTCCAAATCGCTTAAAACAAGTCACCCAAGAACTCGCTCTATCCTCAAAACCAGTTTCAACCGAAATCTTCCTCAAGAAAAAACCAACATTCCAATTCACAATCGACAAAGTTTTTCAACCTATGACAAATCCAGCCCCACTCCATCGCGCAATTCTCGAAGAAAACCCACACGTCCCAAAAAAAGTCGATTACCTCATCAACGACACCGACATCAAATCAGTCGACGCTATAAACGAACTCTACTCCGCAAACACAAAAATAGACCACCTCCAAAAACTCCTTTCAATCGGACTCCTCGGAAAAAAATCCGCTCGACGAATGGTTCCGACAAGATGGAGCATAACAGCAACCGACGACACAATCTCAAAAGAACACCTTAAAAAAATCCGCTACTTCCAACAAATAAATCAAATCACGTTATACTCAGGAAACTTCCTCGGCAACTATATAGAATTCCTAATCCTCCCAGGTCACTTTTCTTTTGAAGCATTTGAAGCATGGATGTCCGGTTCAACTTACTCGTCGGACAGAACCGAAATCTCTTCTGATTTTGAAGGTTTTAATGGGAGAAAGAAATATGCTTTCAATGTTACAGGAGGGTATTATGCGATGCGTCTTCCTTTGACTGAACATTTGGTAAAGATAAAAAGACAGGCGACGGTCTTGGTCTTTAGAGAAATTCTTCCGGAATATTATGCTCCTTTGGGTGTTGGAATAGTCAGGGAAACAGCTAGGCGAGCTTTCCAGAATTCGCCGAAACATTTCGATACAATCCAAGACGCACTACAAGACATCGACACAAGAACTAAAACCCCAATAGAAATAATCAAGGAAAAATCTTGGATACTAAATATTTACGGCAAACAAAAATCTTTAAACGAATTCTTCTAGTGCTTACTGCAATAAATTCTCCAACCCAGTCACTGCCTGAATCGCCTTAATAGCCTTATCGTAAGCAGTACAAGAAGAACTGGAAATCCTAATATTACCAGATTTCATCTTGGGAAACATCCAAATCTCAACACTAGCCTTAGATCCTTTATTATAATAACTAGCTCTACACCCAAAAAATACTTTCTTATCAATAAATTTGCAAAACTCGCCATAATTTTCAAATCCTAACTTTGCAACATCCTTTTTCAACAAACTCACAAATGTTTTAATGTTTTCATAATCGTCGCTTTCAAATCCTATAATCTGACTAATCATTATAAATTCATCAAATTATCTTATTTAAAGATATAGCGAGCCTAATCACATAAATCCCACAAGTATACCCTCAATAATCGCGGCGATAATTAACAAAGGAAACACAACAAAAACAAAAAACCTCAAACCCTCCCTGAGATTATATTTCACCTTCCCATTAAAAATAGACGTCCCTATCTTCACCCCAATTCCAATCGAAAAAATCACAGCCGGCAACTCAAAAATCCCGTGCGGAAGAATCCTCCACATCGTAAAAATACCCCCCACAGCAACAGCCTCACTAGCAACAAACCCAAGCAAATATCCATTTACAACACAAATCACAATCGGAAAAATTCCAAACAAAACCCCAAGCACCATCGCCAGAAAACTCGCCTGCAAATTATTCAAAAAAATAAAGACAACTAATTCCCAAACCCCCTTTCCTTCAATCTTTAACATTAACTCTTCAATAAATGCAAAAATCTCTGCCCTAAAAAAAACAGGGAAAGCAAATCCAATCAAAAACGTCAAAAAGAAAAGCCCTAGAGAAAAAACAATGAACCATCTAGATTCTTGAGCGAATTTCCAACACTTCTTGTAGTTCTTACCAAAAAAATTCTTCATAAAATAACATCGATTCAAAACTATATAAAATTACCGCGCAAAATACCGACTAATCATTTTAGTCTTCCTCGGAAATCGTTTCCTCAAATAAAACCCATATCCAAGTCCAACAATTAAACCACCGAAATGCGCCGTATTACCAATTGGCAAACCAAGACCAAGCGACAAAGCCCAGAGACCAAACATCAGAAAACCCATCGCAGCCCACATTGGCATTGGGATAATAAAAAAGACCAAAACAGGAAGCCTAGGAGTTAGAACAGCCAAAAGTCCACCCAGTGCAAAAATCGCACCGCTTGCCCCAACTGCGTAAACATTCATATCCACTCCACTAGCCAAAGCTATCAAAACAAAAAACAACCCAGCAAAAAGCCCACCAGCAAAATACAAACTCAAAAATCGTTTCTTCCCAATTAATTTCTCAACGAAACCCCCGATAAACATCAACGAAATCATATTTACAAACAAATGTCCAAATCCTGCATGCATAAACATACTAGTAAAAAAAGTCCAAACATTTTGTCCCTGTAAAACCATTGAGGGCATTAACGCGACCCAAGAAACAATTCTAGCCTCACCAAAAGAAACCATCAAAACCAAAACACCGACAAACGCAACAACATTCGCCGCAATCAAAGCACCAGTATAACTAGAAAAAATCTTTTCTTTCATCACTTCTTCCCGACAAGTTTCTTTTTCAATTTACTAGCTAAACTAATTTTTTTCTTGACAATTTTCTTCGGAACTTTTTTCGCAGTCTTCTTTTTAACAACCTTTTTAGAAACTTTCTTTTTGACAACTTTCTTCTTAGCAATTTTCTTTTTAACAACTTTCTTAGTGACCTTTCTCTTAACAACTTTTTTAACACTCTTCCCCTTCTCTGCTGCAATCTTTTTCCGAGCCGCCGCACGAGCCGCCTTCATTAACTCCTTCTTAGCTTGGTCTTCCTTCGCCAATTTATTAGAAGCTCTCTTCCGAGCAATCGTCTTCCTCTTCCGAACAACATCAAGCTCCTTCTCAATCAAAGCCAAATTTCTCTTCGTCCGAGTAATCCAAGTCTTCGCCTCACGAATAGGCCGACTATTATCACTCAACTCATAAATATCCGCACATTCCTCACAGCTAAACCCATGCTCTAACGCCTTCTCTTCCCCAACCTCAATATCACACGACTTACAAACATAAAATCGTTTCGTCTCACGGCTCTTCAATGTCCCCTCAAACCCCGCAATCTTTTTCTGCAACGACCCTTCCAACTTCTCCAAACATTTCTCCCGGTTCAACGTCCAATAATAAATATACCAACCCTTCCGCTTATCTTTCTTCCTAACAAACGAAACCAAATTATCCGCCGACAACTTATACAAAATATTCCGAACCTGATTAATTGTCAACTCCATTTTTTTCGCAATTAAAAATTCATTAACATTTTTCTTCCCAAACAAAATCTCAACAATCCTGCCAGTGTCCTCGCCAGCCATCTCCTCGACAAGATCGTGCAAAAGTTTAATCTGTAACATTCACACCGAAATAGATTTTCTTTTATATATCTTTCTCTACCATCCTCGACGAAATGTAGTCATTATAAAATTACTATAAACCTATAAAAAGAAATTAAGACAAATCATATTATGGGGTTATTTAGTAAAAAAGAAGAGGTGCCGAAAATACCTACCGCGCCAGCGCTACCAGAACTTCCAAAACTTGGGTCGTCCGAGCCAAAAAAAGAACTCCCAGAACTCCCATCTTTCCCGTCAAGTTCCAAAAATGATACTTTTAATCAGGAAATGCTAAAGTCCGCTGTGACTGATATGCCATCCCCTGGAGAAAGCGAGGTGCACGCGCAACCTAAAACTTTGCCCGTAGTAGAGGGGAGAAAAGAGGAATCCATGGTTTCTCCAAGTCCTCCTCTGCAAAACACAATACCAACTCCCCCAAAAATGCCTACCGCTCCAGTTGCCCCAGCTGCTCCAATTGCTCCTCCTACTCCAACTCTCCCAGCTGCTCCCCAATTGTCACCAAAGTTAATCACCCCAAAACCAGTTGCTCCAAAACCAGCCAGTCATCCCGCATCCGCACCCACTCACCAGCAAGGCGAACCAATCTTCATAAGAATCGACAAATTTCAAGCTTCACAAAAAAACTTCGAAACGATTAAGAGCAAGATTGAAGAAATAGAGTCAATTCTTAAAAAAATAGATGATATAAAATCACAAGAAGAAGAAGAATTAAAAGGTTGGACCGAAGATATCGAAAAAATCAAATCTCGATTAGCCGAAATCGACGACGACATCTTTAACCAAATTTAGTTAAAACCATGGCCACAGAAGAAGAAATTTACCTCTCAATATCTTTGCCAAATTATAAAACAAGCAAGCTGAACACTCTAATGGCACAGACAGACCTCCTCCAAATTCTCAAAAAACTCCACAAGCTCAAGGTCCTCTCCCGTCGAAAATGCGACCTCAAAAAGAGTCTCCAAAAACAAATAACATCTACACTCATCCAAATAGATTCAATCCAAAATAAACTACCAACTTCAAAAGTTCCGAAGACAATACAGAAAAGAAAGAAAATAGAAAAGAAAGAAACTTTTTCAAAACGTAGCACAATAGAAAAAGAATTACAACTAATCAATGAAAAATTACGAGAACTAAATTCTTAGCTCACCGAAATACTTAGTAAGCAAAACCCTAATTTTAAAAACTCCAAATTTTTAACAATATAATGGACAGAAAAGAACTAATAAAAAAATACATCGAATTCTTTAAATCGAAAGACCACGCCCAAATTAAAAATTCATCTCTTGTTCCAGAAAACGACCCAACAGTTCTCTTCACAACCGCCGGAATGCATCCCTTAGTCCCGTTCCTTCTGGGAGAAACACACCCTCAAGGAAAACGAGTAGTAAATGTACAAAGGTGTATTAGGACGGGAGATATAGAGGAAGTAGGTGATACGACGCATCATACATTTTTCGAAATGCTTGGGAATTGGTCGCTTGGAGATTACTTCAAAAAAGGGGGAATTGAAATGTCTTATGAATTTTTAACAAAAACTCTAGGCTTAAAAAAAGAAAGGTTAGCGGTATCGGTTTTTAAAGGAGATGAAAATGGTCCTCGCGATAAAGAGTCAGCACAAATTTGGAAGGACCAGGGAGTTTCAGAAGAACGAATCGCATATCTACCAGCAGAAGATAATTGGTGGGGTCCTGCTGGGCAAACCGGTCCATGCGGTCCATGCACTGAAATGTTCTATTGGAAATTAAATGATGAGCCAGCCCCAAAAAAGTTTGACCCCGAAGACGATAATTGGGTAGAAATTTGGAATGATGTTTTAATGGAATATAATAAAGATTCTGAGGGAAATTACAACAAAGCCTCCCAGCAAAACGTCGACACTGGGATGGGAACAGAAAGAACAGTAGCGGTTTTGGATGGCTTGGAAGACAACTATTTAGCAGACATGTGGAAACCAATAATCGAAAAAGTAGAAACCATTTCAAAACACACATATAGCGAAGGTGAAACAATAAAGAGAGCAATGCGAATCATCGCAGACCACATCAAAGCCGCAACATTCATAATCAACGACGGCATAACCCCCAGCAATTCCGACCAAGGCTATGTCCTAAGAAGATTAATCCGAAGAGCAATCCGTTACGGGAAAACATTAGGAATCGAATCATTCACATCTCAAGTAGCAAACGCAATATATCCGATTTACGATGATTATGAATTGGACAAAGAAAAAATCAATTCGGAATTAATAAGAGAAGAAGAAAAATTTAACTTGACTTTAGAGAACGGATTGAAAATAGCAGAAAGAGTATTCAAAAATAAAACACAAATCAGCGGTGAAAAATTCAACAAACTAATGAATGACCCAAACAAAGCGGACTTAATAGGAAGGGTATTTGAAAAAAGAGAAAATAAAAAAGACTATTCATTAAAAAATCCTAAACTATCTGAGAAAGAAATTGACGACGCCACCATAAATGGGAAAGAAGCGTTTTTACTTTATCAAAGTTATGGGTTCCCTATTGAAATGATAGACGAACTAGCCATGGCAAAAAATCTAGTTGTAAATCATAGGGATTTCAAAAACGAATGCAAGAAACATCAAGAGCTCTCCCGTACAGCCTCAGCAGGAAAATTCAAATCAGGACTAGCGGACAACTCCGGACAAACAACAAAACTCCACACCGCATCCCACCTCCTAAACGAAGCCCTAAGAGAAGTCCTCAAAGACAAAAACATTTCTCAACGTGGTTCCAACATCACCCCAGAACGCCTAAGGTTCGACTTCAACTTCAACCGAAAACTGACCGATGAAGAGAAGCAAGAAATTGAAGACTTAATTAACGAAAAAATAAAGGAATCAATCCCCGTCGAACTTCAAGAGATGTCGGTTCAAGAAGCAAAGGAAATGGGAGCACACGGGATGTTCGATGATAAATACGGAGACAAAGTAAAAGTCTACAAAATCGGAAATTTTTCCAAGGAAATTTGTGCTGGTCCACATGTCCAAAATACTTCAGAACTTGGGACATTCAAAATCAAAAAAGAAGGATCTTCGTCTTCTGGTGTTAGAAGAATCAAAGCAACCTTAAGCTGATTTTATCCTCTTAACTTTTTTCAAAATCTCTTCAACCAATCTCTCCGCTCTTCGGTTTACTTTATAATCATATTCCATCTTCGCCCTATCTTTCTGCATCTGCCTATTCTGACTCATCAAAATCACCGGAGCCTGCAACGCCGCAATACAACTCAAAACCAAATTCAAAAGAATAAAAGGATACGGGTCCCATCCGTCTATCCAAGCATAAACATTCACAGTCATCCAAATCCCCAAAAAAACCAAAAACGAAAGAATAAAAGTCCAACTTCCAGCCCATTTAGAAAGCGCATCAGCAGCTCTTTCCCCAGAAGTCCGCTGTCTAGTCAAAACATTATTAGCAGTTTTAGGTTTCACCGGCTTATTTTTAGTCGCAACTTTCACCATATCAGACAAAACAAAACCTACTTTAAAAAACTAATCATTCCAAATAAACAGAAGGCATCCCGGGTTTAGCTTTCTTCGCCATATTCTTCGGGTCAATCTTCTCAGAATCATTAACCGTAAAAACTTCCACCTCCCTCTCAATCTCCGCCCCAATCCTACCAACATCAACACCCTCCCTCTCAAACGGCATCACATAAACATAAACCTTCTTTGTGCCCTTTTTCAAAATCCCCTTAACCCTCTCAATAATCTTACCATTCAAATCCATCATCTCAGACTTCTTCTCAATTTTAGACTCATCAAATTCAGGCCAAGAAAAATCAGAAACAAAAACTTTGTTCCCCAACTTCTCCCACAATTCCTCACTAATATGTGGACAAATCGGACTCAACAACTTCAAAAATTTCTCCAATGTATCCATAGAAGCCTCCTTCTCAGACGCAATCAAATCAAACAACTCCCTAATCTCAATCGTCGCCTTTCTATACAAAAATTCGTCATAATACTTCGAAACATTTCTAACAACCTCATTAACTTTAGATTCCAATTTTGCGGAATCCTTATCAATTTTAACACTATCAAAAACTCCAAAAATTCTCTTGACAAATCTCAAGCTCCCAATAATCCCCCTCTCACTCCAATCAATATCCTTATCAGGAGAAGCCAAACTGGACAAGAAAAACCTCGCAGTATCGATGCCATATTTATCAGAAACGCTTTCCGGCAAAACAACATTCCCCTTAGACTTACTCATCTTACTCCCATCCTCAGCATGAAGCATACCCTGATGAAACAACGAAGCAAACGGCTCTCCAAAATCAAACATTCCTAAATCCCTCAAAAATTTAACATAAAACCGAGAATAAATCAAATGCATACACGCATGCTCCTGTCCCCCAACATACCTATCCACCGGACACCAACTCTTAACCTTCTCAGAATCAAAAATACTCTCATCATTATTCGGGTCACAAAATCTCAAAAAATACCACGAAGAATTAACAAAAGTATCCATAGTATCCGTCTCACGCTTAGCCTTCTTCCCGCACTTCGGACATTTAACATTAACCCATTTCTCATTCGTCAGCAACGGATTGCCGTCGCCAAACTTAACCTTCCGAGGCAACTTAACAGGAAATTCGTCTTCGGGGACAGGAACGGCACCGCAATCTTTACAATGTATGATGGGGATAGGTGTCCCCCAATATCTCTGTCTAGAAATCCCCCAATCTCTCAATTTAAAATTGACGACCTTTTTACCTAATCCTTTTGATTCCAAATGCTGGGTGATTCTTTCTTTGGCTTCGTTGTTATTCATTCCGTTGAAATCGCCTGAATTGACAAGATCGCCTGAATCAACATAAGCCTCTTTAGAAATATCTCCACCCTTAACGACTTCCTTAACATCAATCCCATACTTTCTTGCAAACTCAAAATCCCTCTTATCATGTGCTGGAACCCCCATAACCATCCCACTACCATAATCAGCAACGACAAAATTCCCAACATAAACGGGAATCCTCTCGCCATTAATAGGATTAACAGCATACGAACCACTAAACACACCCTTCTTCTCCATATCCCCTAACTCCTTCTCAGAAACACTCCCAAGTCCTTTTAAAAATTCTTCGACCTTCTCTCTCTCAGAATCCTTAACCAAATCCATCAACTTTTGATGTTGAGCGGAGACAACCATAAATGTAACTCCAAACAAAGTATCAGGACGGGTTGTGAAGATTGGCCATGTTTGGCTCCCAATAATTTTGTCTAACAACTCGGGGAATTCGTTTGTTCCCATATGTTTTTTAATAAAATGTCCATGATTTTTAAGTTCAATCAACTCCCCTCCAAGTTCTTCATTATATAATTTTGAACCTTGCATTATTTCTTCATAATCATTATTAGTTGTAAAAATAATTATCTCGCTAATATTTTTTTTAATATCTTTATCAATTTTAAAATCATAAAAGACCTCTGCCTTTTCATTATAATATTTAAGTACACATTTTTTAGCAGGTGCAATTAAAATTAATTTTTTAATTTTTGTTTTTGTTTCTCCCAGCCATCTAACTAAAAAAGCACATCCTAAACTATGTCCAATCAATATTGTATTTTCATTAACTCCTAATTTCTCAAATTCATTCTTCCAATCTTCATAAACCGGGTTATTATAATTCGGCATTAGTGGAATATCCACTTTTATTCTATCTTCTATTTTATTTTTTATCCACAACATCCAAGGTTGCTCATTTGGTTCAAAATACCCTTTGTCACTATTAGCATTCAAAAATTGACTCCCATGCACAATCACAACATTTCCCTTCTCCCCCCCCTCCACCTCAAGCATAATCTCCGTTCCATAACTCTTCCCAATCCAATTCCTCTGCATCGTCTTAGTCGTCTCCGGCCAATCAATATCATTCAGACCCTCATACAACTCATCAGCGTAATCCGTAATCTTAAAAAACCACTGCTTCAAATGCTTAACCTCGACGCTACTGTCCTCATGCCTCCAACAATTCCCATCATGAACCTGCTCATTCGCCAAAACAGTATTACACTCAGGACACCAATTAACAGCCGACTCCTTCTGATAAGCCAGCCCCTTCTCAAACATCTTCAAAAAAATCCACTGGTCCCACCTATAAAATTTAGGGTCATCCGTAGAAATCATCCTAGACCAATCGTAACTCAACCCCAACGCTTTTTGCTGCTTAATATAATTGGCAATAGACTTTTTGTTATAATCCTCGGGATGCTCCCCAGCTTCAATCGCGGCATTCTCGGCAGGCAACCCCAAAGCGTCATATCCCATAGGATGTATAACATTAAACCCGCTCATAATTTTAAACCGAGCCAAAATATCCCCAATCGTATAATTCCAAGCGTGCCCCATGTGCAAACCAGACCCCGACGGATAAGGAAACATCTCAAGAACATAAAACTTCTCCCGTGGGTCATCATCCCCAGTCTCAAATATCTTAGCCTCCGCCCAACGCTTTTGCCACTTCTTCTCAATCCCCTTAAAATTAATCTCCATAACAGACCCAAAAAATCAAACATTAAAAAACTTTCCCCGACACAAATTAATACTTCGGCTCGCAATTACAATAATCTAAAACATCTTTATTATATCTCTTACAAACATCACACGAACAATGATTGTCTTTCATAAACTTCAAAATCCTCTGCATCTCAAACATCGCAACCCTCGCATTCCCCGAAATCAACTCAGCCGACTTCTTAATTTCCCGCTTCGTCTTCACATTCAACTTCACCTTATTCGCCCTCTTATTCGACAGATACTGACTAATCGCAGCCTTACTAATTCCAAGCGCATTCCCGGCCTTCTCATAACTAAGCCCATACTTCTTCGTCAAAAGCCTCGCCAACTCTTTCCGAACAGCCGGAATGATATACCAAACTTCAATTTCCTGCGGTAATAAATACATGTTAACGATAGTTAACTTCTCTTTTTAAAATCTTCTAAAATAAACAATCTTAATTCCTGTGATCTTCCCCTATCGCATGCCACTTCTCGACTCTCTCCACTTCTTTTAAGGCCGCCTCAAGACCAATTATATGAGGAGGAACCTTAGAATTTGTATTATACTCTGTCTCGCCAATAGCAAATTCTATACCCTCTCTTAGTCTTATGATATAATCACCGTTAGAAGAGTCCCTAGAACTGTACTCTTTATCAATCATAGGCTATACATATAACCGCACTTTATAAAAATTTACATCTCACTAAGAAACACTAATCGCCCCAACCGGACATCCGCTCGCAGCCGCCTTCTCACAAGTCAATTCTTTAACCTCGCCCTTAACCGCATGAGCTTTCCCAGAATTCAACTTAAAACTCTTCGGACAAGTCGCAACACAAGCACCACACCCAATACACTTATCCTGATTCACCACTATCTTTGCCATCTTTTATCGCCCCTTCATTTAATTCCGAATTCCCAAAATCACTAATCCTAAAATACTCATTCTCAACATCTCCCACCGCGGCTCCTGTAATCGCATTCCCAGTCATCCCTGAAAAAAACAAAAATCCCAAACCAACAACAACTAAAATCCCAATACCAATCGCGACATTTCGACTAACCATAACACCCCCGAGACAAGAACATTTATAAATTTAACCAACGTAAAAACCCCATGATAGTCTGGATTTCAATCGCCATAGCAGTAATCATAGTCGCAGTATTTCTGATTTATTACAACCGTTTCGTTACACTGTCCCATCAAATCGACAATTCCCTCGCACAAATCGACGTCCAATTGCGAAAACGTTCCGACCTAATTCCAAATTTATTATCCGCAGTAAAGGGCTATATGAAACACGAGCGGGCTGCGATAAAAGAAGTAACCGACGCGAGAAAGGCCATGATGTCAGCGAAGGGAATTGAGAAAAAAATGAAAGCGGGAAACCAAATGCAAGAAGCACTAAAATCAATCTTCGCAATCGCAGAAGGCTATCCAGACTTAAAGGCAAGCACAAATTTCTTACAACTACAACAGGAACTTTCTGCAATAGAGGACAAGGTTGCATATGCAAGGCAATATTACAATGACGGAATTATGACATACAACGTGATGACGAGCAAAGTCCCAGGCATGTGGTTCGCTTCCATGTACGGATTCAAAACAAAAGAATATCTAAAAATTCCGAAGGCAGCGAAGGCTGTTCCAAAGATTAAATTCTAAAAGATATTTTGCGATATACTATATTTAAATATATATAATACACTATACACATCAAAATGAACAGACTCTCCTTCCGCGACGAAATCAAAAAAAATAAAATATCTTCCTACTTCTTAATCGGAATTGTCTTCTTTGTCCTCTTAGCCCTAACCTACACAATCGCATTCATCATCGGCGGCGACTACTTTTTCATAATCCTCATCATCGGAATCCCAATCTCAATCGCCTACATCCTAATCGGCTTCTACAAATCAGACAAAATAGCAATAGCTTCAGCAAACGCGAAACTAGCCAAACAACAAGAATACCGTCAATATCACAACCTCGTCGAAGGACTCTGTCTAGCATCCGGTCTCCCAAAACCAAAACTCTATGTCATGCAAAACCCACAAATCAACGCCTTCGCCTCAGGACGAGACCCACAACACGCCGTCGTTTGCGTCACAACAGGATTACTAGAAAAACTCAACAAGCAAGAAATCGAAGGCGTCCTTGCACACGAACTCTCACACATCGCAAACTACGACATCCGTTTTATGACTTTAACCGCAGTTCTCGTCGGAATGATTGCAATAATTTCCCAAATATTTTTAAGAACTTTATTCTGGTCTTCAATTTCTGGGCGAAGCAATAGGGAGAATAATAATGCGGTTTTAATGATAATTGGAATAATATTGGCAATTCTAGCTCCAATAATCGTAGCCTTAGTTCAACTTGCAATATCAAGAAAACGAGAATACGCAGCCGATTCTTCTGCTGTCAAATTCATGAGAACCCCAACTGGACTAATAGGAGCTTTGACAAAAATCAAAAATAATAAACCGATGAAAATGTCAGGAGCAGTCGCACCTCTTTTTATTGCAAAACCTTCCAAGGCGAAAGAGTGGTTTTCAACGCATCCACCTCTTTCTGAAAGAATTAAAAAATTAGAAAGAATGTAAATTTTTGATTATTACCTACTTTTAACAAACCTATCAACATCCTCGATATAATATGACGCAAGCGCCGTCCACTCATCATCAATTCCACTATAAAAATCCATTCTCCCCCCATCGACAACAGCCCCACTTGTAAAAACAGTATTTGGGACATATCCATCTTTAGGCATTAATTCTCTAAAATCCTCTCTATCTAAAAAAGTAGGACTAATATCCAAAACTTTCCATGGATTCTTCAAGTCAAGAGTCATTAATTTAGTAACATATTTTGTCCTACCCTCAACCATTGTCGTCTCATGATACGCCTCAAGCCATCCATAAGGTCTCTTAACTGAAGGACTCCCAGTGCCCGTCACCTCTCTATTTTTACTTGGAGTTAATAGATGGTCTTGTCCCCAATGCACCAAATCAGGAGAGTAAGAAATCCAAATACCTGGTGTGCTTAATGTCTCAAATCCGTTTGGACGCTTAAATGATGCATATAATTCATCCCCTTTCTTCATTATTTCTGTTGTAGAGGGCGATGAAACTTTCTCTGGGAAAATCGCAATGTCCTTCCCTTTTATTTCAAAATGTGGTGTATTATCAGAAGTAACCCTTTCTAAGTCATCAAGATTTTTTATATTTCTTGTAGATAATATATGACTATTCACACCAAATTCTCTATGAGGAGTAGAATAAGTAACAAAGTATCTACCGTCCTCAAAACTCGTTAACCTAACATCTTCAAGCCCAAATCTCTCATATTCCCAAGCAGGATATATAATAGGATTCCAATTTCTTTCCATAACGTCTCTATTCTCATTCAATACAACCATTCTTGGTAAAGAAATATGCCTCAGTCTTGAAGGTCCATTCTTGGGAACGACATTTTTTTTATGAATTTCCTTTAAATCCTTTCTATCTATAATATCATATTGAATATCTAGAGATGCCTTCTCCTTATTTTTAATATTAAAATATGGAAGTAGAACTTTACCCTGCTCTCTTTTTCTAGGAGATTCAGCAACCCTTACATACAGTATAGTTTCTAGCCCCTTACTCGTCCTAACAGAAGTAACCCCTGGATTAAATGTCCCAACTATTTTGGAGTATTCACCAAGTGGAGAATAATCCTTAGGTGATGCAATAAGTTTTATTTCAAAAGGTTTTGGCGATTCCATATTAATTATTAATCATTTAGAAGTAAACGACAAAAACTTTCATCCTTCTTAAACCATTGGGTATCCTATTTCCCCATCAAAAACTCATGCACACCTTTCGCCGCAACAGCCCCTTCCCCAGCAGCCGTAATCATCTGCCTCATCGCAGAATTCGTCACATCGCCAGCCGCAAAAACTCCCTCAACATTCGTCTTACAATCCTTCCCAGTAATAATATAACCCTTCTCCATCTCCACACCCAAATTCTTCAAAACCTCCGTCGCTGCAACAGCCCCAGCTTCAATAAAAATTCCACTAATCTCTAAAACCCTTTTACCTTTCCCATCAGAAATCTTTAATCCACTAACAATCTCTTCTCCCAAAACTTCAACAGGCACCGCATCATAAATAATATCAATATTTTCTTTTTCTTTTATCGCAACCAAGCTAACAGGCTCACATCTCATCTCATGCTTCCGATAAACAACCATAACTTTCTCGCAAATATCGCTCAAATAAAGTGCAGCCTTCGCCGCCGAATCTGCGCCACCAATCACAGCCACCTTTTTCCCCTTAAAAAAATTCCCATCACAAGTCGCACAATACGAGACACCCTTTCCTAAAAACTCTTTCTCCCCAGGAATATCCAATTGCCTATGCTCCGTCCCAAGCGCAACAATCAAACTCTTGCCCCTAACACTTTCACCTTCCCCATAATCCAAAACAAACTCATCCCCTTCCTTTTTTGCCCCAGCAACATCCGCCTCCAAAAACTCCGCACCAAACTTCTCAGCCTGCCCTTTAACATTGTTCATCAACTCCTGTCCAGACCCAATAAACCCAGGCCAATTCTCAACCTCGCCAGCCAAATTCGCTGTTCCCCCAAAATTCGCAGAGACAACCAAGACTTTCAAATTATAACGTCCAGCATAAATCGCCGCAGTCAAGCCAGCCGGACCCCCTCCTAAAATCAGAACGTCGTATGTTTTTTCCATTTCAACAAAAAACAAAAAGACTTTTTATATCTTCGGTAAGAGTGAAGACGGCACATTACACTAATTATAAAAACCATCTCAACTAACCACCCACATGGACTATTCAAAAATTTGTGAAACCTACAAAAAGCTAGAAGAAACGACCAAAGGTCTAGAAAAAACAGAAATATTAGCTAACTTCCTGAATAAGATTCGCGAAAACTCCGAGTTTATTTATCTAGTGCAAGGAAAATTGTTTGCGGATTACGACAATCGAGAACTTGGAATTTCGCATCAATTAATAATTAAAGCAATTGCGCGAGCAGCTGGAGTTGGAGAAGAAGCGGTCATCAACGAGTTTAAAGAACTTGGAGACCTGGGGAAAGCTGCAGAAGTTTTTTTAGGAAAAACAAAAAAACAAAAAGGCTTATTCGAAGAAAAATTAAGTGCCGAAAAGGTGATGAGAAATCTAAGGAAATTGGTTGAAATTGAGGGGACGGGAGCTGTTGATTTAAAAATTGGCTATGTTGTCGACTTACTGCTCTCGGCAACCGACGAAGAAGCAAAATACATAGTTCGAACCGTCCTCGGAGATCTAAAAATCGGCGTTGGCCCTGGGATTCTAAGAGACGCAATTGTTGTATCTTGTTTTAAACCAAAAGACATAGAGGATAAGAAAGTTTGCGTTAAAGCAGTGCAAGAAGCGTATGATAAAGCAACAGATTTCGCGGAGGTTTTTGAGAGAGCATGTAAAGATGAATTAGAAAAAATTAAGTTAATTCCTGGGAAACCCCTGAAAGTTATGCTGTTCCCAAAGGCTACTAGCATTGAAGACGCATTTCGAATTGTAGGAAGACCCGCTGCATTTGAGTATAAATATGATGGGTTTCGGGTGATGGTGAATAAATCGCAAGACGGTGAAATAAAAGTTTTTACTAGGGCTCTAGAAAATGTTACGCGGCAGTTTCCTGAGATTGTTGAAATTGCTGAGTCAAATATTTCTGGAAATAATTTTATTTTAGATTGTGAAGCAGTCGGATTCGATGCTAAAACAAATGAATACACTGATTTCCAAGCAGTCAGTCAAAGAATCAAAAGAAAATATGGGATTGACGAAATGAGAAAAAGTCTCCCAATTGAATTGGTTATTTTTGACATTGTTTATTTAAATGAAAATAATTTAATCAAAACAACTTTTTTAGAAAGAAGAAAAATAATTGAGAAGATTGTTAGAGAAGAAGATAAAAAAATTATTTTGGCACGACAGATTATCACCAGCGACGAAAAAGAAGTTGAGAAATTTTATAAGAAAGCACTGGATGATAGTCAAGAAGGTCTGATGGGAAAGAATTTGGATGCACCATACAAGCCCGGAGCACGGATTGGTTATGCTGTGAAATTGAAACCAGAGGACAATGATTTTGATTTAGTGATTACTGGGGCTGAATGGGGAACGGGGAAAAGAGCCGGGTGGTTGACGAGTTATGATATTTCTTGTAGAGGAAATCATGGGGAATTATTGGGAATAGGAAAAGTTTCCACGGGACTGAAAGAGCTGAGAGAAGAAGGACTTAGTTTTGGAGAGATGACAGATAAATTAGAAAAAATTATGTTGAAAAGTGAAGGGAGACATATCGAAGTCAAGCCGGAAATTGTTATATCTGTGCAGTTTCAAAATATACAAAAAAGTCCGACGAACTCTTCCGGATTTGCATTAAGATTCCCCCGAATTTTAAGACTACGACCAGATAGGGGAGTTGAAGATATCACAACAATTGAAGAAATAGAAAAAGAAATTACCCAATAAACTCCCCACAAACTTTTTTAAATCCCAAAATCCTCGCTTCAACATGCGTGGGTAGTTTAGTGGTTAGAATCTGTCGTTGCCAACGATGGGACCGGGGTTCAAGTCCCCGCTCGCGCATTTGTTTCTTGGGAATTGAAGTTCAAGTCCGAGCAATTAGGTCTTCGAGTAAAATAAAATATTCGAAGACATGATTGTGAGTAGCTCGCGCATTTGTTTCTTGGGAATTAAATCTAAAAATCAGAACTCACAAGAAACTCACCAACATCCTCAGAAATAACTTTCTCCTCCGAAATCATCCTAACCAAATCCCTCAAAAAATTAACCCTATCTCTCTCCATCTGCTCATCAAGAGAATCCAAATCATAATCATAAGACGCCACCAATTCATAATCCCCAAGCTTATAATTTCTAATCAATCTCCCATCCAAAACTTCAGACCTAGTCGTCACAACAGAAACATCCCCAAACTTCTGAACAAGAATCTGCCTTTCATCCTCCGTAAGACCCTGTGAAGAAAATTCCGAAACCTCTAGCAAAACTGGCTCCTCTATTTCAACAATATCACTCTCTTGCAAAACACTAGACAAAGAAAGAATCTCGTCGTCGTTATAAACAAAACTTATTTTCAACTCCCCAGCACTAAAATTCAAATCAAGTGCAGAAAGATTAATTTCCAAAACCCAAAACTCCTCCTCGGAGTCACCAGAGTCATCCTTTGAGGATAAATAATCCGCACCAAAACCCTCTTCCTCTTCAAAATAAACAGTAGAAACAAAAACAGTACCATTCAAAATCTCAAAATCAATATCTTCATCATTAAGCGTTTTGGAACCAATAGCCACACTTCCTGGCACCAGTTCTGCGGTTTGCCCCTCTTCTAAATTATAGACAAGCGGTCTATCTGCAGAGATATCCCCAGAAACGATTTCCTCCGTTATCTTTTCTTCATCATCTGACGAAACATTAAACACAAACGAAATCTCCGGAGACTCCTTAGTTCCCATTAAACCATAACCCACCCCCTCTCCAGACAAATTCTTCCCCTCAATATAATACATTCCTTCAACAGACTCTTCAGAAACAATATCCTCTAAATCAAATTCCCGTCGTTCTTCGGAATTCTCAAAAACAACCTTAGTCGAAGCAGGAATAAATTCCCCCTTATTTAAAGACAACTCCAACACCCCATCCAAAATTTCCCCCTCATGATAATCGGCATTTAATTCTAAAACAGCATAACCCGAAAAACTATTTTGCAGAAAAATAAGACCAAGAGTCGCAACAACAACAATCCCGAAAACCACAAAATACTTTTTATCTATTTTCAACGCCATCTCAACTAGTTACCTCAATTATCGTCGTAACATCCGTCAAAACAACACCATCTCCCGAACTCAAATAAACCGAAATCACATCCCCAGCCTTAAAATTCACAATCCCCTTCGACTGAACATCATAATCTATCTCAACTCCAGAAGAATCCGCACTCAAATAATTTCTAAATCCTACCTCTACGCCATTTTTATAAATAACAATCTCAACACCACCCTCCGCAACAGAGCCTACAATTTCCAAGTTCGTAGAAATCCCCGTAACACTTCCGTCTCTCAACATAACATATCCCTTCTCCAAACTTCCTTGAACACCACTAGCCATATTCAAGAAATCCGATTCAGCCATCTCTTCATCAAACCCAAAATGTAATAACGACTTCGCATCACAAACAGACGCTGGAGCCACACTCTTCTTCATACCCGAGGAAGTAATCACGAAAAGCGGCATCTCGCCATAATCAACTTCATAAATAACAATACTCGTATTCTCAACTTTCTCTATATCCACCTCGTCGGGCAAATCACTAAAATTAACCTCCGTTATATTTTCAACAACAATTCCTCTACTTTCTTCAACAAAATCCCTAATTTCCTGCTCCATTCCCCCCGAATCAGCGAACACGCCAACTATCAAAATCATAGAAACAACCAAAAAAGACACGACCACTTTATTCATCTCAAAAGAACACAATAATTATATTTAAATCTTCCGCGCACTCTCGACGTCATCACTATCAATATTAAATACTCTTTCATGGCTCCCTTTTTATGCAAATTAAAAAAAATACTAAAAAACTCCTTGTATATTCTTCATTATCCGGATTTCTTGCATTCGGACAGGGATGCGCAACGCACGATATCCCGAAATAATCCTGAATATGTTAGAAATGGGTTGGAGTAGAAATTAGAATTGAAGAAACAATTTTTTAACAAATAAATTTTAATCGTACTGCACCCAGAATGTACAAACACACGTTGTAACTGCACCTGTTAAAGTTTTCGAATAACAATTAAGTATATCTCCCGAACTAAATGAAACCCCACAACTACTCGCCTGATACATTGTATCTAATGAAGTTACTTCTGCAGTGTCACATGTCTGCGCAACTCCATCAATTCTCAATTCAAATGCCACATGATTACTCGCATCCGCAGCCCCACTACACATCGCAGCAAGGGTAGTCACGGTCCCAGCACAAACTTGCGGAGCTCCCGTTGGTGCTTGACCATTACCCATTGCTAATCCTTGATTGGCAACAATTGTTCCTCTTTCCGTGTTGAATGTTGCTTCCTTTGCATACTGACAAGAAGCACCCTGCAAATAACCTGCGATTTCTATATCTCCAGTAGAAAAATTCCCCTGAATTAGCGGTACGGCATTAACACTTGATTGCTTTAAAATAAAGACGTTATGTAACGTATTACTTTCCGCCGCTTCAAAACCAATTGCTATGACATTGTCACCAGTATTATCTCTTGCCGCTTCAGAACCAATTCCAATAACTCTTACTCCCGTGTTGCTCTCGCCAGCAAAATATCCTACGGCCACTTGATGAGTTCCTGTGTTTAAATGACCTGCATTATAACCTATAGCTGTTTGCCCACTAGCTCCTGTATTATTGTAGCCTGCGTAATATCCAACGGCTGTTTGGTAATTTCCTGTATTTAAATAACCCGCGGAATGTCCCGCGGTTGTTTGGTAATCTCCTGTATTGTCCATGCCTGCTCGATGACCTATCGTTGTTATATAATACCCAACATTATTGCCGCCTGCTTGATGACCGATAGCTGTTGATTCAGCTCCTGTGTTTTCGTAGCCCGCATAATGGCCCATAAATACATTTGCACCTCCAGTATTGTTGTAGCCTGCGTAACTACCCACAGCTGTTAGGCTATTCCCAATGTTAAATTCCCCCGCTTGGTATCCAACCCCCACAGCATCATCACCGCTATTATCTTTTGTTGCTTCACGACCAATCCCGATAGCCCTGTCTCCTGAATTATCGTAGCCTGCGTTATATCCCACGCCTACTTGATTGCTTCCTGTATTTCTAGTACCTGCTGAAAATCCGGCGACTGTTTGCGTAATCCCTTCATTTTGGTAACCTGCGCTCATCCCTAGGGCTGCTTGATAACCCCCCGTATTGTTGTAGCCCGCGTTACGTCCGACGGCTGTTTGTTGGGTTCCTGTATTTAGATAGCCCGCACGATAACCAATGACTGTTTGTTGGGTTCCTATGTTTTCACGACCTGCATAATATCCGACGGCTGTTTGTTCGGTTCCTGTATTTTGGTAGCCCGCGTAAGCTCCGGTGGCTGTTTGATAATCCCCCGTGTTTTGGTAGCCTGCCTGATAACCTATGGCTGTTTGAGAAACCTGGTCATTACTACGACCTGCCTGAGTTCCTATGGCTGTTTGATAGGTTCCGGTATTTTGATAGCCTGCGTAATATCCCATGGCTGTTTGAGAAGTTGCTGTATTTTGATAGCCTGCGTAATATCCCATGGCTACTTGATAGATTCCTGTGTTTGAGGAACCTGCGCTATTCCCTGTGGCTGTTTGATAATCTCCTTCATTTTGATAGCCTGCATTATTCCCTAGGATTGTTTGCCGACTTCCTGTATTATTGTAACCTGCCTGATGACCTATGGCTGTTTGATAGAGTTCTGTGTTTAGATAGCCTGCGTAATATCCCATTGCTGTTTGATAATCTCCAGAGTTTTGATAGCCTGCGTAATAACCGACAACTGTCGATCGAACTCCCGTATTTTGATAGCCTGCGTAATACCCGGTGGCTGTTTGAGAACTTCCTGTATTTTCACGACCTGCCCAATTTCCTAAAGCCACTTGGTGAAGTCCCTTATTTTGGTAGCCTGCATTATTTCCTAGGGCTGTGGAATAAGACCCTGTGTTATTGTAACCTGCCCAATATCCTATGGCTGTTTGTCCGCCGGTTCCTGTATTATAACGACCTGCATAAAATCCGACGGCTGTTTGCTCGCCTCCTGTGTTTTGGTAGCCTGCAAACCGTCCTAATGCTACCGTATAACCTCCCGTGTTTTCATAACCCGCTTGGTATCCTATTGCTGTTTGTTGAGGTCCCGTGTTTTGGTAGCCTGCTTGATATCCAGTGACTGTTTGTTCAGTTCCTGTGTTTTGGTAACCTGCTTGGTATCCTGTGGCCGTTTGTTTTGTGGCTGTAGCATTTCCAGCATCTACACCAACAAAAGTATTAGCGTAGTGACTATCCGTCCCCTCCGCCAACCTTAAAGCCTGTTCTCCGTCATACATATATGCATCTCCATCTGCGATATTTATGCTTCCATTCACATCTAGTTCTTCCGACGGACTCGTCGTCCCGATACCCACATTACCCGTGTTATCAATTCTCATAATTTCGGCCGTACCCATAATAAAAGTCAATGGCCATGCGCCTCCTGAGTAAAATGAAGAAGTGATAAATGTTTCATTATTTGTTGTATCAACTCCTAATTGTAAAAGTCTCCTTGTCGCACCATCCTCTTCACTTATTCTAAGTGTTGGATTGGAAGCAGCTTCTAGGTGAAGAAGAGTCCCAGGCCCCGTTGTCCCGATCCCCACATTCCCCGTGCTACCCTGTATAGTCATTTTCTCCGACCAAACAGCATTATTATGTCTATTAAAAATTCTCAAATCTTGTCGTGAATCCGCATCTGGTGCATTTATCTTCCACCCATAACCACTACCAGTAGGAGACACTTGAAACTCCACACCCCCCCCGTCCGATGTGCCCGTTCGACCTATCATAAGTTGAGCATTGTCGTTAGTAGGTCTGCCTGTCGTAAGAGGACTGGATCCGCTAGCTGGACCCGCAAGATAGAATCTAGCATTTGTATTATCTTCTCCAATATGCAAATCTACTACTGGACTCGTCGTCCCGATTCCTACATTGCCATCAACGTAAGTCGCATTCCCCGAAGAATTCGTCCATAAACCAGCAGTACTCGCCGTCGTCATACTTGTCCCGTCGGGGAAAGTTAAGCCGGCACCCGAACCCGAAATATTGACTGAGCCATTGACTTCCAGTTTAGTACTTGGAGAGGTCGTCCCAATACCGAACCTACCATCCTTTAAATTCATCGCTCCCCAATTCTGACCGCCTGTTGTTGTTATTGTTCCAAAAGATAAATGTCCATCATCACCATCTTCCCAATAAATACTCCCTCTATTTGTACTATTATAACCAATTCCTAAATTAACAACATTTCCACTATCATCTCCCAGAGCAATGGAATTTCCTGTTCCAACATTTCCTAAATCATTTCCTACGACTAAAAGTTCACTTGGGCTTGCCGTTCCAATCCCCACATTCCCCATAAAATAACTATCCCCCGTCCCATCCGAAAGAACCTCCCCACTCAAATACAAATCTCTCCACCTAAACGTCCCATTCCCCACATCAAACTGGTCGTCAACATCAGGGAACAAACTCCCATTAACCTCCAAGTGTGTAACCTCCAAACTCGAAATATTATAAAACCACCCCGTCTGCGCATATATATCTCCTCCTTCTATACTGAAACCTCCAGACTCCCAGCCGCCGTTGAAATCAAAATCTCCTACGACGGAGGTGTTTAGGGGCATGAAGAAGGTTGAATCAAGTCCGTCGAGAGTTCCGGCATCTCCTGTCCCTGCTGTTGTCATGCTTGTGCCGTCGGGGAATATTAGGGAAGCACCTGAGCCTGAGATGTTGAGAGAGCCGTTGACTTCTAGTTTGGTTTGGGGAGTAATTGTGCCGATACCGACGTTGCCATTATGAAGAACACTTAAAGCAGCACCCACCCCAGTGCCTCCATTCTTATAAATAGCAAACCTCCCATCCGAGTATGTATAAAGATGAGTTTGAAAACTTGTATCGGGTATCATTTGAATTTGAGATATGCCGTCCAGAAGTTCTCTCTCTCCCACGCGCAAACTTCCATTTACATCTAGAGTTACTGCAGGACTCACCGTCCCAATCCCAACCCTCCCACTCGACGCATCAACAAACAAAGCATTCGTCCCAACCGTCACATTATAAGCCCCAAAATCAACATTCGACGTAAACTCAACCCCAGCAACCGAAACATTCTCCGCCCTAAAAGCGTAAGGACTCGACGACAAATTAATCCTCGGCGTCATCTCGTCATCACTCTCAACCTTAACCCCCAAATAATACTGCTCCGAAAAATTCAAATCAACACCGCCTAAAACAACATCATAAACCCCATCACTGTCTGTCGTCACATTTCTCAAACTCGTCCATAACGCACTCCCGCCAGAATAATCCTCATAAATACTAAAATTCATCTCGTAAGTTCCCTCCAGAACACCGCTCGAATTACTCAACTTTCCATGGACACTAAACGTTTGCGGAATCGCAAAAACACCGCCGACCAAAAACAAAATCACCACCGCAAAAAACAAACCAATCAAACCTCTCTTTTCCATACTATTTACTACTTTTTTCATATTTAATTCTTTCTACAAATTACCATCTATATCCAATCCCCAAAAACTTACCAAATATTTTAATACTCCCTTGCTTTCTCAACTTTATGATTTTTAACAAGAAAAAGAGACGGATGGTTGATGTTCGTGAGCTTCAAAAACGTGGCGTAGTTCGAATCCCAAGAAAGGAAATAAGCATCCCAACAACCTCTGAGGGCTTTGTAGAATTGGGACAAACAACCAAAACTCAAGAGCCAAAAACGGACAGTCAAGATAACGCAAACTTTTTTGGCTTTATGGATAATTCAGAATCTGACTCCCCACAAACCCAGACATTCGCAACCGAATCGGACGGCTACAACAAACGAGAGGTGGATGTAAAAATAACAGACTTGGATAATAAAATCTACAAACTTGAACAGCGCTTGGAGCTTTTAGAGAAGAAACTTGATGTAAACCAGCCGACTGATAATGTGGGTGCAATGGGATGGTGAAAATATCTGAAGAAACGATTAAGGTTTATGCATTGGAAAATGCGATAAAATATAAAGGCAAGGCTTCTCAGGGAGCGGTTTTGGCCGGTCTCTTCGCGGAAGGTCTGGAAAAATCCGAAATTAAAAATATCACGCCAAAAATTTTAAAAGTTCTAAAAAAAGTAAATTCCCTCTCCAAAGAAGAACAACAAAAAGAATTCGAAAAATTGGATTCCAAAACTTCTAAAAGAGAGATAAGAGAAGGATTAAAGGAACTACCTAATGCAGAAAACAAAAAAGTCGCAATGAGACTCGCCCCCTTCCCATCCGGACCTCTTCACATCGGAAATGCACGGAATATCATCCTTAACGACGAATACGTAAAAATGTATAACGGCAAACTTCTCCTAGTATTCGACGACACAATCGGTTCAGAAAACAAAAAAATCGAGTCCCAAGCTTACGAATTAATCCAAGAAGGTCTCGATTGGTTAGGCATAAACTACAGAAAAAAAATAATTTACAAATCAGACCGAACCGAAAAATATTACCAATATGCCGAAGAGCTTCTAAAAAAAGGCTACCTTTACGTCTGTCATTGTAACCAAGAAAAAATGCAAAAACTAAAAGCGGAAGGAATTGAATGTCCTTGCCGAGGATTTTCGTCAGAGAAACAGATGGAAAGATGGAAAGAGATGTTCACCGCACCAATGGGCTCGATGACGGTTAGACTCAAAACCTCAATGCAGGATCCAGACCCAGCTTTCCGAGACAGGGTTATGTTCAAAATATCCAACCTTTTCCATCCCAGAACGGAAAACAAATATCGAGTATATCCATCAATGGAATTTTCATGGGGAATCGACGACCACACTTTCGGCTCAACCCACATCTTAAGAGGAACGGACCATCACATGTCAACCCGAGTCCAAGACTTCATACGTGAAATCTTTGGTTGGTTAAATCCGGAATCAACATATCACGGGCAGTGTGAAATCAAAGGTGTGAAAATATCAAAATCGGAAAGCACTCGAAAAATCCTGTTGGGAGAATACGCCGGATGGAACGACCCACGAACATGGTCACTTCAGTCTCTCCGTGACAGAGGATTCAAGCCCGAAGCAATTCGCCAATTCGTTCTAACCCTTGGAATAAAAAAAGCCAACATCACAATTCCAATTGAGAACCTCTACGCGTTAAATAGAAAAGTATTGGGGAATATTCCAAGATATTTTTTCGTAGAAGATCCAAAAAAAATTAAAATCAACGGATGTCCTCATCTAACAACAGAAATTCCGTATCATCCGAACAACTCGCTAGGAAGCAGAACTGTAGAAACGACTCAGGAGTTCTTAATTCCTGGAGGGCACAGGTCCTTGTCCAATCAAGACTATCGCTTCATGCATCTTTTAACATTCAATTCAAGTAAAATAGCGATAGGTCCACGTAATTTTTCGTTTGTTTCGAAAAGACCAGGAGAGAATATGAAATTCCTCCAGTGGCTCCCGGCATCTCAAGGCAATATTCAGGTAGAGGTGGTAATGCCAGACGGGACGATGAAAAAAGGGCTTGGGGAACGAGAGCTTGGGAAGTTAAAGGTTGGTGATATTATACAATTTGAGAGGCTTGGTTTCTGCAGACTTTATAAAAAAGATAAAGAGAAGTTGGAATTTTGGTTTGCGCATGATTGAGAAACTAAAGAAAAATTTATAACCTAGAATATTTTTAAATAATTATGTTTACTAAATATTTGAAAAATCCAATAATTATACCAGATTATAGATTAGATTATGAAAAAGAATGTACATACAATCCTTGTGCCATAACTCATGACAAAAAAATATTTCTTATCTACAGAGCTGAAGGCAGATATGGTAATTACATTTCTAATCTTTGTTTAGCTGTCAGTAAAGATGGATATAATTTTAAAAAATACAAAAATAATCCAATTATTAAACCGACAAGACCAGAAGAAAAAAGAGGATGTGAAGATCCTAGAATAACGAAAATTAAAGACATATTCTATTTGATATACACAGCATATGAAAGTTGTGACCAAAAAAGGGGGCTTAAAACTTCAATAGCTCTGGCTACATCTAAAGACCTTATCCATTGGAAAAAACATGGAAGCATATTACGAAATACAAAATCAGGATATATTCACCCCGAAAAAATTAATGGGGAATATTTAATGTTTGTCGGTGATTCAAAGATATGGATTGCCAGATCAAAAAACCTCAAAGATTGGAAGTTAGATAAAAAGCCTTTTCTGAAAACCAGAAAAACAAATTTTGATAGTAAGCTCGTCGAAGTAGGGCCACCATTTATTGAAATTGGCGACAAACTAATTATGATTTATAATTCTGCCAATAATGACCTCGTATATTCTCCTTCCTTTTTGATATTAGACAAGAAAAATCCGACTAAGATATTATATAGACACGATAAACCAATATTAACTCCCGATAAACAGTTCGAATTATTTGGAAAAGTAAACAATGTTATTTTTGCAGAAGGTATTGCAAAATTTAAAAATAAATATTTTCTTTATTACGGCGGAGCAGACAAATGTATTGGGGTAGCAACCACTACTCAGAATGAAATCAAAAAGGATTTTCTTCCCGCCCTTGATTCTTAATATTAACCATACTTTGCACATGATCAAGACTTTTTCTTAACCCAGAATAAAATGCCCATTACAATCACAAATAACAACGCAGTTCCGGCATAAGCGAAAAAATTACTCTCCGGCTCGGGAAAGAAAAACAAAGTCAAAACACCAACTGCAAAAACAACTATCATCAAAATATCGATATCCATCAGCAACAATAAAGTTTCTCCTTATCTTTATCCGTCATCTTCCCAAACGGATTCCCACTCTTCCTAATATTCTCAATCATCTCCTCATTTCCCTTCAACCCCTTCCCCAACAAAACCATTGCCTCCCGCGCCTTCAAAACCGCATCACAAATCTTCAAATTCAACGGACAACCTTCTTCACAAGCCCGACACAAATTACACTCAAACAAAATCTTATCCATAATCTTCTCAGTTAGCAAATCCCTTTTCCCCCTAGGCGAATAATGTTCCTCCCTCAAAACTCGAAAAACCCCACACCGCCCCTTACACATCCCACACTGGACACAGTTACTAAAAATCTCACTAGCTTCTTCCATCAGGTTCCCAGCTTCAATCTTATTCGCTTCACTTATTTTATTATTAGTCATACAAAAACAAACAAACCCTCCTTCTTAAAATTTTATATCCTCAACCTCAACCCTTCCCCTCATATCCACCCATACACTTATCCAAATCCCCCCTCTTCAAAACAACATACCGAAAATCCCCCGACCTCAAATCCCTCGAATACCCCCTCCCAACACAAGTCGTAATCACCTCATGTCCTTGCCTCTTAATCACTTTCATCGCCGGCAAAAAATCCGCATCCCCACTAACCAAAATACAAACATCACAAGCCTTCTTAACCAAACTAAAATCAATCATATCCGCCGCAATCTTCACATCCACACCCTTCTCAACACGCAACTTTTTACCTCCACTATTAATCACTTTCAACTTCCGAGTATTCACAATAATGCCCTTCTTCTTCAACCCCGCCAAAAAAACCATATGCTTATAATAATTCTCCTCGCCCAAATCAATATCCGGCACCGAATTATAATACCGAACTTCAACCAACTCCAAATCAAACCTCTCACAAATCAATCTCCCTAACTTCTCAAAACTGATCCCACGCGGTTTCGCCACAAGCGACTTAACATTATGATACCAATTATTCCCGTCAACAAAAACTATCGCACGTTTCTTATTTGTAACCATAAAAAAGGTAAAGCCTGGCATTCCGCAAGCGTCATACCAGGGAGGTAATGTAAAGTGTAAGAATTCTAAATATTTAAATCTTCCGACACGACCCAATTCCAAAAACTATATAAACTTCCTCGCCCACACCAAACCATGCAAACAAAGAGAATGAACTATACATGGAATTCTTGCACTTCTCTAGCGTTTGCCGGGTCAGTCACTATCAAATTCTTCTGATCACGCGACATCTCTTATGAAAAATGAAAAGAATGTCGCTAAACAGACATATAACCCCGAAAAAGAACTCCACAACGATTGCCTTTCCTGCGGCACCGACATAGTCCATCCACTCTGCCCAAACTGCATAGCAAAGGCTTTTGAAAAATGGATAAAAAAATTCCCCGAGAACAAACAAATCAAAGCTAAATTAAAACCATTTATGAAACATCATAATCGTCTTCAGGTTAATTCAAAACCCTGCGTAGCATGTCAAAACCCCGTCCACGTCTGTCCACTCTGTTTCACGACACATCTCTACAATATAGTCAAAGAAGCAGGGCTAGGCGTCCGAGCGACAACTCAATTCCTCTTCATATTTAATTTCGATTTTGAACACACCGGCTATTCGGAAGAACTAGAAATATACGGAGGTTATTAGCAAACTATTCAAAACATTTAAATATAATATCCCCTCAAACAAATCATGAAAGATGGTGAAGCGACATGTTGCCCAAAATTTAATCCAAAGAAATGGGACAAGAAAAAAATAACTTGGAAAGATAAGTTTTTCGTCAAGGCTACCGTGATTTCACTTTTCCACATTCCGCTAAATTTCGCAAGAGTCATGTCAAAAAATATGAAAAAAATCGAGGCAGCGAAAGCATCGGATAAGGAAATGATAGTAATGGGAGATGAAATGTCGCCATTCCATTCTCATGTATATCTCAGCGTAAAAAAACCAGTGGAAGGTTGCAAGGACGTTAAACTCTCGGGAACATTTCTGACAAAAGTCTTCGAAGGTCCATACAAAGACATGAGAAAATGGATTCGGGAAATGAAAGATTACGTGAAAAAAGAGAAAAAAGAACTCAAGCGCATATATTTCTACTATACGACATGCCCTAAGTGTGCGGAAAAATACGGAAAGAATTATGTGGTATTGCTCGCCGAAATCTAAAGCTTCTTAAATTAAAGTTTCTTTTTAGCCAAATGAAAAAAGCCCTAGTCCTTTACTCCGGTGGACTCGACTCCCGTTTAGTTGTGCGTCTTCTCCAAGACCAAAATTTCGAAATAACAGCCCTCTACTTCGCACTCCCATTCGGATGCACGGGATGTAACCTCTTAGAAAACTTAAATCAAAAAGAAAAAATCAAATTAGAAATCCTCAACGTGAACAAAGAGCCCCTTCTCTCAGAATATCTCCAAATTCTAAAATCCCCGAAACACGGAACAGGAGCAGGAATCAACCCATGCAAAGACTGCAAAATATTCATGTTCAAAAAAGCTCACGAATACGCAAAAAAACACGACATCCAACTCATAGCAACGGGTGAAGTTATAGGTCAGCGTCCGATGTCGCAAATCCCTTCAGCAATAAAAACAATCGACGAAGAACTAGGCTTCGAAATTTTACGACCACTTTGTGCGAAAAAATTGAGAGAGACTGCTGTGGAAAAATCTGGGTTGGTTGACCGAAGCAAACTCTTGGAAATTACAGGAAGAGGAAGGAAAAAACAAATGGAACTAGCAAAAAAATACGAAATAGAATATCCATCTCCTGGAGGAGGATGTCTTCTCTGTGAAAAATCCCCAGCTTTAAGATTAAAACACCTCTTAGAAAAAAATCTAATAACAGAAAAAACCCTTTCACTAACAATGATTGGCAGACATTTCTACATCAACAACACATGGTTCATCGTAGCACGGGACGCGAAAGAATCTCAAATTATTTCAACATTCAAGAATCACATCCCAGACGATTATGGGAAACCCTCGGTATACCTTTCAAAAAAATCAGGAGAAAAAGAAGCAACAAAACTCCAAGAAGCTTATTCAACCGGAGACAACCAAGAAAAAAGAAATAAATTCAAAAAATACAAGCTATGAAAACAGTCTGGAAATTCACAAACCAAAGAGAACTTAATAAAAACCAATTTATTGATTACGTCCAACGAAAAGTCTTTCGAACAATACGAAAAGAACAAATGCTACCAAAAAACAAAATTATAACCCTCAGAAAATCCAACTCTTTAAACACACTTGTCCTAAAAGAAATCTTAGAAACAAAATTCGAAGTCAGGTACAACACAAAACCAAACTTATCTTCAGACAACCTCTCACAATCAGCAGAAGAAATATTTGAAAACATCATCAAAGGCAATTTCAATACAAAACCAAAAACCAACGCGCCCCTAATTCAACTCTCCGACAAAGAAATTGAACTTTACGCCAAACTCAGAAATATCAAAGGAACCTCAAGAAAACAGAATAAAAAAATCCAAGACCTCTTCAAAAAATTCCTAATCAAAAATCAGGACTTAGAACTAAATATTCTAAAAGCACAAACCCAACTCAATAAAAAATAAGCTCTTATCTCCAAAAAAATCTATCCAAAAACCCTTGCCTTTCGTTAACAACTTCTCCGCCAACTTTTCTTGCAATCTCCATATACTTTTTCGAAACCTTACTCCGCGGATGTGTATGAGTGACGGCATCCCTTAAATTCAAAGCCTCCTTAACAGCCTTGTCCTCAGGGATAACACCAATAACCTGTGTCTCAAGCATCGACCGAATTGAACTCAAAGGCATTTCATATTTAGCATTCACATGCCGAGCTACAATAACCCCATTAACCTCCTTGCCCATCTCTCTCGCAACTTTAACAGTTTTCAATGCATCAGTCACCGTAGGCATCTCGGGATTCGTTACAACAATGATCTCATCCGCTGCTTCCATCACAGCTATAGCCTCATCCCCAAAACCAGCCGCAGAATCAATAATAACGTAATCAGTAAGTTCCCCCAATTTCGCCATAATTTCAGGGAGCTTCTTCGTATTAAATTTCGTCAACTCTTTAACCGATAACGAAGACGGCACAATTTTCGTCCCAGAGGAATGCTCGTAAACAGCATCTTCAATATCAGCCTCACCTTTCAAAACATGATTCAAAGTCACCGGAACAATAGGAGCACCAAGATGCAAACCGACATTCGGCGTATTCAAATTAACATCCACGATAACAACATTCTTCCCGAGCTTATTCAAAGAAGTCCCCAAGTTAATCGCGGTCGTAGTCTTACCGACACCGCCCTTCCCCGAATTTATAACAATTATTCTTGCCATCATTTTTTCATATGTATTAAAGGTACTCTTTGAGCGCCATTTTAAACAAACGTAAATATATCAGAAAAAGTCTCTTTATAAGTTTTATTAAAGGTCAAATTAATATTTTCTTGACTTCAACAATAAAAGCCTCAACAATATCATAATACCCGCCCAACATCTCCATATTAATATCAACAACTTTCGTCGGACCAGCCTTCACTTTCAGATTAACATTCTTCCTAAATTCACCACTTCGAGTCTTCGGTAAATCTGGTATACGCTTAAAAAATATATATAACGGAATCACTTTTTGAATCGCTTCATCTTTCGCAAAATATTTTTTCATAAACTCGATTCTCTCTTTCGGCGTCGCATACATACACGGAATTTTCCCCTCTTCACACCGTTTCTCCAAAATCGCATCAAAACTAGTCTCAATCAAACTTTTCCACCGCGCCAACAAATTCAAAATCACGTCACAAGTCTTAGTATACTTCAAACTCACGTACATTAAATGATCCGCACTTGTTTTTTCTTTGATAATTTCTTCAATCGTACTCTCTCCTTCTTAGCGCAACAAATCCAATGCCAATCACCTTTTTATACCTGCCGAAAAATCTTTAATTGCAATTTCAACAGAGTCAATAAACTCCTTCAACCTTGCGACAGTCAGAATTTGGTATTTTCCTTCAATTAATAAGATAATTTTATCTTTCCTCACAAATTCAACCCTAGATATTCTCTGCGCTCTCTCAACTTCCAATATTTTTATCAAATTTCTAGTCGTAATTTCGTCCAAATACTTCGGAGCGACTTTTTTCAAAAAGGTCTTCAAGTCCCCTTTTACGCCTTCTCGGATAAGAAAACTCCGAACCAAATTACCAGCTGCTTTAGCTCCCTCTTTAATCACTCCGACTAAAAACCTTTTATCGGAATAGCTATTATAACTCTTAAACATCCGATTAGCAACATCCAAATGCCATCTCGCCTCATAAAAATCTGCCTCATAATTCATAACCCAAGAACCCAAGAATGCTTTATATTAATTATTGCAATTCACTTAATATCTCGTGAGCTTTAGATACTCCTTCTTTGAAACCCAAAACTTCGATATTCTCACTATCTCCGACTGCTCTTTCAATATCTTTTTTATTTTTTCTAAAAGCCCCAATTGCGTTTATAACAACTTTGGTATCGGGATTGTTTCTAGCATACTCCCCCAACGCACCCCAACTTTCGAAGTTAGCCCCAGGATTAACAAGTAAATAATCTTGATGAGAATCAAGGCATTTTAAATCATTAATATCAAAAATTTTAGTGATATCCGCTTTTCCTTTTGCATGAGAACAGATAACTTTCATCAATCCTCCAATCATGGAGTCATAACAACAAATTTTCATAAAATTCCAACAAGCTCAATCCTTAAAACAATTTCTATACTCTACTTCAAATCCATAATCGCCTCAGCAATATCCCCTTCACTCTCCTCCAACGCAGCCCTCACCTTGCTCTCACTCTTCCCAGTCTGAGAAACAACCATCTTCACATCCTCATCACTAAACGCCTCAGAAACCTCCTCAACGGCATCCCCAGTCACCTGAAAACTCTCCTGCCCCTGCATTTTAATCTTCATAACACTTGGATTCTCAATAACCAAATTCCCGTCGTCCATCTCAAAAACAACCCTCTTCACCGGCAACTCAACTTGGCTAATCCCCATCTTCTTCATCATCCCCTTCATCTGCGCCGGATTAACACCACCAAACATTTTAATAAAACATCCTCAAACCCACAACAATAACAATCGTCGCGATAATCATCCCAACAACAGCGCCAGGCCCAAATTTAAACTTAGAATCATACTCTTCCTTATACCGCATTAGCCCGCCGAACCCTGCCGGCATGCTCATCGAATTGTCAGCCATGGATGAATTAGATATAATTAGTTTATAAGGTTTTTGAAGGGGTCATAAAATTGAAATCAATCAATCTTCTGCATATCTACCGAGATCTTCATCTTGAACCTGTTGAAGTAACTTACGTCTCTTCACCTTCCCCATGCCGCGTTCTTCAAGCCCTGCAAGCTCCCCCTTAAATATTAAATCCCTTATAGTGGGCATACCAATAAAGATAAAAATTCCAGCAAAAAACGCAACTAAGTAGGGCATATTTGTAGTAGTAAACAAACCCGTCGATTCATTAGTCGCAAGTGAATATGCATACAAAACAAAATAATAAACTGCATAAAAAATCCAAGTCACCCTAGCAATTAATACACTTTTAGATTTAAGCGAAAAAACCAAAATAATAATGAAAGGTATAACAGTTAATATCGCGGCACCCATCGCACCATATTGAATTCTAATCGCTTCTAAAAAGCCAGATGGCAACCCCAATAATGCCAAAGATGTTATCGCTCCAGTTATTCCCCATTTTATCCAATTTTTACTTTCTTTGAACATCGTGCTAATGATAGAATAAATAATCATTCCCAGAAGCACCGCAAAAAAAGTCCTAGACAACAACTCTGTATCTCCAAATAATGGACTTAATAATGGCTCAAAAAATCCACCAACAAGAGTAGCAAGACCCTCGCCAACTTCTCTTCCCTCATTAGTTAAATCAGCCCCTAAAACCACACCTATCATAGAAATCAAAAACAATCCCAACACTCCAAAACTCAAAAACCTCTTTACGTTCATACAAAATCAATATCACAATTATTTATAAACATTCCCATACTAAATTATATAAACCTAAAAACTTTAAATCCAACATGAAAAAGAGCATTCCAACATTCTTAACAATTTTTCTAGCATCTTTAGTCTCGGCCGGACCGGTCGAAGGCGTCGGACAACTCTTGGGTGGACTAGGTGAAGTTATTATACTTGTAATCGGATTTATTTCTAATACGATTCTCGATATAGATGCCATAGATGAATTTCTCTTTGCAAAAATTCTCCTCTTCACCATAATTCTCCTAGTAGTTTATACAGTAATAAAAAAGAATTCAATTTTAGGAGATAAAGCACCAATTCATTGGATCGTCTCAAGTTCAATAGCAATACTCTCTACAAAATTTCTTCCTGATAATCTTATTCAAGCAATTTTATTGCAATACAGCGCACTAGGGATAGCATTAACAATATTCCTCCCATGGACAATATTCTTCTTTTTCATACATCAATCCGGGACAGGTCCATTTGGAAGGAGAATAGGTTGGGTAGTTTTTGCAGCAGCATTCTTTGCAATGTGGATGTTTAGGGATGGGTTGGGCGAAGCAAATTGGATATATGGAATAGGAATAGCGTTTATTATTGCTTCATTAATATTTGATAAACGTATTCACAAATATTTTAGTTTTGCAGATTTTAGAAAGTATAAAGAAAAAAACAAAGAAAAAACAAAAAGAAATTTAATGAGAGACTTAAAGAAACTCGGAGGAGATTTATCGGACGGAATAATAGACCATAAAACATATACAAAAGAAGCAGGAGAAATACAAGAAGCAATAAATAAATTATAAATTTCTGTCTTTAACCCTTCCGATACCCAACAACCCGCCTCTTCTTTTATCACACATCTAAATCCATTTTATTCAAGGATAATGATGAGCACAAAGAGTCACATCACATACCTTACAATTCCCTTGATTATAGTATCTACAAACTATCGAAGGATATTTCTTCCTATTCTCTATTTGTATTTTTCCTCTTCCATCTTCCTCTTCCTTTATCGCACAAGTGGAATCATAAAATCTAGGTTTAGGAATAATATTATCTGATTCACTCCCCTTTTCCCCCTCGACCCGCCCCAGCACTTCTTCCAAAGGTGGCAACTTAAAATCATCTAAATCCATTACTCCACCTCAATATCCACATTTAAATCCCCAAATGTCCCACTGCCCCTAAACCTAAATTTACCCTTTCTACTCTCTCTCAAAAACCCAACACCTTCACGCCCAACTTCCTTCATCGTTTCATAATAAGCACTTTCAACAACAGCCTTCATTTTTACTTCCTCAATATAAAATTCAATCATAGCTCGATTAATAGAAACCTGCCCTTTAATATAGGCAATGGCAATCTCCTTACGATTATTATCTCTCCCCATCCCACGAGCAATTTCTGCCTGTCTAATCAATCCAGCATATTTTAACTCAGAACTTCGAATAATTCCTTCCAACTTATCCCTAGACAACTGCCGAGAAGTTTCACTCCTTAAAGTTTCAGTAAGCCTAACGCACTCAACCTGAGCCTCACTCTCTAACCTAACACCCGCTAACTCATTATCAGAAAGATACTTTTGTCCATCAATATGGTCTTTAACAACAGCACGTCCAAACTCATATTTCAACTTCGCCAAATTAACAAGATTCTTCCCCTCATTAATCCCCCTCTGTGTCATCCCATTCTCACTTTCCCGATTAATCTCAATCTGCGCATCAAAACCATACTTCCTAACCATGCCATCAATCAAAGCAATCTTCTCATCAGACTGCAATTTTCTAAATAAAGCAACATAGGGACGAATTCCAGGGCTCATAACTCCCGAACTATCGGCATAAGCTAAACTCGCTATTTCAGGATTAATTTTATATAAAACATCCAAAGGATGAGACACTTGAAGCTCACTCCCATTAAAGGTTTTTCTAATGAGTTCCATGTGTTACTTTAAAATGACAACTATTTAAACTTTGCTAAAAACTAAAAATCTAACCCTTCCGATACCCAACAACCCGCCTCTTCTTCCCAACACCCTCATAAATAGGAACCTCATCATGTCCACCCTTCCTCTTCTTCTTCCCCTCGCCCTTATTCATCGAAAGCAAAACCCCGACGACAACCAAACCAACTCCAGCGCCAGCGATAATATTCCCAGCAACACTTTCCAAAATCTTTATTTTAACAGGAAGCATCCCAAAACCCAACGCCATAATCAGAATACCAGCACCAGAAACCACATAACCAATCACCTTACTCATAAATTACACAATAACTAATTCTTTATAAAATCTTCTAAATTAAATTAAATTCCACTGTTTTCAAATCATACGCAACCCCATCCTTCGTAATCACGAAATTATACTTAACGGTGCAAGGTTCAACATCCGAAGGAAACGCAAAATAAATCGTCATAGCATCATGCCACTCATTCCAATCCTCTCTCCACTGTCCAGCAATCATTCCAGAACTCGTCCACCCTCTTTCAATCCATGATTGTGCCACATCAGCACTAACCCCACAGTCCCCAACCGACGAAGGATCCACATCAAAATTATAAACAAACTCATTCCCCTCAGGAACTTTTGGATTTACATTCTGGATAAGAAAAGCAACTCCATACTTTGTCCCCCTCGAAACATTAATATATCCAGTCGGAGGCAAATAAAATGCAGTCTTTCCAGTAGCCCCCGCTTGCCTCACAAGAATATTTTTGATATCGTCATTCATGTAGTCGATATTATATTTTTGATAGTTAATGGTTTTAGGTGTGGTGGAAGCTGGTGACAATACAGGTGTTGAAGCGAGTGTAGAAACAGAATCCCGGATAACTTCACTCTCATCTTCAGAACTATCCACTTTAAAACTCAAAGCAGAAAACACGGCCAAAACAATAATAACTACTCCAACACATAAGCCAATAATCAACTTTTTTCCCATTCTCTAATCAAAGAATCAAGTCTATTATAAATCTTCCCCATAATCAAATCTCCCCTTTCCCAAAATCCCCAATAATCCCCAAAATCTTTCCCCCATACCTCATCAACTTCTCCGGACCAATCCCCGAGATCTTCATCAACTCCTCTGCACTCTCCGGCTTCTTCTCCGCAATCTCATCAATAGTCGCATTCGTCAAAACAGCATAAACAGGAACACCCTTCTCCTCTCCAACAATCGACCGCCAACTTTTCAATTCACCCACAAGCCCCTCATCAACATCCGATTTATCATCTACCTCAGGCAACTTCTTATTAACTATCTCCCTCATCTCCGACGTGATATAATAACTTCCCCTCTTCCCCGAATAACTAACAACCAACTCCTCCTTCGCCCTCGAAACCGCAACATAAAACAACCGCCTCTCTTCCTCTTCCCTATCATAATCATCATTCTTCACCATCTCAACCGCAGGATGGTCACTCGTCTTACATGGAAAATTCTGTTCATTCGCCCCAATCACAAAAACCTTTTTCGCCTCCAGCCCCTTAATCGCATGAACCGTCGCCAATGTTACCCCTTCGCGCCCCTTAGATATAGCCCCCAACTTAGCAGAATCATCCTCCCGCACAAAATGAACAATCCCCCTTTCCTTCATAACCTTGCTAAGCTCCATCAACATCCTATTCGTCCTCGCTAAAACAAAAATA
>JAIORZ010000006.1 GCA_021107855.1 archaeon
TACTGTTTATGTTTATCCTAATGTTTATAGTTCTGGTGCTGGGCAACAATTTGACCAGGATGGTGCCGTGATGTATCTCTCAGAGAGGACAAAGGATTCGTTGGTGGCTAAATTATATTTGATGAATGACGTTGAAAATGAATATGAAGAGTTGGATTTGGTTTATGATGAATTTGATTATCCGTTTCCTTTTTATTATGGGGGATTTAGAGGTCCAATTAAAATTTTTAGGGTTAATACCGACGAGATGGACAATGTTTTGGTGTATGATGAATTTAGGCTACCAAATGCGGAGTTTGGGTTGTTGGATGATTTTGAGTTTATTAAGGAATGAGAATGAAAAAGAAATGTTTCATTTGTAAGAATTCTAAGGTTGGGTTTTTGTTAAGAAAAAATGGTTACGATTTGTGGCATTGTGAGAAGTGTAAGTTGAATTTTATCTATCCTCAACCGACAGATAAAGAATTGCAAAAAGTTTATTCTTTGGATGGAGGCTATTCTCATTCTAGTAAAGGTTTTGATGGGGACGCTGTTTCTGCGGAATATGAGAAGCGTATTGATTTTTTTGTGGAGAATGGTGTGAAGCGAGTTTTGGACGTTGGATGTGCTAGTGGCGCGTTTGTTTATTCTGTGAAGAGGAGGGGGCTTGATGTTGTTGGTATTGATTTGGATAAGGATTCGATAAAGTTTGGGAAGAAGAAAGGATTGGATTTGAGATATGGGGGGTTGGAGGATATGGGGTTTAAGGCTGGTTCGTTTGATGCGGTTAATCTGGGGGACATTATAGAGCACGTGAAGGCTCCTGAGAGGTTTTTGGGGGAGTGTTTGAGGGTTTTGAAGGGGAATGGGGTTTTGGTTGTCTCTACGCCTAATACTAATTCATTGTTTCCTAAGATGACGAAATGGGTTTATGATAAGTTTGGTTTGATGTGGTCGCATCCTGCACCGCCTTATCATCTTTTTGATTTTTCGGATGAAAATTTGGTTAGGTTTTTGAAGAAGAATGGGGTTGAGGTTTTGGGAGTTAGTTATTCTCGGATACCTTTAATGTATTCTATTTATCATACTGGTTATTTTGATGAGATGAGGGGGAAGATGAGGAGGGTTTCTTTTGGAGGTATATTTGGGGCTTTGACTAAAAGTTTTGGTCGTGATATTTTTCAGCAGGTTATGGTGAGTTTTATTTATGTGGTCTTATTTTATATAGATAAATTATTTGAGAAAAAGGGAGACCAAATGATTATCTATGCTGTCAAAAAATGAAAAAGAAACTTAGAGTGAACGTGAATAAAAAAATTAAGGTGTACATGCAATTCCCGTGGAGATTTTGTGATTCAAACTATTACAAGCATTTGTTAGATTGTCCTCCAGAAGGGATCCAATATTTTAGTAAGGTCAAAAGTCCGGGGAACACTATAAATCTTGGGAAATTGAAAATAAATAATTGGATAAAACATAATGTAAAAAAAATTATTAAGAAAATTGATGCATCTCTACCGAATGCACACTTGACAAGAGCTTCTCAAAAATATGATTTGATACATTGTGCACATTGCTTGTCTCTTAATAGGGTACCTTGGATTGCAGACATAGAACATGTAGGGCAATTTTGGGCGGCCCCTTCAAAAAAAAATCTTAACAAAAAAAGGATTAGAAAAATTTTGAATAGTCCTTATTGTAAAAAGATTCTTGTGTGGTCGGAGTGGGGGAAAAATAAAACGTTGAAATCTTTTCCAGAATTAAAATCAAAAATTGATGTTCTTCATTATGCCATTCCTCCTCAAGAAAGAAAGAAAGGGGGGGGGGATAAGATTATTATAACATTTATTTCTAGGAGGTTTTATTTTAAGGGGGGGCTGCACGCTGTAGAAATAATGGATAGATTAACAAAAAAATATTCTAATGTTGAGGGCCTGGTGGTTTCCGATACTCCAAAAAAGGTGCTAGACAGGTATGTGAAAAATAAAAAGATAATTTTTTCTGGATTGCAACCCTATGATAAAATAATGAAGGATGTTTTCCCGAAAACGAATATTTTTCTTTATCCTTCATATACGGATACTTATGGATTTTTAATGGTGGAATCTCTTGCCTTTGGAGTTCCGGTAGTGACGGTAGAAGGACAATGTAGAAGAGAAATTATCAATGATGGCAAAACAGGATATGTTGTTCCTCTCCCAGAGAATTGGAATTGTGATTTAATGTATAAATTTGAGGGTAGCTCTGTCGTTTTGGGGGAGATGGAGAAAAGGGTTGAAGTATTAATAAAAAATAAGAAATTGTTGAAGATGATGTCCAGAGAAGGGATAAGGGAAATTAAAGAAGGTAAATTTTCTCTTAAAAATAATAATAAAAAACTTACTAGAATATATGAGGAAGCGCTGGGGAGATAGGCGAAAGACTTAGTTGGGTAAATTATTTGTCAAAATTATGTCAAAATTATTCTTATTAATTAAAGATTTTTCTATATAATCTACGTCTATTTCTTTAAGATTTGTGTTTAATTTGTATTTGAAATTTTTAGAAAAATTAACAATTACTTTTGCGTCTTCTTTTAAATTTTCGAAAAGGCCAGGATGCAATGAAATTATTATGCTTTTATTTGATTTTTTAAAAAAATTCTTCATCCCGGTAAGAACAATAGACTCAGCCCCTTCGATATCCATTTTTATAAAATTGCAATTATTAATTTTATGTTTTTTTATTAGATCTGAGAATGTGATTGCCTTAACTTTTAATGAATTTGTTTTGCCTTTTGACCTCATAACTGATGACATACTGTCCCCTAGTTTGTCCCCACCAATATCTATATCGCATTTTTTGTCCATAATACATTTGCTTATCACTGTGACATTTTTTATTTTTGGATTCTTTTTTAAATTTTTAATAAGAATTTTTCTCGCTACTGGGTCTGGCTCTATGGCGTAACAATGTTTTGACTTCTGAGCTCCATACAGCACTGTTGGGCCAATCCATGCGCCGATATCAATATAAGAGTGATCTTTGTCTAAAAATTTATGCAATATATGGTAAGTTTCATTCTCCCATCTATTTTGCTTATTGCTCTTCCAAAATAATGTATGTGAGAAACTGGATCTGATATTTTTTAATGCTTTTATTGGAGAATAGAATAAATCATCAAGAATTGTGTTAACTTTGAAATAAGTTTTTCCCTTTTTAATTTTCATGGGATAAAAATGGCGATATACTTTTTAAATATTGCTGGGTTGTATCTTTGAGTAGTGTTTGCATAAATATAAAAAAAGGGGCTGGCTTGTTCCTTTTATGAAAACCCAATTTAAAACTCCTATTCTTTATCTTGTATTTAATAGATTTGATGTTGTAAAAAAAACATTTCCTTTGATCGCAAAGCAAAGGCCTAAAAAATTATTTGTTGCAGCCGATGGCCCCCGAACAAAAAAGGAGAAGGAGGAAACGGATGCTGTTAGAAAATATATTTTAGAAAATATAAATTGGGACTGCAAAATCCAGACTAGGTTTTTGGATAAAAATTTAGGGTGTAAGGATGGAGTTTCTTCGGCGGTAGACTGGTTTTTTAAAAATGTAAAAAAGGGAATCATTTTAGAGGATGACTGTGTGCCAAGTAAAAGTTTTTTTAGGTTTTCGGAAAAAATGCTGAACAGGTATGAAAAGGATATTAGGGTGATTAGTATAAATGGCTATAATTTTTTAGAAAAATTAAAGGTGGACGAATCTTATTATTTTTCGAAATACTTTAATCCTCTTGGGTGGTCATCCTGGAGAGACAGGTGGTTTGCCCAAGATAAAACAATGAAGGGTTATTTAGATGATCTAAAAACTGGAAAATTTAAAAAGATTATTAAAAATCCCCTTGAGAGAATTTGGATTAAACATGCATTTAAAAATGGACTCCAAAACAAAATAGGGGCTTGGGATCATCCTTTTGGGTATTTACATTTCAGAAATAAGGGTTTATGTATAAAACCTCGGGTTAATCTTGTGGGAAATATTGGCTTTATGGAGGACTCTACACATACTTCTGGAAATTTCATAGATAATAAGTTTTATTGCCTGAAGAAGTATGAATTAGAATTTCCATTAATATGTCCAAAGAAAATTCAAATAAATCTAACTGATTCTAGAATGTTTTTTAATAAAATATTATTAAAGATATTTCTAAAGAAAATATTCTTTTTTTAGGTGTCAAATGAAGACCTTGTCAAAATGCAATTTATGCAACAAAAAGAACAAATTGTTTTTATTTGAACAAAAAGATCGCATGTACAACATCTCTGGAAGGTTTAGACTGTATAAGTGTGAGGGTTGCGGTCTAATTTCGTTGGATCCTCAACCTTCAAATTTAACTCTTGATAAACATTATCCTTCGGAAAACTACTATTCTCTTAAAGACTCCTCTGAAAGCAACGTTAGAAAATTGGCCTATAAATCATATAATAGGAAGAGTAATATTTTAATAAAACTCTTGAGGCCATTTTTTAGATCAACTAAGATTGTTGAAGAGGGAAATTTATTAGATATAGGTTGTGGGGCAGGGACTTTTCTGAAATCTATGAAAAACTTGAATATGAATGTTTGCGGAATTGAACCCAGCTCATATAATAAAGAGGTTGCAAGGAAAAATAAATTAGAAATTTTTAATGGCACTCTTTTTCAAGCCAAATATAAGGATGAACTGTTTGATGTAGTTACTATGAATCATGTTTTTGAGCATGTAAGAAATCCGACTGAAACCATTGTAGAGATAAGTAGGATAATGAAGAAAGGGGGTCATTTGATAATCGGAGTTCCTAACTCTGATTCATGGGTATTCAAATTATTGGGGGGAAATTGGATATCTATAGATTCTCCAAGACACTTGTTTTTATATAATAAAAGAATTTTGGAACTATATGCGAAAAAGGCAGATCTAGCAGTTATTAAAACTAGATGTTTTGGCAATTCAACCTTTTTGGAGAGTTTGAAAATAGCCTTGTCAGAAAATAAGAATAAGAATGCAATGAAAAAGAATACTATTTTTGATAATAGGTTTTCACATTACCTTATTCTACCTATTTCTCTACTTTTTAATATTTTTAGCAAGGGAGATACTATAGAAATAACACTGGAAAAGTCGTGATGTCTGGCTTGTATAGGATAATTTTTAGAAAATGAGAAATTAAGAATTGCTATATCCCATAATAGAAATTATTTTAAATGGTATTATTTACTGATTGTGATGATATTGTATTTTGATAACTTAATAACCAATATACCTGCACACCCTGGAGTATATTTGGATATAGATAAAATTAGAGATTCTTGTAAAGCATATTCTACTAAAGATAGATACAACGTTACTTTGTATACCTTATTGAGTTATGCTGAATTAGATTGGGACGAGGTGGTTATTGTATATGAATTTGGGGGAGATATGGTGGAGAGGAAAAAGGAATTTGAAAAGTTTGTTAGAGATCTTTGGCCCAAGGCCCATATTTTTTATGGGAGGAGTGATAATCAAAAAAAGTTTCAAAAAAGATTGAAATTTGTTAATGATTTAGAAGGTGATCTTGTTTTTTATGCAGGTAATAATGACCATCCCTTTATTGCCCCAGATAAAGAAACTATTAATTCATGTATAAGGAAAATTAAGAAAATGAATGAAAAATGGGACTATGTTTCAATTCTTTATTCTCATTTCCTTGAAGGATATAGAATGGGAAATAAAAAATCTCCATACCGCAAATATGTATCTTCTTGCCCAAAAATTTTAGAAGAATCCAAAAATTATTTTACAGTTCTGTTCCCAGAAGTTTGGGGACATTCAATCCAGATATTTAATAAAAAACTGATTAATCATATAGTGTTCTCAGAAAAGTTTGGCGGAGAAATTTTTAGAAGAATTGAAAGTATATGGAGGCACGAAAGGATGTTGAATAAAAGAGTGGACCAGCTCACGATAATCCCTAAAAATCCTGTTTGTGGTCATTTTGACGGATATAGTCATCTTAAGCATGGAGAATATCCAATTTCTGAAGAAATCTTCCCTCCTTTTTTTATCCCAAGGGGATTTTTTGAAAATAAGATAAAAATTCGTTATGGGTATGAGAATTATAAGGAAGGTTGGGTGAATATCAATCCCATGAAGGCAAAACACGCATTCCATGATAAAAATGGTACGGATATGAAAATTTCTCTTGAGGATATCCCATTGTTTTGGAAGAAAAGAATCTCTAAAATTGATATTAATCCTAAATTGAATAAATCTCATCTCAGGAAGAGCATTGGGGATCTTCATAGAAAAATGAGATTTCCCCATGAACCCATTGAGGATAAAGATTTTTTGTATCGCTTCAAGGCAAGAATTATCGCTGCAAATTATCTACCTTATTGGCTGAAAAGACTTTTGAGGAATAATCACTTAATAAAGAAGTTGCGTGCAAAAATATTTTTTAAGCTAAGGGATGAATTTACTCTTGAAGAGAAAAAAATTAATGATTGACTGCAAAAATATTTTTGAGGAATAGTTTTATTAAAAGACATTCTTGATGAGGGTCGGGGGGATAAAGAAGATATTTAAAAAAAACTTTGAGAAATTATTTTTTAATCATTATGCCTATACGGTCATTATTTATCACTGTTCCTTCCTCGGGCTTATCCTTTAGAAAATCTATGCATGCCTCTTCTACTCCTGGCAAGAATTTCCATTGGTAATCATGAATTGTAATCCGGGAATTAGGAACCATTTTTGGATAAACTTTATCAAAACTATCCATAATTGAACTATAAAAATCCCCGTCAAAAAAGGCAAAAGCTATTTTCTTTGGATATTCTTCATCAGGTATTTTTCCAAACCACCCAGTGTGGATTGTTGGTAGCTTTAATTTTGCCTTCCTAAAATTATTAATAAGCTCCTCTTTTTTTGTCTTACAAGATCCTTTTTGGTAATTTTTGGATCTAGGTTTGCCTCGGCTCTTGAGATTAATCTTATCTTGAGCTTTCACTTCTGGCAGTCCCTCAAATGAATCGTAAATGTGGAAGACCTTGCCTGAGCCATAGTGCTTTAGTAATTTCTGAATAAATAAGGATGTTGTTCCAACATTACATCCTAATTCGACGATATCCCCTTCAACCCCCTCATCTAACACTTTCTTTAAATTTCTAAGAACAACCCTTACATGATTTTCTGTAACCATTCCGGATAAAATCATGGGATAATCTAATAGCAGTTTCTCGACAATATCTTGATCCCCCTTTAATTTGAACCTTATCTTTTTTGGAAGATTTTCTATCTTCTTTAATCCTAAATAACTCTCTATATAAGTTGCCTTAACAACTCTAAATATCCCGGGATATTGTTTTAAAAAATTAATTAACCTTTTATTCAAAAGTATATTCATCATTATAGTGGACATCAACTATTTATAAATATGATTATTCCCTAATTAATTATTCTTAATTTTTGTAGATTTAATCTTTTAGCAATCTTAAATGACCTATATTTGAGAGTATGGAGGAGTGAATCTATATATTTAAAAATAACTCCCTCATTTAAGGAAGATGAACAAAAAAATAGCAATAATAATCTTAAATTGGAATGGAACAGAAGATACAATTGAATGTTTAAATAGTATAGAAAAAAACCATTTTAAAAATTATAAAATATTTTTAGTGGATAATGGTTCTAGTTATGAATCTGTTAAAAAACTTAAAAAACTTAAAAGTAAAAAGATTGAGCTTGTTATAAATAAAAATAATTTAGGATTTGCTAAGGGAAACAACCGAGTAATTAAAAAGGTCTTAGATTTAGGATTTGATTATTTCATGATCTTGAATAATGATGTAGTTGTCGGGGAAAAATTTTTATCCAAGCTATTTGATATAATGAAACGTGATGATAATGTTGGAGTAGTTTCTCCAATAGTTTTTAATTATGACAATAAAAATATTTTGATGAAGACGAATTCTCCAGGAAGATTTAATTTGAGAAAGGGAGGGGGGGAGCCTTGGGAATCCGATTTACATCAAATCAAATTGAGAAAGAGAGAATTTTTTGTAGATTATACTTCGGCATGCTGTTGGTTAGTTAGGTCAAGTATGGTTAAGAAAACTGGAGGTTTTAATGAACGATTTTTTGCATATGGGGAGGAGATAGAATTAGCATTTAGGATAAAAAAAGCAGGATATAAATTCCTAATTAACCCTGCGGCTAAAATTTGGCATAAGGGGGCCGCATCCTCTGGAAGGATAAGTGGGTTTAAAATATACCATTCAACTAGGAATATGATTTGGTTAGAAAGGATACATGCGACAAGAGGAGAATTCTTGCTTTTCTTGATGAATTTATTTTTTATTAAATCTCCAAAGAATGTCATTATCTCATTGATTCAATCTAATAAATTTTTAGTTCTAATAAGTTATTTTAGAGGGCTAATTGAAGGATTGTTTACTAGAAATAATGAATTTAATAATTCTAAATACTACAAAATTAAATAGGTTTAGTATCTCTCGCAGGATTCATCGAAGTTTTAAGCATTTTCCAAAAAATGTTGATTGGAGTATTAAAGATAACCGTAGATGGTCGTAATCAATTGAATTTGGATGGAAATAAATATGCAACCTTAAAATTCCTTTTTCTTATTTTAATTATGTGTGGAATAAATGGATTTAATTATTTGAATGGGTCTATTTCGAAAAAAATGCGATAGCTAGGGAAATAAAAAAGATAGATAAGGACATGAGAACACCGCATGAAAAGATTGAAGATAAAAGTAGCTGGTATAGATTTAAAACCAGATTAGTATCGGAAAACTATCTTCTTTATAATGTAATGAGGTTTTTGGGTAGAAGTAAATATCTTTTGGAGATATGTAGGTTGTTTTTCTTTAATTTAAAAGAAGAATTTTTAAGAAGGAATTAATAGGGCATCATAAAAAGATGCATTCTGTCCTTGGGTCTAATTGCTTGATTTGATTATATACTTCTTTATTGAATTGTCCGACATTTAAAAAAATTCTTAGGGCTTTTTCTTTGTTAATAATTTCTTCTGGTTTTCTACATATTAAATCGGTTCCATAAAGCCTTTTGTTTTGTTTCGGTGAGCTGTTGTCTAGAACCCCCTTGAATATTTTTTCGTCTATCCCATACGCGAATAAAGGATGTGCAAAAAGACTTGCCCCAAATAACCAGTTTTCTTTATCTGGTTTTGCAAATTCTTCTACTTTTCTCATTCTTTCTTTAAGGCTTCTTCCATATTGTTCTATCATTTTTAAAGTATAATCTTTCATGTTGCTGATTTTGTAAGAAGGTGGGTTGTCTACTTTTTCTGCTACAATTTGAATTGAATAATCTATGTAAAAAGAAATTTCTTTTATTTTGAAACCGTGTTTCATGTGTAAGTCCGCCCAGTGAAAATTAGTGCAAACAGATGTGTGCTCAAAATTTAAAACATTGGCCAGTCCTTTTGAAAAATTATACTCTTGGTTTGGGATTGTCGTAATCAATAGCCCTCCTTTTTTTAGTGCTCTCCAGGAGTTTTCAAAGTATTCTCCAAACTTAAGGAAATGTTCGAGGGTGTGGCAGGAAATAATAGTATCAAATTCTCCTTCTAATTCTTTTGCAGTTTCTTTAGAAAAAAGTTTTTCATGAACAGTAACGCCTTCTCTTGGCCCAAAATATAGTGGGTCAAAAACCTCGATCCCGGAATTATAATGACTCAATAATAAAGAAACTACTTTTCCTGGTCCAGCTCCAATTTCTAATAATCTTCCTCCTTTGTGGTGCCTTTTGATTAGTTCAAAAAGATGTTGATATTGGCCTGCCCAAAGTTTTCCGATTCCATCGGCATGAAAGGTTTCATATAGTACTTCTGGGTCTATTATATCTTTTAGTGTTATGAGTCCGCAATCTTCACAAATGCAGATGTTGATGGGCGCGAAGTCGTCATCTTCTCTTGGGGTCTCTACACATATTGGTAAAACGGGCATTCTTATATTTACATGAGGTGGGATGCTCTCTGAAAGATTTTTTGAAGAACAGGCTGGACATTCGGTTCTTCTGGATATGTGTTTTGAGATGTCTCTTTTCATATCTCTAGTATTTTCCTTTTCTTTATAAGCTTAACTATGATAATTTAGTTAGAATAGCATAGCTTTTTAAAATATAATCTTTTTTTATAAAAATGGCTCAAGCTAACTTCCTATCTGGTAAAATAATTCTTATTACAGGTTCGGCCAGAGGAATTGGAGCTGCAACTGCTAAGGTTGCGAAGAAATACGGAGCTGAGGTGATTTTGCATGGCAAAAGTGAGTCAGAGAATTTAAAAAAATTGGCCGTAGAATTAAATTCTAAATATATTTTTTGTGACATAACTAATGAATTACAAGTGAGAAAGTCCGTAGAAAAATTTCAGAAAATAGATGTTTTGATAAATTCCGCAGGCATCAATATTTCAAAATCTTTTGAGGATTTAACGAATGAAGATTGGTTAAATGTTTTTAAGGCGAATGTTCTTGGGACCGTAAATTTTTCTAATGCTGTAATACCTAAGATGCGAGATGCAAAATTTGGGAAAATAGTTAACATCTCTTCCGCAAAGGGTTATTTGAGTGCTTCTGGGAGAGCAGCTTATTCTTCTTCAAAAGCAGCTGTAATAAATTTAACAGCTAGTATGGCCAAAGAACTTTCTCCTGAAATTATTGTTAATGGGATTGCCCCTGGGTTTACAAATACTGAAATGACTGCTGGGACTTGGTCTCCTAGAGTAAGAGAGCATATTGATAAAACACTTTTGAAAAGAATGGCAAAACCAGAAGAGATAGCTGAAGCAATTTTGTTTTTAGCTAGTGATAGATCAAATTATATCGCTGGGCAGACTATTCTTGTAGATGGCGGATTTACGATAGGAATTTAAAGACCGATAATTATTCTCCAGAATATCCTTTGCCATGTGGATAATTTTCGCAAGCATATTTGTATGAACTTGGAACCCCTGTGTCAAACCAGGTAAAGGACTTTATTGAAAGATTCTTTTTCAAGAGGGCATTTATTCCGTGTGAAACTTGAACTTCTCCTTCGATTGTTTCTGAGTTGTTTGCTAAAGATTCCCAAAACGCTTCCCAGTCATAAACTCCGATTAACCCTATGTATGCATGTTTGTTGTCTGTCTTTATTTTGTCATCAAGTCTAACGACTTTGTCTCCCTCTACTTTTGCAGAGCAAAATCTTCTGGTGTCTTCAACTTCTGCTACGCCTAGCCAATTAGAGTTTGGTGATGATATTTTTTCTGTTACTAAGGTATCTCCTGCGATGTGTATAAACGGGCATTGAAGATGTTCTTTGCATGCAAATAGAGAGTACCCTGGGCCAGAGCCTTTTCCGAAATATTTGTCAACCACTACAAAAGTTAGTTTACGATTGGGATATGCTTTTTCAAGATAACAAATAAGTGAATTTCTTTTATGCCCCACTGCAATTATTATTTCTACTTCTTTAGGAAATTTTTCTATTATGTGGCAGATTACGGGCTTGCCTTTTAGTGGCAACAAAACCTTGTTTAAATGTTCGCTAAATTCGCTCATTCTGCTCCCTATCCCCGCTGCGAGGATACATACTTTATACTCCATAATATTCTTTGTTTGTTTTGTTTTAAAAAGGTTTCTCAAATTTACAGATTTTATTAATATACAATTTGTTATATAAATATTTATAAAGGTTCTATTTTTTGGAACGCCATGAGCCCGGGAAAGTTTAAGGTAAGCCCATCTTGTAATTATGATGATGCAGTTTCTTCTTTGTCTTCATATTTAGTGGATTTAAAAAATGAAATACGTCCGCGTCAGGCTATGGTCGTTGGAATTTCGGGACTATCTCAATCTGGTAAAACAAGAACTGCCACTTCCTTAACTGGGATGGTTGGAGAGTCTTTTTTTGTTGAAGGAGATAAATATCAGCCAGGTAGAGAAACTGGGATGACTGTTTACAAAGAAGTTTTGGAAGACCTTAGGGCAGGAAGACCTTTTGATTTAAATTTTCATCATCGAGTATGGAACTATGCTGCGATGATGGGACAAATCTTAGAGCCAATAAGTGCCTTTAACGCTTCTGGCGAACATAGTAGAAGTCTTCAATTAAAGAGCGTAGTGAATCCAAATACTAAGCGAGAAGACTCTATGCATGATGAAGAATACACCATAACTAGAGATACTACAATTCTAATTCCTTGCATGTATCTCAGACATATGACGAATTATTTTGATCAGATGATACACTTGGATATTAGTCCAGAAACTTCGGTAAATAGGAAAATGGAAACGAGTTTACGAAAGGGTGTTGAAAGAAGTCGCAAGCTGACAGAGGAGATGGTTCTACGGGTGGAACATCCGGCTATGATACATCAAGAAAATATTTATGACACTACTAGTGAAATTTCTTTGGATGTAGATGATTTTGGGAAGGTTTTTACTCTTTAAGATTAATTTAAAAATTTTCTTTTCCAATCAAGAATTGTTTTTCGGGAAACTCTTATGTTGAAATTTTGATTTAAACTTTGGACAATTTGTCCAAGGCTTTGGTTATTTTTTATAGCCCTCATAGCGGCTTTTATAACGAATGGAGGATGCCTAAACCCCTTAAACCCGTCATTGGGTGTAAATTTTCTGTTACAAATTTCGCAATAATATATATTTTTGTTTGTCGATTTATTTTTTCTTAGTTGTACAAAAAAAACCTCTTTAGACGCACAGTAAACACATTCTTCGTTATCTGAATTTAAGTTATTATTCATATAAGGGAAAAATAACTAAAGTTTATAAAATTATCGTTAACTAAACAGCAAGTTTAAATAGTAAATAAATTACTTGACTGGTAAGTTAAGAAAATGGAATATAAAGTATGTATTTTGGCGGCGGGGAAAAATGAAAAGGTGAGTTACGCTAAAGATTTCCCAGCTACGCTTCTTCCTATTGGAACTGCTTCTGCTATAAGTAAAATTATAGAAAAATTCCCGTATGAAATTGAAATCGTGATTGCTGTCGGATATAAATCTAATTTGGTAAGAGACTTTCTAAAAATTGCGCATTCTGATCGGAAAATAACTATTGTAGATGTTTTGGATTATTCAGGCCAGGGATCTGGTCCGGGCAAATCTCTTTTAATGTGCAAGGATCATTTGAAATGCCCTTTTATTTTTACTTCTGGGGATATAATTGTCTCGGGACCTGTTCCAGAGCCAACAAAAAATTGGGTGGGAGTAACCACGGTTTCAGATTCGACCAATTACTGTATGGCGGAAGTAGAAAATGAAGAAATAGTTAAATTTTATGACAAGGTACCTATGCCAACACTTCTTAAAACTTGTAAGAACTATAAGACCATTTTTAACAATGCGTTTATTGGTATGGCGGGAGTTTTAGATTATGAAGAATTCTGGAAGGGTTTTGAAAAAGACCGCAATCTAATAGAGAAAAAATTACAAGTTTCTAACGGTCTTTCAAATTTAATTGGCCGTAAAGTGGAGCCCTTGCCCTTTTTTAATTCGTTTAATATAGGTACTGAAGCTGGATATAACCTTGCTAATAGATTTTTCGGAAAAAATAGGATTATAGTAAAGCCTGACGAATATATTTATTTTGAAAATGGAAGTGTAATAAAATATTTTAAGGATCAGGGGATTGTAAGACAGCGAGTAGAAAGGTCCAAGAAACTCAAGGGTATTGTTCCAGATTTGGTTGACATTACCCCCAATTTTTATTCATACGATTTTATTGAAGGAAAAACTCATGCCAAAATAAATGATGTTTCAATTTTTAGAGAGTTGTTGGATACATGCAAAAATGGGATATGGAGTCCGATAGAGATAGGGACTGATAAGAAAAATTTTAAAGACATTTGCAAAAAATTCTATAAGGATAAAACATACGAAAGAGTAGAAATGTTTTATAAAAAGGATGGAGAGGTTGACAGGGAAAATATAATCAATGGGGAGAAAGTTCCTTCTTTAAAAAGCATGTTATCTGAAATTGATTGGGATAAATTATCTGAAGGAATTCCTGTAAGGTTTCATGGAGATTTTCAGCCGGAAAATATTTTAATATGCAACAAGGGTTTCCAGTTAATTGACTGGAGGCATAATTTTGGGGGGAACGTTGACTATGGAGATATATATTATGATTTTGCAAAGTTACATCATGCATTAATAGTTACTCATGAAATTATCCGAAATAATCAATTTGAGATAAAGGAAGACAGGGGAGTTGTAACTTATGACTTTTTATTAAAAAGTAATTTGGTGGAATATAAAAATTTGCTTGAAAAATTTATCCTAGATAATAATTATGATTTAGATAAGTTGAAAATGTTAAGTGCTTTAACTTTTTTAAATATTGCACCACTTCACCATTCTCCTTATGACCGATTTCTATATTATTTAGGCAAGCATAGATTGTTTAAGGAATTAGAGAACAATAATTTTTATAAACTGAAGAAAGCCAATACTATAGAAAATGAATAGAAAATTAATTGATAAAACATCTCGATACTGCTTCGAGAAACTTGTAGGAACTGGATATGACCATGGCCCGCTAGAAATGGCGAAGGATCTTTCTACGACTTTTGTGCATAGTGGTGAAGCGGTTCTTTCTTTGGAATCAAAGGGAAATTTGGAGAATATTAAAATTCGTGAGGGGCAAGGATTTATTATATCTCCGGGAATTTTGTATAACTTTAATCCAAATAATGGAGCGGTTGCTTATTCCGTTTCTTCAGAAATCGGTGGAGAATCCCCGATAATTGAAATTATAGATGACCAAAAAGGGAAAAGAGAGGTTGTATTGGAAGATTGGAAGATTATAAAAAATCCGAAGAGGGTAAGCAAACCGTGGGGTCACGAATTGTGGATTAGTTGGTTTAGGGATTATCATGTGCTAAAACAAATAGGAATGAATAAGGGGAATCAATCTAGCCTGCAATTTCATAGAGAAAAATTAGAAACGAATTATTTGGAATCTGGACATGCCGATGTGATTGATGGCTATAAACTTGATCCTCAAACTTCGGAGCAAGAAGTCCAGGCATCTTCCAAGGGAGTTGATTTTGATAAATTTAGGATAAGTATGTCTCCGGGGGATCATTGGACATCTGATGCTGGAGTTGTACACAGAGTAATTGCGACTGAGAACTATTTAGCTTATGAGACTTCAACTCCAGAATTGGATGATGTAATAAGAATTTCCGATGTCACCGGGAGAGGATCTGGCAGGATAAAAGAAGAGCACAAAACAGGGAGGAAAAAATAATGGATGAAGAACATACAAAGAATTTAGTTAAATTGTATTTGAAGGAGAAGACTGAAATTTTAAAGGAATTTCCCGTGGACGATGTAGTAAAAGTGGCCGATGTAGTTTGGGATACGTATAATCGAGGTGGAACCGTATATGCTTGTGGGAATGGTGGGAATGCTGCATATGTTTCTAATATGCTCACAGATTTTTCTATGCATCCATTTGTTTCAGACGATAAATCAAAGCCCATCAGTTCAAATGTTCCGCGCTTAAAAGTATATCATATGGTAAATGAGGGGAGTACCTTAACCGCTCTTTTGAATGATATCGGACCAGAATACATCTTTAGCCACCAGCTTATTAATAATTCTGCTCAAGAAGGAGATATTTTATTTGGGTTTAGTGGTAGCGGGAATTCTGGTAATGTTCTTGAGGCATTTAAGATTGCTAAAGAACGAGGCATAGAAACTGTAGCTATAACTCGTGGCAATGGTGGGAAATCGAAAGACCTTGCTGATTACTGCATTGTTATACCTGGGGCGTCTACCTTTCCAGGACAAGTAGGCGGGAATGATAATAATTTTCATTTTGAAGACGCTCTTTCGTCAATACCTCATATTATCACAGGAATATTAAGGGAGAGAATTACAAAGCAATATGGCAGATAATGAAATAGAACTTGGAGCAAAGTCAAAAGAGCTTAGGAAGACAATACTAAAAATGGTTTATGAATCTGGAGCTGGGCATTTGGGAGGATCTCTTTCTTGGGCAGATATAGGAACAGTTCTTTTTTTTGATCAAATGAATTTTGAAAATCCTAACAGAGACCTCTTCATTCTTTCGAAGGGGCACTCTGTTCCAACATTATATGCACTTTTGGCTATGAAAGATGAAATTGACCCAAATTCTTTGAAAACTCTAAGGCAACTAGGTAGTCCCCTTCAGGGCCACCCAGTAGTGGGTACTCATTCAGAAATTCATGCTAGTACTGGCGCACTTGGGCAGGGACTTTCCATGGGAGTGGGATATGCTTTTGCAAATCATGCAAAAAAAGACTCGAGTAGGACATATGTTTTACTTGGAGATGGAGAGTGTCAGGAGGGTCAGGTTTGGGAGGCTGCTATGTCTGCTTCAGCTCTGGCGACAAAGGGGAGAATAGCTGGCTTAACTGCAATCGTCGATTACAATGGTGCCCAAGGTGACAATACATTAGATGAGACAATGCCCTCTATGAAGCCCCTGGCGGATAAGTGGGAGAGTTTTGGCTGGTACGTTCAAGAAGTTGATGGGCACGATATCGGTCAAATAAAGAAAGCATATAAATCCTCAGCGAATAGATTAGACAAGCCTTCTATTGTTATCGCCCACACAAAAAAGGGAAGTGGAGTTTCCTTTATGGAAGCTGAGCCGCTCAAATGGCATGGCGGAAGTTTAGACTCTCGATTATATGAAGCTGCATTAAAAGACTTGGAGGGCAAAAAATGAATGGCAAACTAAAATCTCAGAGAGAATCTTTTGGAGAAGCAATACTTGAAGCTGGAAGGAAAAATGATAATATTTATGTATTTACCTCGGATTTGGGGGGACCTACGAAAGTAAAAGAATTTGCAAAAGAATTTCCTGAAAGATTTGGGGATTTGGGGATTGCGGAACAACATGCAATTTCCTTTGTAGGCGGAGCAGCATTAGCGGGGCTGAGGCCATTTTATACGACCTTCGGGGTATTTGCTGCCTCTAATTATGGACAGATAAGACAATCAATTGCATATAGTAAAGCTCCTGTAGTAATAGTCGGCACCCACGCCGGCTTAATAGGGAAAGACGGTGCTTCCCATCAGGCATTAGAAGAAATTGCCCTAATGTCTTCCTTGCCAGGGATGAATGTACTTCAGCCGGCAGACGATATTGAAACAAAACAAATTGTGAATTTTTTAGCTAATAACAACATGACGGCTTACTTGAGACTTTCAAGGCACCCTCAAGAAAATGTCCACGATGAAAACTATCAATTTGGATTTAACAAGGCAACAAAATTAATGGAAAGCCCAGAGCCCAAAATAGCTATTTTCTCTACGGGATATATGTCTACGCATGCTCTGGATGCCGCTAAAAAATTATCTAAAGAAGGCATCTCTATAGAAGTTGTAAATTTTTCAACGTTAAACCCGATAGACAAGGAGATGGTGAATGGTTACAAGGATAAAGGCATCGAAAGAATTTATACGCTTGAAGATCACAACATCAACGGTGGCTTGGGATCTAGAATTTGTGAAATTGTTGCAGAAGATGGCATTGCGACAAAGGTGACTAGGCTTGGAATGAATACTTTTGGGACGAGTGGGAGTCCAAACGACCTCTATAAAAAATTTGGTTTGGATGTTGAGAGTATTGCTAACAAAATATCTGAAGATTTGAAACCGGATCTGTAATTATAATTTAAAACATTTAGAGTGAAACTTGTTGACTTTCTACTCGTTCTGGTAGTGTTGTATGAATAGTTTGTATTGCGCGTTAATTATTTGGAGGTTTGTTTCTTCAGGACTTATTGCTTTTAATAATTTTTGAGATTTCGCTTATATTAGTTAAAATATAATCAACTTCGGTTTTTTTGGGGGCAAAGACCTTGCCTCTTCCCCAGGGAATCCAGGCAGTTTTCATTCCCAAATTGCTTGCCGGGATTAAATCCGTCTTATACCTATCTCCGACAACTAAAACTTCTTTTGGAGAATACTGAAACTCATTTAAGGCTTTTTTATATGGCGCTGTTTTATTATAATCGGTAACTGCAAAAATCTTTCTAAATTTATTAATGTTAATTCCGGCATCCTTTATTTTTTTTATTTGTCTTCCTTCCTCTCCGCTTGTTACAATTGCAAGATCAATTGCTGATTCATTAAGTTTTCTGATTGTTTCTAGTGCCTTGGGTAATGGCTTTATTTTTCCTTCTAAATTAAAAAAGTGTATAGCTTTTTTTCCATGCTTCATGTATTTGCTAACACTCTCACTTATTTCGTTTAGGTATTTCGTGATTGCTTCGGCGGAATTTTTTGATGTGTTATTAATTTCGTTTAATCTCTCAACCGCTTTATTGAAATCTTCTACCTTCAATCCTTTATTGACCATTGCTTGTACGGCGCTATTAATGGATTCTGGGAAAGAAGCACTCCAACTGTCAATCAAACAGTCATCTAAATCAAAAATAACTAATTTATACATGCAATTTTAATTTGAAACGGACTTATAAGCTTTCTCTTAATATCCTAAATTTATTTGAATAGTTTTAAGAAATTTGTTTTGTATTTATGAAAAACGAATTCTCTCAAAAAAAGAATTCTTGCATTTTTTCCCAGCTGTTCCCAGTTAGTTTTTCTTAGAACGATTGAGGCAATCTCCTTGGGAGTATTTTTCTTCAGTAGAAACCCCGTTTTGCCATGTTCCACGATAGATGGAATTGATCCTTCTTTGTTCGCGATAACGGGGACCCCATACATATATGCTTCTATCAAAACTCTTCCAAAGGTGTCTCTTTCTGTTGGATAGATTAAAACATTTGCATTATCTAAAAACTTTAGCCATTCTTTCCCGAGTTTTTTCCCGTGTGCAAAAACTTTTTTTTCTAATTTGTTTTTTTTAATAAATTTTTCAAAATACTCTTTATCTTCTTTATTCCACCAGCCTCCTACAAAATCACATTTAAAATTAAAATTTTTTTTATCTAGTATTTTGCATGTATCCAGAAGTTTTGGCCAGCCCTTTCTTCTGTCCATATTTGACAAAAATAAAATGTTAAATTGTTTATTCTCTTTTCTTTTTTTGATAATCTCTTTTATGTTTTTGTTAGAAATTTCATTTTTGATAGCATTTGGCAGGATAAAAATATCTTTCTTCTGAATCATTTCTCTTAAATCTCTAATTAGTTCTTTTCCTAGAATGATTGCCCTATTACCCGTATACATGTTTTTTAATATCCTTTTCCCAAAAAAACTATTCCAAGTTTTATTTAAAATCCTACTTCTAATATGAAATAAAATTTGACCTTTCCAATATCTTTTAATTTCTCGGACAAATAACCAGTCCCGGATTAATCCCAATGAATATGTTGCGGGAACAAAGTAAATTAAATCTGGTTTGAAGTTTTGAGTTTGTTTTTTAATTTGTTTTTTTACATAGAAAATACCTTTAATTTTATCTAAATTTATTTTCCCAATATCGCTCATCTCTTTGGAATAATTTAATTTAATGTTTTGAATTTTGAATTTTTTGGAATCTTTTAATATTTTTAAGCACATTTGGCTTGATGCTGCACTTCCGTAGTGAGGTGGTGGTAGCGGACTCAAAAATAATATTTTTTTCAATTTCATTTTTCAATTTTGATGTTTTTCAAATGTTTTAGTGCAGCAAAACTTTTTAGAATTTTTTCCTTAGAATATTTAAAATCAGTAACGCCACGATAAATCCATTCAGCCCCTAATTTATTAAAAATAATTGGGGCTTCTTTTTTTTTCCCAATCAAAAAATCGAATGCTGCCCCAACGGTAAAAAAATATCTGACAGAGGTTTTTTCAAATAAGTCCTGGGCTAAAAAATGTTGTTTTGGGCTGGAAATTCCTAGCCATACGAAATCAGGTTTAAAATCGTTGATTAGTTTAGATATTTTTTTAATTTCTTTTTTTGAAAATTTGGTTTCTTTAATGAATGTTGGATAGTGGTACTTTAATAATTTTTTATTTAAGTGCTGAAGTTTTTTGTGGGGCAATTCTCCAGATGCAATAATAAAAAAGTGTTTTTTGTTTTTTGTTTTTTTTGGATTAGATAGAAATTCTTTAGTAAATGTGGGTCCGCGATTTTTTGGGATTTTTTTAAAATTCATTAGTGATAAAAAAAGTGTTATTGTTGTGCCATCTATAAAATTAAGATGGTTTTTGGAGTTTAATAAATTTTTATACTCTTTGTTGGTTGAAAAATCGTATAAACTTTCGAGATTGAGAAAATTGATGATTTTTCTATTTTTATTTTTAGAGATAAATTCTGTTAATTGTTTTTTGTTTTTTGTTTGGAATTTTAATTTGTTTTTCATGTTATCTTTTGGATAATAAGTTATAAAAAGTTAATTGTATGTTTAAAATAAAGCTATATTTTTCTCTTTGATAAGATTAATCCGCCTAAGTAAAATATTCTGGAACAAATTGTGGCGATACATGCTCCGATAACTCCTTCCATCATCCCAAATTGTAGTCCATAGGAGATAAACCAGATGTTTAGAATTATATTTACAATTGTTGATGTGATTAATAATTTGGCTATTAGTCTTGTTTTTTTAAGAGATACAAAGTAGGAGATGTAAATCCCTGATAAAGGTAATGTTATTAATAATATTGAAAATAATTTTAGGATGATAGTCGCTGGAAGGAATCTTCCTCCGTAAATCATTAATATATATTCGGCCATAAAATAGGTAAAGATCATTGTGGCGGCTCCTATTGATAATGTAAAGTTTTTTGTTTTTTCGAAAATTTTCTCTAACAATTTTCCTTGTAGTCTCGAAAAAACCGGGAGAACCGACGCGGCAATAAAGCCTATAATCAATCCAGCTGATCCTATAAGCCCGAATGCTGCTCCATAATATCCAATATAGGTTGCGTCACTAATATAATGCCCAAGCATCAATGTGTCAATATACCCAAAAAATGTTCCAGAAAGTAGGGTAAAAGAAAGTGGTAATATAAATTTTTTTAATTCTTGTTTTTCCTGTTTTTTTAATCCACTTGCTTTTTTTCTTAAATATAATATTTGTTTTTTGGAGATTATTCTTAGATACAAAAAAGAGATAAAATGACAGAATACTAGAATTAAAATTATTCCAGTAATAATCATTGACCCTCCTAAGTTTATTTTTAAGAAATATAACAGCCCCAACGGAATTAATATAAATCTTGATATCTGAAAAATTATTTCTTTTGCCATCCCGGCTTTAAAATTATTCCCTGCCTGAAAGGCTGTGTTAATATATTCTGCTAATATGGACATTGGGATATAAAGTCCACCCGCTAAAAGCGCATAAAATATTGGTTTATTATACCAGTAATTTGATATAAGATAAGCTGATAACATTAGGGTACCCGAAGAAATAATTAGTAAATATATTTTATATTTCAACAGTCCTTTAAAATATGTTTTTGCCTTTTCTGGATTATTTTTTCCTAGTGTTTTAGACACAAATATTAGCATTGTTGTTGAAATTCCTAAATCTGAAAATGTGGAAAACAAGAGTATTGTTGAGAGAGTTAATGTATAAAGTCCAAAAAATTCTGGCGCTAACATTCTCGCAATTATAATCATGAAAATTAAGCTTCCGAATTTTGCAATTAAATTTGTTATTAACTTATATGTCGAATTTTTTACTACTTGTCCTGTTGGACCTGAAAAATCTCTTTTTTTAAATCTACTAAATATATTTTTTATATCTCCAGCCTCTTCTTCTATGATATGATTCATAATTTTTGAAAGTTTTCGTCGTTTTTATTTCTTCGTGTAAGTATCTATTCTTCCAGCTGCCGTGCAATATCTGCAAACGCCGGTCGAGAAATTAAAACCCCTGTTGTAATTCCAATCAATGTTGTAACTGCGAATCCTTTCAGAAGTCCTGCTGAAGCCGCTCCGATGCCCATGAAGCCGAGAAATCCTGTTAGTGGTATCATCGCTACGAATGTTGTTGTGAATGCTGTGACGATGATGAAGAGAGCTTTCTTGATTCGTTGTGTTATTGATTGGTTTTTGTCCTGGGATTCGTCTAGGATTATTAGTTGTGAGTCTATTCCTGTTCCTATCGCGGCTATGATCCCGGCTATGGATGGTAGGTCGAGGTTCCAGCTTATTAGGGACGCTGTTCCGAGGATTATTAGGACTTCGGAGAGCGAGACTGTTACCAGGGCTATGGATGCTTTTATTTTTCTGTATCTGACGAAGACGATTATGGAGACCGCTGCTATTGCGAAGAGTCCGGCTAGTAGAAGTTGTTTTGTGAATTGCTCTCCGAGATTTGGCGAGATTTTGTCGATTTTTACAATTTCTAATTGGAATGGGAGGGAGCCTGTGATTAGGATTGTTTGTAGTTGTTTCATTTCTTCTTTCGCTGCTTCAATTGCTTCGTTTCTATCTACGCCTTGACCGGAACCTGATATTGAAATTTGTGTTGTTACGGAGCCTTTTAGTGACGTTCCGATGTTTAGGGATTGTGTTAATTTGTCGTCGATAAAGAAGTCGAGTTTTTTGCTTAGGTAGGAGCCGTTGATTGATAGTTTGTCTGTGATGTCGGCGTGTCGTTGTGCTGCTTCTTCAGATAGGAATATTGTGAATTGGAAGTTGCAGGCTTCTCCTCCTTGGATTGCAAAGCATTCTGTTATTATCGCGTCGGAGCCTGTTCTGCCTACGTGAGTTATGTCTTCCTCTCCGCCTATGAAAACTGTGTCGTTTCCTATTTTCGCCTCGAAGTGTCCTTGTTTTGCGATTAATTCTTCTAGGTCTTCTGGGCTTGAGCCCGCGATTTCTATTCCCATTAAGTTATCTCCTGAGGATGTTTTTACTTTGAAGAATTTGACGTCGGAGAGACCGTATACGTTGAGTCGTTGTTCGGAAACTGCGATTAGGTCGTTTAGTTGTGCGTCATTTAGTGGGACATCCGCTTTGATGAATGCTCGAGCTCCTCCTCTTAGGTCTAATCCGGTTTTTATTTTTGTTAGGGATATTTTTTCTAGTGCTATTGATTCTACTGCCGTTTTATCGTAGAGGTTTATGACTTCGAGTTTGTCTGTTAATATTTCGAGCTTGGCTGTTTGGTTTTCTTCTAAATTTGTGATTATTGACATTGCTTGTGCATACTCTTCCATGGATGTTATTTCTTGTTCATTAATTGATTGTAATATCATTCCTTCGCGGAGGCCGTCTTGGAATAGTGTTGAGTTTGGGTTTACTGATGTTATTAGGAGTCCTTTTTGTAGAACTTGTGGTGGGATTCCGAAAACTGAGATAAGGGATAAGAGAACTACCACGATTAGTATCCATATTCTGAATGTTATTCTCATTTTATTTGTTTTGGACGTACCATTTAATTATTGAGGCGTTTGTTATCCATGTGTTGAATAGGTCGAAGCCGAGTCCGATTAGTAGGATTGTGAAGATTTGGTTTAGGACGGATTCGAATGAGGCGATTGCGATTAGGGCGGTTGTGATTGCGATGATTGAGGTGATTGTCATTGTTGTTCCGGTTCTGAATGCGCTGAGGAGGGATTTGTTGACGCTTTCTTTTCTTTTGAGGAGTCTTGTTGTTAGAAGGATGTCGGTGTCGACGGAGTAACCGATTAGCATTAGAAATGCGACGATTCCGGCTGTTGAGAGTTCGATTCCGATGAAGTTGACTAGAGCTAGTGTCATCGTGATGTTTGCGAAGGCGGAGAGCATTACCGCGAAAGCTGGGACGGATTTTTTGATGTAGATTCTTACTAGGAAAATTAGGAATGTGGCGAAGATTATACCGGAGATGATTGGGTTGGTTTTTAGGAAGAAGTTGCCTAGGAAGAAGCCGAATAGGATGTTTATGATTACTACTTGGGATTTTGCTTTGATTCCTTTTGAGAAGATGATGAAGACGACTGCGGACATCCAGAAGAATGCGAGGATTATTGCTACGATTAGTTGTTTGTAGAAATCTTCTGACAGCGACGCTGATGTTGTTTCTGTTGATGAGTTTTCGGAAGTTAGTTCGTAGCCGAGGAATTCTTCTAGAGATGATTTTAGTGATGAGGCGGCTTGGTCTTTCGCCATTATTATAAGTTCGATTTGTGTTCCGGTGTTGTCGGAGATTGTTTTGATTTCGAAGTCTTGGATTGTTTTAGAGAGATGTGCTTCGAGTTCTTGGGGTGATTCTTGGGTTAGTACTGTTATTGCAGTTCCGCCTGTTAGGGTCACGTCTTTGTGGATTATGTCTCCGGTTTGAGCGTAGAAGAATATTAGGTAGAGGAGAGATAGGGTGAGGACTATTGTCGGGATGATTAGGATTTTTTTGTAGTTGATGTTGTACCAGTTTTCGAATTTTTTCATGTAATGTTTAGATTGGTTTGGGTTTTAAAGGTATTGTTATGGTTTACAAACTTTTATATAGGTTGGTTGCCCCGAGTTTTTATGCCATATAAGGATATCGAGAAAAGGAGGGCTTGTAGGCGGAAGTGGTATGCTGAAAATAGCGAGTCTGAGAAAGCACATATTAAGAAGCGGAAATTGGAAATTCGGAAATGGTTTTGGAAATATAAATCTGGACTTAAATGTGTGAAGTGTGGAGAGAACCATGTTGCTACTATTGATTTTCATCATAGGATTGGAAAGAAGGAGAATGGTGTTTCGAAAATGGTTGCGGATGGATATTCGATTGAGAGAATTCTTAAAGAATTGAAAAAATGCGAAGTTTTGTGTTCGAATTGTCACCGGAAAATTCATTTTAGAAACAATAAAGTTTAAAATGCTAAATTTGGTGTTTATTTTATGCGTGGGTAGTTTAGTGGCAGAATAACTGGCTTCCAATATTGGTTAGAAGAAACCAGTTGACCGGGGTTCGAGTCCCCGCCTGCGCATTGAGGGAATGCCTGCACTGCTCGCATTTCACTCTTGATGTATCTTGACTTAGATCAAGAGCAAAAAGCTCGGTCAAACGTTTGATCGATAACGAGGGAATGCCGGAGCGGTCAAACGGGGCAGACTCAAGATCTGTTGGCTTATGCCTACGGGGGTTCGAATCCTCCTTCCCTCATTTTTTGTTCGGGCGGATTCGAACGAGTGTTTTGACTTGCTCTTTGTTCGCAAATCAAAACTGCTTACTCATTTTATTCACAAGCAATTCCCCTTCCCTCATTAACTTTTTATATTCGAATTTTCTTGTCATTTTAGGCTCTCGTAACTCAGCCTGGATAGAGTGCTTCCCTCCTAAGGAAGAAGTCGCAAGTTCAAATCTTGCCGAGAGCGTGGGAAAATAGTTCGACTCTCTTTCTGCCCAACACTATGATATATAGTAATTTTGGGATAAAATAATATGAAGAAGGAAATAAGAGTTAAGCGGGGGACAAAAATAGACGTTTTATTGAAAGGCATTCCTCAGTCCGAAATAGATTTAATAGATAGTGTTCTGGTCGAAATCAAAGAGGAGGTTATGAGAGAGCAAACAGTGAGGGATAAATATAGAACCCCACTTATAACTTTGCGCTACGCTTTAGACAAAAACTTCCTAGACTCACAAAACAAAAAGGATGCTAAGGCCCTTAACAATTGGATAGCAAATACAACTTATTCTGTAGGTAAAAAGGGGCAATTTAGAACGGCTATTAAGTATGCATATAGAGTTTGGCTGGGGCTAGATGAGGATGACGATGAGCCAGATTTTTTCAAATACTATAAGCAAAAAAAGAAGGAAAAGAAATTGGCTAAAGGGAAAAAGACCTATATGCCAAAGTTAAGCAATCTAATTAAGACTAATGAGGATATGGATGCCAAGATAATATGCAATCTAAAAACAAACAGAGACAAGCTTTATTTCTCAAAAAAATGGGATGATGGCGCAAGAGATACTGAATCAAGATTTACTAAGTGGGATGACATATTCACAGACATAAATGGACATACTAAAATTAAGATACAGACAGCCAAATATTCCGGAGATAGTGAAACTAGGGAATTGATGCTGTTTTATTGCTTACCATTCTTGCATAGGTGGAAGAAAGAATACATGGAAATTTTTGGTATTGAAAATGAAAAGGAATTAAGTGGATTATACATTTTCAGAAAGGCAACAAACAAAGACAATACGCCACTTTGCCATGGTCATTATGTCAAACTTTGTAAAAACATGCGAGAACCATCAGGCATTCCAGACCTATCTCCTAAGATGTTTAGAAAATATGCCATTAGTCAGTGGGAGAGGGAAGGAATACCAGAGCCAATAATAAGAAAGATGTCAGGACACTGTAAAACATCAGACGCCATTGCACATTATTCGTATCATAATCAAGAAGACATGGATAAAAACATGGCAAAACTTAATGGTATAGAAATAAGAAAGCATGAGATTTCCTCTGTTGTCCCTGCAGTCATTGATTGTCGTCGTTGCGAACGCCCCAACAGAGGGATAAATAAACATTGCGAAAGTTGTGGATTTCCACTTTCAAAAGAAGCCATAAATACTTTCTCTATTCAAAAACAAGAAGCAAATGTGACTGAGATGCTAATTGCAAAAAATCCCAAGTTAAAAGAAGAGTTTATTTCTCTACTGAAAGAGCAAATTAAGGCAGAGATATTGAAAGAGATTGCTTGAAAGATGTTGTCGAATGTATAGTTTAGAGTATCTAATTTGTTAAGAAGAGGTTTTTATGTTTTTATGTATAATGAAAATCAAAAATCATAGGTATTCGTCGAAAACAATAAGGCATCTTGCAGCAATTAGAACAGTAAATCTTGACCCAGATTCCCCGGAATTATCTTTTGCAGAAAAGTTTTTTTATTTAACTTCCGGAGAAGCTAAGACGTATAAAGAATTAAGAGAAGACAAAAGTTTCTTCTGGAAGATGCAGGAGAAGGCACGAAGCGCCCACAAGCAAATTAAAAGATATGTAGATTCTGGATTAATTGAAAAGTCGGGGAATATGTATGAATTAACTCCTGCTGGGATTGAGCTCATGACAGAAGAAGCATATAAATCAGTAAAAAACCCAACAGAAAAATGGGATATTCAAGTGCTTGAAAAACCCGGTACATGGAAAAGCGCAAAACATTTTTACAAAGATGTATTAAAAATTTTAAAAACAGGATATATAGGAAACAAAATAAAAAATTTGGTAAAAAAACGAAATACTGAGGTGCTTGAATCTGAGTCTTGGACTCCAGAAGCAAAAGATTATTTTGAAGAAATGAGAAAAGAGCTTAATAGAATAGTAGAGTTTAGCAAAACAGAACACGAATTTAAGAAAAATCCTGATTCTAAAAAATTATTAGAAATAAGGAAGTATCTAATAAATGGCGGGATGTCTGGATTGGATTTCTTTTCTTTGGCAACAATCCGTTAAGAAATTTTTTCTGGTTGATTTTCTGCCCAACAACATGTTAAGAGTAGGTTTTTCTATTCTAAGGTATGAGAGTTAAAAATGAAGTGCTAGATAGTACAAATAAAAGTTCTAAACCCAAGAAACAAGAAAATTTTTTGGAAGTTGACGACTTTAAATCCGGTAAAATTAAGATAGTGCCTATTTTATATGCCGAGGAGGAGGAGAATGAGTAATTATCTCGAAGCTAGAAGGTTAGCAATAAAAGAATTGAAATCAGAACTTACAGAAAGTGATAATTTTGAGGCATTGGTTAAGTTAAAAAAAATAATGCAAAGGGAGAAACAAGCCCAGGCTTGACATTTATTTCATGGATTTTCAGTCAATCAAGAGTTATGAAGGTCAGCCTGTCAAACTCACTTTAGTAAACAATTTCTGGTATCGATGCAAAATACTTTCTGTTTCTAAGACATCAGTTGAGGCTATTGAGGAAAATGGCAAAAAATTAACAGTAACTCCGGAAGCTGTTCTTATGATTATAGGAGGTGGAGCTTAATGGGGAAAACCTCACCCGTAAAGGAAAAATCTCTTCTCACAATGGATTTAACATGTTCTATTGAGCAGGTTGATACCGGAAAAACAATTAAATTATGTGCAAACGAGCCTACTCAACTACTCAACTCACCTACTCACCTGCTCAAATAGCAACCTACCCATCTACTCTACTCATACCCCCTCTAAGGGTATGAGTAGCGAGTAGGTGAGAAACCTAAAAAATATGGAAATACCAAAACAGCTAAGGAAAAAAGAATTTAGATTTATATTATTGAAGCCTGATAAAAAAGAACCTTCAGAAACAGGATGGCAAGTTAATGAAGAATTTTACGAAAAAGATGAAAATCAGGTTTGGAGAAATAAAATAACCGGAGAAACAAAACATAAAGGCGAACTCCGTTCTTATGAGTACGATGACAAAAAGATACTAGAATGGCTAAAAGACGGCAATAACGTGGGTATTCTGGGAGGTTGTGGCGGATTGGTTGTCGTGGATTGTGATAATCCAAAGATAAGAAATAAGCTATTTTCTATAATGCCAAAGACATTTACAGGGTTAAGTATCAATAGAAAACTACCTCATTTCTATTATCAGATAGATAAGGTTTTGGAAAAACATTCTATTAAGGATTCAAATAATGAACATCTTATGGATATTCTAGGATTGGGAGGGCAGGTCGTGTGTTGTGGCTCGGAATTTGAAGACAAAAAATCAGAAATACTAATCGACCATGAAGTATCTTCAATATCAGCAAGCCAACTGAAATCCATATTATATCAATTCTATACTAGAAAGAAAGCGAAAGAACCAATACGAGAAGAAGATATTAACTCAAATGACGATTTCATAAAAAAATTATGTGAGAAGGTAAACATAAAAGACGTTTTAGATGAACTGGGAATTGACACCTCAAAAAATCCAACAGACTGCCCCCTACATAGCTCTAAGGGGCATAAATGCTTTAGTTATCGTAAGAATGTAGCACACTGTTTTAATTGTGAAGGGGATTTCAATATTATTTCACTAACAAAACAATCTAAGAAATTAGAAAGTGAAGAAGCAATAGACTGGCTATCAGGAATAGGAGGACTCTCTTTAGAAAGACAGCAGGATAAGAGAAATTGGCACGAAGGAAATATTGATGCCTTACCCGAATTAGAAGTTTTAGACCTCAAAGCTATACTAAGCCACAAGCCATCGAAAAAATTTATCATAAAAGACTTTATTTATCCTAGTGAAATATGTATGAAGTTTGGAGAGTCTGGAGATTTCAAATCTATGATTTGTTTAAACCAGTGTCTATGCATTGCCTCTGGGAAAAAGTTTTTAGGTAAATTTCAAACAAAAAAACAACCAGTTTTATATCTTAGTGCAGAAAATCATTACGACATAGACTGCGAAAGAACAAGGAAAATGATGAGGGGTCTCAAAATTAGAAGTCGCAAATTCCCATTCCATTTGATAAGAAGAGGTGAATGCGGAGATTTAATGGATAGCAGTTTTTTTGAAAGACTAGCTTATAAGATAAGGGAATTAAAGATTGGGATTGTTTATCTTGATACCATAAATCCACTTACAGGTTCCCTTGATGACAACTCTGCCAGAGACGTTACAAGCCTATTCAATAAAGTTCTAAAAAGATTGGCAGATGATTTGAAAGTTTCAGTTATTTTTTTACACCATACAGATAAGCATGGCAGGGGTTTTTTGGGCTCTACAAAGTGGTTTGGAAATTCTGATGCAGTTTGGAGAATCAGGAGAGAGAAAGGTACTAGTAGGGTTTCTATGTATAACGACAAAGATAGGGGCGGAGAAAAATCTTCGAAAAAGATTGAGATTGTTTTTGAAGAGAAGTCCATATCCCTTAATTTTGTGGGAGAAGAAGTTGCCACCAAATATACAAAAAAGAAAAAAGTCTCTCGAAATAATTTACTAGTAAAAAAGATGTTCGAACTAAATATAGGCGCAGATTGGGATAAACGAAAAATTTACGAAGCACTTAGTGAGGCTGGAATTAATCTGACAATCAATAACAATACGAATAAGGATAGTACTTGCGATAGGGCAATTAAAGAATACAAAGAGAAGGTGGCCTTATGAAAAACGAGAAATGTTACAATGACCACTTCCTAAGGGATAATATTCACATCTTAAATTGTAAAAAATGCAAAGCAAAAACAAAGCAGTCCATCTATCATCAATCTAGGTCAAAAGGGGTCAAGCTATTTTGCCTTGTGTGTTGCACAAAGTGGAAACGTTATCATAATTTACAAAATTTGAAAGGAGGTCAGAAAATAAAATGGCAATGATTTGTGATATGTGTTCAAAGGACATAACTTCAATAGATGGAAGAGAACAAGAAGACGCTAGATTCGTACAAACAAATTCAGGAAAACTTTGCTGTTGCATAGATTGTTCTCATGCAATAGGTAGCTGGATAACAAGTGAAGCATGCAAGAAGTTTTGCAAGAAATTTTTAGAATACTAGTAAAATGGAAGGAGAACAATTTATCGGAAACAAAAAAGATGGAACAGAATTTAGAGAGATAGTATTACAACATCTAAAAAGAATATTAGAAATCTCATCAAGTGAACTAAGGCAGATGAAGAAAGTTTCTCTTATAGCTCACGGAGAAAGCGTGGTATATGAGGAAGACACTAGAGAAAGCTATATTCAGGCGGTAGAAGCTTTGGCAATTGTTCTCCTCCCATACTTTGACAAAGAGATGATGGAAGAATATGACACATGTAGCGAAGTAATGAGTAGTTGGAATTTTGAATTAAAGGAAAAACTTGGAAATAAATTTGAGGAAATTAGGAAGAAGTTTTCCTTAGGAGAAATTCCAAGCGATTACTACAGCAAAATAAAAGTTAATCATGCCAAGCGACTTTTCAGGGAACTAAATTTACTTTTGAAAAGGCAGGATTATCTCAAGGGGTCAATTTTTGGAGAAAGAGAATAATGCAAAATATAATATTGAAACGCGAAGGAGAATTTGCCTGGATTAGTTGGATTAAAAAGAGGATAAAGAATAACCTAAATTTTCTAGCTGGCTTTTTTGGCCCTACTGGGTCTGGAAAGACTTGGACTACTCTGAGTGTGGCCTACATGTTAGACCCAGAGTTTGACCCGAGAGAACAATTGTCCTTTAATTTTAGCGGTCTTATGAACTCTATTAACAAGTGTAATGATAAGGAAAGTTTTTTGGGTAAGAAAAAATACAAGGTCTTGATATTCGATGAGGCTCAAACTTCTGTTAATAAGAGGGATTGGCAGAGTAGAATAAATAAACTCTTTCTCTATTTGCTATCAACCTTTAGACATCAGAATATCATAATTTTGTTCAATAGTCCTTACTCTGATTTTTTGGATAGCGCTACTACAAAACTCATGCATGCTAAGTTTGAGCTAAAGGGTTGGAGCAGAAAAACAAAAGAAGCTCATGTTAACCCCAAACTTTTACAGTATAATGGAAATTTGAAGAAATTTTATGAACATAGGTTATATGTGATGCACAAAGGTGAAAGGGGTGCGAAAAAATTAACATACTGGATGGTTCCGTCTCCTCCCGAACACATAGTAGCTCCCTATGAGGACATGAAGACGGCTTTTACATCTAAATTAAATGAGCAAATAACAAGAGAACTGAAGGCTTTGGCCCAACAAGAAGAGGCCTCCCTAATAGACACGCCTACAAAAGAATTGAATCCAGAAAGCATGCAGCCTGACGTATGGGAAGAAGCTGGTCTTGGATACAGGACACAAGAAGAACTTAGGCAGAGGATGACTGAGAGATTGGGCAAGATGGTTAGCTTTAGTTTGCTTAATCGAAACATACAGAGCATGAGGAAAAAAGGTTGGGATATTAGAAAGTACAAAATTCATTCCTGAGAAACTGCGTATAACCCAGAATCACCCCATATAACGGTGATAACTCGCCATGCCAAATTAAGCTTGGACAGGCTGGAAGAAACCAAATAATAAAATGAAAAAGAAGAAAGAAACAATGTCGGAAGTATTAGAGATAGAAACTCCTAATGGGATTGAAGTTAGGCTTGGTAGTTCCGAAAAAGGTATAGATGAGTTATGTGAAAAGGCTATGGGATTAATCTCCTTTGTAGAAGGGTTTCGTGGAGACACCAAGAAAAGGAGCTATCTAGGATAATGAAATTCAAAACTAAACTAATATTGGTTGAACTAACCCTTTTAATTTATTTCACAATTAGTATTATGATAAAATGAAAACCGCCTTATATCTAAGAGTCTCAACGGCAGACCAAACAACTCTTAATCAAGAGATAGAACTAAAGAAGTATTGTGAGCTAAACCAATTAGAAATTTATAGCATATACAAAGACGAAGGGGTCTCGGGTTCCAAAACAACAAGGCCAGAATTAGATAAAATGTTACAAGATATGAGAAGAGGCTGCTTCAGCTCTATTGTTGTTTGGAAGTTTGATAGACTAGGAAGGTCAACTTCTCATTTATTACAAGTCTTAGAGGAATTAAAGAACAAGAAGGTTAGACTCATAGCAACATCCCAGAACATAGACACCTCTACTCCTATGGGAAAATTCTTCTTCACTATTCTATCTGGCTTTGCGGAAATGGAAAGAGAAATGATTAGGGAAAGGATTAAATTGGGATTAGCTAGGAGAAAGAAGCAAGGTAAAAAGCTAGGAAGACCAAGGGGGTCAAAGGACAAGGGATACAGAAAGAAGGGCGGATATTATCTAAGGTATGCAAAATAAAAACAGGTAAAATTTATACTTACGTCAATAGTCAGAATTTGATTGATTTAATGTGGTTTAAAATACACACCAATCAATAGTAATGAGAAAATTTAATTCAATCCAGTGCTTCATTTTAATTCCCCTAAAAAATATAAGAAATACATCTCTCTTCAACATCTTGCCTAGTAGCGTATGAACATATATCATCATCATTTGTCATTTCGTAAACTTCATCTAAGCAGTCAACTTGAAGCTCCCATTCAAAATAATCGTGATAATGTCTATAGAAACTCCCGTATCTTATGGAATTGCAAATAGCAGGGTCCTTTCTATCCTTTGCAACTGCGGTATAGCATTGTGCCTGCTCTAATACGTCATCAATTTTAGGACATGCCCTTAAATCAGCACCATATTCTCCCACTATAGAATAACACATATCCTTTGCATCATCTCCCAATATTCTATCACAAAATCTCGATTCATTATTTCTAATCCCGATACCCATATAGAAAGAATCCATTATTACATTTCCCATTTCTTCTTTCATTTGCTCCATATCTTCTACCATGCTTTCAAATTCTTGCCTTGCTTCTGCCAATTCTTCGCTGCTATATTCATCATCATTCGAAATCTTCTCAAATTTTTCAGCTAATTTTTCAATTTCTTTATCTATATTCTCTCCCATTGGTACGGTGGCCATACATGATTCTTCCAACTCATCATCTGATATTAATTTGCATGAACTAGAATCGTACGTGGCAGAATAATAAAAGCACTTATCTTTCATCTCTTTATCTTTCATTTTATTGCAACTATCCGAATCCCTTTCATATACACTTTCTCCCAAATAACATGCCAACAAATAATCCTCGTTTTTAAAACTAGAGCAGAACCCAAAATCATTATTATCTAATGCTATATTAAGAGAAAGAACTTCATTGTTTTCCTTATATCGAGAATCTTTGTCTTTATCATCACCGTCATTAAATCCAAAGAGTCCTTTGAACCACTGAATAATTGAGCTCAGGATTCCGTCTTCTTTACATTTATCATTAATACAGTTATTGTCTTTAGCATCTAGAACATTACTGACCTGTGAATTTTCTTCTTTTTGATAAAGCGTAATGACGTTTTCCGTCTTCTTGTTTAAAATTTCATTTGTCTCTTCTGGTTCTACCTCCTCTTTATGGTTATTGATGGGCTCTTCCTCATCTTTATACTGATTAGTAGGAGTTCCTTTATCTTCTATTTCTCTCTCAAAATCATGGTAATAATATTTTTCTGTTAATGGAAATTCCATCCACTCGTGCTTGCCATCACCATCACCTAACGACCATATAAGATTTCTATCGCTATCCTCTAAACTCAATCCATCGAAACGGTAAGGTCCATTTATTTCTTTATCTAGAATATCTTCCCCGCTATATCTTAGCTCTACAATGTTTATCCCCTTTTCAATATTTATCTCAAATTGGGGTTGAATATTTAAGTCCTTTAAAAATCCAGTTAATTTGTAATTCCCTTTCTCAAAAGCTTCTAATTCTACTTCAATTACTAAGTATTCGTATAGGTCATTTTCATCTTCGTCAACTACGTAATCAGAAAAATTTCCAGTTGGAATTACAGGGGGTTTTTCAAATTCTTCGTAATAAATATCATCGAAACTATAAAAATTTTCAAGTTTTACAAAGAATGGTTCATTATTTCCATCTTCGTGCATATTGATACCCCTAATTAAGCTCTCACCATACGAACGGTCCATATAAATATTAATCCCACTGAATTTGAATGAAATCCTGTGTATTCCTTCTGTAAGGTACCCATTGTAGTCCACCCATCGCATCCTGTCCTCTTTTTTGGCTCCCCTTATTCTATAATCCCCTTCCTTTAAAACGTCAACATCAAATTCTACTATCAGATAATCATAGAGCCCATTATTATTTTCATCTATTTTTTGGTCAGAAAAATTTCCTAGGATAGTTATCTTCGAGGTATCATCCCAATCTTCAGCAACACCCATAGCGCATAAAAATAAAATTGCTATGAGAGATAAAAGACATGTATGTTTATTGTTAATATGCATATTCTTTACAATAAAAAGTATTATTTAAAATTATCCAACCGATAGTAGCGAGGGAGTTTAAATATTATGATAGGTCTCAAATAAACTACCCCCAATAATTTGGCCAAATTTAAGGAGGGGAACTCCAAAACAAATAAAGAGTAGTTTATTTGCAAGGGAAAGCGAAAGAAACATAAGTATGAAGATTTCTGTATGATATAGGATGGCAGAATTCAAAACGTGGTCAACATTTTGGTATCAAGAGGATTATGAAATTGTAGAGAAAGGCTACAAAAACAAAAACACATTTGAAGATATTGCAAAACAGCTTAACGAAAACAGAAAAAGCAAGATAACAGAAAGAGGGCAAATTTGTGCATTGCGTTCCCCTGGAGCCGTGGCGCATAGGTTGAGAATTATGGGCTTAATTAGTAGCGAAGAAGTTGAAGAGTTTTACAAAACTCACCGCAAGAAAAAAGCCCAAAAGAGGAGTAAGGGTCTAGATAAAGAAAGGAAACTTGCCTTTAATCGAGATGGAAACAAGTGTGTTATCTGTGGAGTTGAGGAAAACTTAGAATTTGCCCATGTCGTTGCATACAAAGATACAAGGACCAATAATCATAAAGAGGCGATAACTCTTTGCAAAAAACACCACAAGATGTTTGATAAAAAAGATAAGGACACAACAGTTTTTATCTTTCAAAAAATGAAAGAGTACTATCCTGAATTTGAAAATGATTATTTATTTAAGTATCAATATTTCAAAAAGTATAACATGGATAAGTGGTGCATTGTGAGGAAAGACATGATTCCAGGTAAAAAGTAGTTTTTTTCGAAAGAAAGCGAAAGGAACAAAAAGATGAAGATTCCTATATACCATAGGATGACGAAACAAAAAGTAAAGTTCAAATGTATCTCTTGTGGAAAATGTTGCCAAACTTTCAGGGACCAAGAAGCCAAAAGCAACGGATTACCCTTGCGCGAGTGGGAACTTGCAAAATTCAAGGAACTTGCAAAAAAACATAATGTCAAAATAAACATACAGCCAATTGATATTGCTCTTGAAAAAAGAAGTGGCTTATATTTCTGTGTAGATTTTAAGCAAATAATAGAACCCTGTCCCTTTTTGGATAAAAACAAGAGATGTTTAATCTATAGTGAACGACCTCTCACTTGCAGAATGTATCCTTTGGCTCAAAACCCCATAGTGTTCCCAAATATTGACCTCTCTCATTTTGGAGATTGTCCCGGCCTTGATGCAAAAGAATTCATAATTAAAAATCTCAAATTTAAAGAAGGGAAAGAAAATAAAACAAATAAGCAGTTTGCAGCAAAGGAATTTTTAGAAGCCTTCGGAGAGGATGCCTTTGTAAGTTCGTTAATTGTTAGCTGGCATCAGGCATTCGTGAAAAAGGCTATGGAGAACATTGTTCAAGATAAAAGTTTTAAATTAAGAAAAGTTTCTAAGTATGATTACCCCAAAATCACACCTTTGACATTTTTCGATTTTCTTATTAGAAAAGGATATATGGAAGAGGATTCTAAGGAAAAAATGATTGAAGGAACGCTTGGGTATGAAAGAAATAAAGAGATGACTTACTCTATAATTAATGGCGAACCTGGAGATAAAAAAGTTGTCATTTAGAAGAAATATCCTAGTGCAATTTATTGTAATAAATAATCAACACCTTTAACCCAAAATAAATTCAAAATAATTACACAGTAAGAATGTTTATAAGGAAGTTTCCTCATTAACATGTATCCAATATAGTTGGTTCAGATTGAGAGTCAAACTATTCTTCAAATCCTGCCGAGAGCGTAAACCTTATAAAAGGATATTTTCTAGAATTGTTAGACGGCCATAGTATCTTGGTTACACCCGATCCCGTTCCGAACTCGGAAGTTAAGCTTGATGCGTTCGTGTTTGTACTGTCTTTGATGGGAAGGCGCGAAGCTGTCTGTTTATTTTTTTAGAAGAGTTGTAGTTAATTTAGAATTTTTTGAACTTGTTAACTAATTTCAATGTGTCTGTCTGTCCTAGAATTTGGGCTCGGCAGCAGTATCTTTTGATTCCTAGTTTGTCGAGGGCTTCTTTTTGTGTCATGCCTTCTTCGACTAGGGCTTTGTATTGTGTGTAGAGGTGCGCTATCGGTTTTCCGCAACTGAAGCATCTTATTGGGATTATCATAATTAGTTAGTGAAATTTTGGTTTATAAAACTTACGACGAAGTTTTCTAAACGAATTTTGTTCTGGTTTACCCAGTAGGTATCCCTGGTGGATATGAAACTCATAGCTAAATTTATATATCTCGATTGTCTTTTTTGGGGATGGATAAGAGGAAAGAGTTGATTCGGTTGCGAAACGTGGCGAAGTTTTATGAGATGGGGGATAGCGTGGTGAAGGCTTTGAATGGGGTGAACCTTAAGGTTTTTGAGGGAGAATTTATTGCGATTATGGGACCGTCTGGTTCGGGGAAGTCGACTGCTATGAATTTGGTTGGGAGCCTTGATGTTCCGACTAAGGGAACTATTTATTTGGATGGGGAAGATATTTCGACTTTGGAGGAAAGTGATTTGGCGCAAATTAGAGGGAAAAAAATTGGGTTTATTTTTCAGTCGTTTAATTTGATTGCGAATTTGACTGTGAAGGAAAATGTTATGTTGCCGATGACGTTTCAGGGAATGGATATTGAAGAGCGGGCGGATAAGGCGGAGGAGCTTTTGAAGTTGGTTGACTTGGGGGAGAGAATGGATCATTATCCTGGTGAGATTTCGGGGGGACAGATGCAGAGAGTTGCTATTGCTAGGAGTTTGGCTAATGACCCCGAGGTTATTTTGGCGGATGAGCCTACTGGGAATTTGGATACGAAAACTGGGACGATTGTGATGGAATTTTTGGAGAGGATGAATAAGGAGGGGAAGACGATTATTGTGGTGACGCATGACGCGGATTTGGCGCGGAAGTATGCGGATGTTGTTTATTGGTTGTTGGATGGGGAATTGGATAGGGTGACAGGGAAGGGTGGGAAGAGTTTGTTTAAGAATGGGAAGAAGAAAAGGAAGGGGAAGTAAATGAAAGATTATTTTAATTTAGCGTTGAATAACTTGAGGCATCGGGGGATTCGTTCGTGGTTGACTTTGCTTGGGATTTTTATTGGGGTGATGGCGGTTGTTTCGTTGATTTCTCTTGGGACGGGCTTGAAGATGGCGGTTGGGGCGCAGTTTGGAATTAGTAGTACTGAGGTGATTACTGTGCAGGCAGGAGGGATTAGTGCTGCTGGACCGCCTGGGACTGGGGTTACAAATAAGTTGACGAGGGATGATGCTGAAGCTATTGAGAAGATATCTAGTGTTGATGTTGCAATTCCCAGGATGATGCCAACGGGGAAAATGGAATTTAATGATGTGGTTGGGTTTGGTATGGCAATGTCTGTCCCCGATGGTGAAGAGAGAAAGGTTGTTTATGAGATGGTGGATGTCGAAGCTATTGCTGGACGTATGCTTAAGGATGGCGATACCAATAAAGTTGTTTTGGGTTGGAATTTTTATAATAGTGATGATGCTTTTGGGGAAAAGATTGTTCCAGGGAAAACCGTCTTGATTCAAGATGAAAGATTTACTGTTGCTGGAATTTTGAAAAAGAAGGGGAGTTTTCTTTTTGACAATATGGTTTTAATGAATGAAGATGTGCTTGCTGATTTATTTGACTACGAAGAGGATGTTGATTTGATTGCAGTGAAAGTTAAAAATAAGGATTTGATGGAGCGAGCGAAAGAAGATATTGAAAAGTTGATGAGACAGAGACGAGACGTTGATATTGGGAAAGAAGATTTTTCGGTTTCGACGCCGGATGCGATGCTCGATACTGTGAACAGTGTTCTTGGGGGGGTCCAGGCTTTTATTGTTATTATTGCCTCGATTTCGATTTTGGTTGGAGCTGTTGGGATTGTTAATACTATGACGACCTCGGTCTTGGAGAGGAGGAAGGAGATTGGGATTATGAAGGCGATTGGAGCTCGGAACTCTCAGATTTTTATGCAATTTTTGATTGAATCTGGACTTCTTGGGCTTGTTGGTGGTTTGGTTGGTGTTGTGTTTGGTGTTTTGGTTGGTGTTCTTGGTGTTTTGGCAATTAATAGTTGGATTGGTGGGGAGGTTGCTCCGTCGATTGATTTTGTGTTAGTTGGTGGAGCTTTGGTTGGTAGCTTTTTGATTGGTGCTATCGCGGGGATTGTTCCGGCTCTGAATGCTGCTAAAGAAAATCCGGTGGAGGCTTTGCGAGGATGATAGGAATTGAGAGTGTTCGGTATGCTTTGAGAAATATTTTGCATCGGAAGGGTCGGAGTTTTCTGACGGTGTTGTCGATTTTTTTGGGGATTGCTACGATTTTTATTTTTGTTAGTTTTGGGCTTGGGCTTTATGGTTATATGAATGATTTGTTGGAGGGTGGGAGTGGAGATAAAGTTATGGTTACAGCGAAAGGTAGTGGGGGTGTTCCTGGACTTGATTCTGCATTTGCCTTGACAGATAAAGATGTTCGGGTTGTAGAGAGAGCTGGTGGGGTTTATGAATCGACTGGGGTTTATATGAAGATTGCGATGGTCGAATCTCGGGACGAACAGAAATATGTATTTTTGATGGGGTATGACCCGAAAGTGCCGATTGTTATGGATATTGGAGACGTGGATATCGCTGAGGGTCGAGAGCTACGAACAACTGATACGAACAAGGTGACGCTTGGTTATAATTATATGATTGATGACAAGATTTTTTCTAGAGGTTTGAAACTTAATGATAAGGTTGAAATTCAGGAACGAGAGATGCAGATTGTTGGGTTTTATGAGGCTATTGGGAACCCTGGTGACGATGCTAATATTTATGTTGTAAATGATGCGGTCGCTGAAATCTATCCCAACGATACAGATTCTTATGGCTGGATTGTGGCTCGAGTTGATACTGATAATGTTGATTGGGCGGTGGATAATATTGAACGGGGACTTCGGCAGTCTCGAGACCTTGAGAAGGGGAAAGAGGATTTCAGCGTTGATAGTTTTGCTGATATGATTGAAAGTTATGCTGGTGCGATGAATATTATTGTTGGGTTTATTGTTTTGATTGCGTTGATTTCTGTTTTTGTGAGTGCGGTTAACACGGCGAATACGATGATTACGTCGGTGATTGAGAGGACGAAGGAGATTGGTGTAATTAAGTCAATTGGTGGAACGAATGGCGAGGTGTTTGGGATTTTTCTTTTTGAGGCTGGGTTCTTGGGGCTTGTTGCTGGGGTAATTGGAGTTTTGTTGGGGTGGGGAGCGTCTTACACTGGAGGTGTTGTTTTAGATAATCTTGGTTGGGGTTTTTTGGCGCCGGTGTTTCCTAGTTATTTGTTTGTGAGTTTGATTGCATTTGCGGTTCTGACTGGTGCTATTAGTGGAGCGATTCCGGCATGGAATGCGAGTAAGACGAATATTGTGGATGCATTGAGGCATGAGTAGATAAGATAGAATTATTTTTTCTTATTCTTTTGGGACTTCTTTCTTTTTCTATAAATCCAGTATCCTACTATTACGACGACGACCGCATAGAATGCGTAAGTTCCCATTCCTGTTGTTTTTTGGTCGGCTTTTCTTTCTGTGAAATATGATGAATCAAATGTTACTGTTTTTTCTACCGTTCGCCTTGTGTTGATTGTGTCGGAATATATTAGGTTTACTTTGAATTCTCCGTCGGATAAAATTGCTTCAAAATCTGCTGAGGTATATTCGTTTGAGTCTAGGTCTCCGACTACTACTCGATTTGAACCCTTAATGTTGATTGCATTTTGTTTTGGGATTTCTATTGTTAGTGCTTCTATATCGGATTCTTCAATATTTAGAACTTCGAGTGTGATTTCGTTTGTTGTGTAGCTGTAATCTTTTACGTAGATTTCGAATTCGGCTCGGACGTCGTCTATTTCTATGTTGAAAGTTTTTGTGATTGGTGCGTCGTGTTTGGATTGTACTCGGACTTCTATTGGATTTGCACCGTCAAGTGCGTCTTTATTTATTCTGACTTCGTATGGTATTAACAAATTTGATTCGTAATCTTTTATGTAGTCTACTTTGCTGAAGATTCGGATTCCTGATTCGCCTGGGTTGAATTCTATTGGGTAGTCCGCTAGTAGGTTGAACGTTATGTCGTCGCAGTCTGGGGAATCGATTCCTTTTACTTGGAATACTAGTTTGACGTAATCGCCTGGTACTGCTGGGTATGGGTCTTGGTTTAGAAGTGTTGTATTTAAATTACATGCTGCTGAGGTTAGCCCTATTGATAATAATAGTAGCACGATTAATGTCACGTCTTTTTTCATGTCATTAGTAACGTTATTTTCTTTTTAAGTTTTGTCATCTTGTTGGGATGGTTGTAATTTATCTCACAAAAATTTAAAAAGAGATGTGGGTAAGTTTGGTTTAGGTGATAATGGCAAAAAAGTGTGTTTATTGTTCTGTGGATGTTGCGGACGAATGTGTCGTCGATATGTGTGAGCGTTGCATGTATGGGGTTTGGGGAGAGAAGTTGGCGAAGACGATTATTGAGAATATGGAAAGGGAGAGGGATGTTGGGAATTTGGAGTTAGGGCAGGTTGGGGAGATTGAGGAAGCGGTGGAAGAGGTTAAATGTCCTGTTGCTGAAGAGGTTTGTGCGGAGGAGTTGGTGATGGATAAGATTCCTCAGAAATTTGGGATTGGGGATTGTTAATTTTTGGTAGGAAAGATTTTTAAATGGAATTTTTCTTGGTTTGATAGGATAGAGATGTCCGAGTGTACAGCGCTGAAGAGTTCTGTAATTTTAAGACGATGGCAAGACGAGGAAAGAAGATTAGGGAGAAGGGAAAGTTGAAGCTTAGTTCTTACTTTAAAAATATTGACGACGGTGCGCGTGTTGCTGTTGTTGACGAGAGGGGAGTTCGTATGAGTTTTCCGCCTAGGCTTCGGGGAATGAGTGGGAAGGTTAAGTGTAGTCGTGGGAAGTTTAAGGAAGTTGAAATTAAAGACGGGGACAAGTTGAAGACTTTTGTTATTCATCCTGTTCATTTGAAGGTGTTGGCATGATAAAGGAATCGAGACCTGTTAGTATGACTGAGGTTGTTAAGTTGGTTGGGGATTCGGAGAAGGCGGAGGAGATTAAGAGATTTGTTAAGAATTTTGATGTTTTGAAAGTTGAAAAGGCGGAGGAATTAGCTAAGGAAATTGAGGCGCTTGATTTGATTAAGTTGAAGGATCTTCATGTTGTGAAGATTGTGGATTTTGTGCCGACGGACGCTGAGGAATTGAATAAAGTTTTGGTTGATGTTTCGCTTGACGCGGATGAAGTAAATAAGATTTTGGATATTACTAAAAAATTCAAATAGACTTATGGCGAAAGAAGAGCACGCAATTATTTTAGACTTTTTACCATATGGTTATCCGCTGGAGAATCGTAGGATGCCGTTGGGGCAAGCGATTGGGATAGGTGGTTTTACTTTGTTGCAATTGGTTCCTAGGCGTGGCGAGAGGTTTGAGGTTGGAGATAAGGTTTATATTGGGGACGGGAAAAGGGATAAGGTTCAGTATATTTTAGGTAGATGTCCGAGGGAGAAATTGACTGAGACTGCGAAAGGTCAGCTTGGGGATTTTGTTGAGGAATCGGTTTTGGATGACGAGGAAAGGTTTGTTAATTTCTTTAATAAAGCGCAAGCTATAAATACCCGACTTCACCAGTTTGAATTGCTGCCTGGTCTTGGGAAGAAACACACGAGTGCTATTTTGAAGGCTAGGGAAGAAAAAGAATTTGAATCGTTTGAGGATATTAGGGAACGGGTTAGCAATATACCGTCGCCGGAGAAGGTTGTTAGTAAAAGAATTATGGAGGAGTTGACAGAAATGCAGAGGCACAATCTGTTTATTTTTTAAGATGGAAGGAAAGAAAGATTATAAGAGAAAGAAGGAAGAAGATGTTATCTTGGTTAGGGTTTTGGGTAAAGATATTCGAGGGGATATTAAAATAAGGTCGGCTTTGACTAAGGTTGATGGGGTGTCTTGGGCGATTTCTAATGCTGTTTGTAAGGTTTTGGAGTTGGATCAGAATGTGAAGTTGCAGGATTTTAAGAAGGATGAATTGAAAAAAATTGAGGAGTTTATGAAGAATTTGGAGGTTCCGAGTTTTTTGAAGAATCGGCAGAATGATTTGGAGAGTGGAGAGGATTTGCATATTAGTGGGGCGGATTTGAAGTTGAGGAAGGAGTTTGATATTAAGAGACTTAAGAAGATTAGGTCGTATAAGGGTGTTCGGCATGTTGCTGGATTGCCAGTTAGAGGGCAGAGAACTAAAGCTAATTTTAGGAGGAATAGGAAGCCGTCCGTTGCTGCGGCGAAGAAGAAAGGATAGTGGGAGATATTAAAAGAAAACGTAAATTGTTTAGTCGTCCGAAGAAGCTGTATGACCGGGCTAGGATGGACGAGGAGAATGTTTTGGTGAAGCGGTATGGGTTGAAAAATAAGAGGGAAATTTGGAAGGCGAAGAGTGCGGTTTCTAAGTTGAGGCGTAGGGCGAAGGGTTTGATTGGGGCGAGTGACGAGGAGCAGAGGGCGTTTTTTGAGAAGTTGGGTAAGGTTGGGTTTAATATTACAGATATTTCTGATGTTTTGGCTTTGACTGAGGAGAATATTTTTGACAGGCGATTGCAGACTTTTGTTGTTAGGAAAAAATTGGCGACTACTCCTAAGGGTGCGCGACAGTTGATTGTTCATAAGAATGTTTTGGTTGATGGGAAGATTGTGAATATTCCGTCGTTTGTTGTGACTCTGGAGCTTGAGGGGAAGATTGCTTTGAAGGAGAGGAAGGTTAAGCCAAAGAAAGAAGTTGTTGAGGATAAGCCTGAAGAACCTGTTGTTGAGGAGAATATTAAAGAGGAGGCCCCATTGGATAATAAAGATCAAACGGGGCAAGATAAAGAATAATGGCAAAGAAAGAAGAAGAGAATATTGGGATTGTGAATATTTATGCGACTTTTAATAATACGATTGCGACTGTGACGGATTTGGCTGGGAATACGATTGGGCGGATTAGTGGTGGGCAGATTACGAAGCATGATAGGATGCGGGCGAACCCGACGATCGCGATGTTTATTGCTAAGAGAGTTCAGGAGATTTGTAGGGATTACAGGATTAATGCGGTTTACGTTAGGATGAAGGGGCAGACTGGGGCGACTGGGGTTGGACCTGGGGCGCATGCGATTGTTAGGACGTTGACGAAGGAAGGTATGAAGATTTTGAGTATGGCGGAGACTACTGCTACTGCTCGAGGTGGACCGAAGAAGAAGGGAGGTCGGAGAGGTCGGAGACCATAATGAAATTAAAAATTTCATCGGGGGTGGGTATTTGGTATTCGGACGCTTCGCTGGTCGGGGCTTGGCGAATTGAATTAGGGAATAAATTTGGGAGTATAAACTTATAAACTGATAATTTGATAAAATATTAAGATGGAAAATATAAAAAATACAAGCGAGGAAGTTGTTTTTAGTGTTGAGATGAATGTCAGTTTGGCGAACGCGATTCGGAGGAGTGTCGGTGAGATTGATATTTTGGCGATTGATGAATGTGATATTTACAAAAACGATTCTGCACTCTACGACGAGATTATTGCGCATCGGTTGGGTTTGGTAAGTTTGAAGAATCAGAAGATGAAGAAGGGTGATGTTGTGGAGTTTAAGTTGAAAGGGAAGGGGGAAGTGGATGGTAAGATGATTTTGGCTGGTGAGATGGGCGCTGAGGTTATTTATCCTGAGACTCCGATTGTTTTGTTGGGGGAAGGTCAGCAGTTGGAGATTGTTGCGAGGGCTCGTGCTGGTAAGGGTATTAATCATGCGAAGTTTATGCCGGGGCTTGTTTATTATAAACATTTGCCGATGATTAAGTTGAATGCTGAGGGTGAGAAGCAAACTGAGTTGGTTGAGATTTATCCTGAGGTTTTTGAGATGTATGGCGAGAAAGTGAAGGTGAAGAATGCGTGGAAATGTAATTTGGACGAAGAGGATGTGAAGGATTATCCTGGTGTTGAGGTTTCGTTTGATGATAATTTGGTTTTTGCGATTGAGTCGTGGGGACAGATGGAGGCTAAGAAAATTTTTGAGGAATCGTGCAGGGTGTTGAAGAGTAATTTGTTAGAGGTTTCTAAGGCGGTTAAGTGATGGAAGTTAGCATTAATAAGACCAAGATTGAAAAAAGAATGCGTGGGAAAATGGATGGTGAGTTGGTTAATGTTATTGTGAAGTTGAAGAAGACGAATCCTGTTGTGGCTAAGGAATTGGCGCGACCGAAGAGACGGTGGCCGGCTGTGAATTTGAAAGATATTGATATGATTAAGGGGGATGTTCTGGTTGCTGGGAAAGTTTTGAGTGCTGGGGATTTGAGTGGACCGAAAAAAATTGTTGCTTGGGCTGTGAGCGAGAAGGCTTTGGGTAAAATTAATAACATGAAAGGGACTTTTGTTTTTATTGGGGAAGAGATGAAGAAGAATCCGAAATTAAATGGTTTTGATATTTTGCGATAAGATGAAGAATTGTTCTGGAGTTACTTATGATGGGAGAAGGTTTCGTTTTTATTCTGATAGTAGAGAAGGATTTAAAAGGTATATGGAAAATGTTGCAGCTAATCCAAACAGAGAGGGTTTGTGGAGTTCTGAACCTGATAGTACTTTTAATTTGAAAAAAAGTTTGGAGGCGACTTTGATGTTATGGTGAAAATAATTTATGACGGTGAAGGAGCGGTTTTTGGTAGGTTGGCTAGTGTTGTTGCTAAAGATTTGTTGAAGGGCGAGAACGTTGATGTTGTTAATTGTGAGAAGATTATTATTTCTGGGGATAAGAAGTTGTTGGCGAAAAAGATTTTGACGAAGAGAGAAATGGGAAGTGGTGGTTCGATGAAGGGACCGAAATATCCTAGGGTTGCTGATAAGTTGGTTAAGAGAATGATTAGGGGGATGTTGCCGCGGGATAGGGCGAAGGGGAGAGATGCTTTTAGAAATTTGAAGTGTTATGTCGGCGGGAAAAGTGAAGGAGCTGTTAAATTAAATCATAGAAAGCCGATGAGGTTTGTTTCGGTTGAGGAAATTGTGAGGTTGTTGAAATGAACGGAGAATTGTATTGTGGAATAATTAGAATGAATAAAGTTACTGGAGTTCCTGGACAAGAAGTTGTTTTATATTCTGAGGATGAAAAAAGAGAATTCGATTATAAAACTAAGACACATGAGAAAGATATTGAAAGTTATCTCTGGATTGTAAATCCTGACAATATGCAAACGTTGATGGAGGCCACATTATTAGAATGAAGGATAATAAGTTGGTTGTTTCGGGGAAACGGAAGACTGCGGTTGCTAAGGCTACGATTGGAGAGGGAACTGGTGTTGTGACTTTTAATAAGAGGCCTATATCTTTTCTTAGTAGTTTGCAGCAGTTGGAGATTAGTGAGCCGTTGATTATTGCGAAGGATGTTTTGGGTGAGTTGAATTTTGATATTGCTTTGAATGTGAAGGGTGGCGGGATTGCTTGTCAGGTTGAGGCGGGTCGGTTGGCGATTGCGAAGGCGATTGTTGGTTTTGTTGGGAAGGATGATGTGAAGCATGCGTTTTTGGCGTATGATAGAAATATGTTGGTTGCGGATACTCGTCGGAAGGAGACTTGTAAGCCTGGGGATTCTAAGGCGCGGGCGAATAGGCAGACGTCGTTTAGATAATTATTTTCTTGGCTTCAAATAACTTTTCAATTTCCGTTGAGCCGCGTAGAATATCTCTGGATTGATTATTGGTTGGTGATTGCCTTTGTGAATTTTGCCGTCGAATTTGATTTCTCCTAAGTAGGTTCGGTTGGTGAGGACTTTTTTGAGACCGTTGACTGATAGGGAGAAGTTTTTGGAGAGGGAGTTTAGGGAGTAGTTTCGTGCGAGGAAGGTTTTGAAGAGGGAGTGGATGCGGATTGAGTTTTCGTTTGGAGTGAGGTTGCCGTTTGTTGCGTCGTAGCCTAGGGGTGGGCGAGTTTGGAGTTTGCCGAGGAATGCCATTTTTTGCATGCCTTTTTTTTGTTTTGCTCCTGGACTGCTGCCGTAATTTCTGAATGTGTCTAGAATTTTCCAGTCAACTTTTTCTGCGATGTAATTTTGGAAATCTTCTTTTTTGGTTGGTGCGAATGTTGCGCAAACTTTGCAGAGCGTTGTGTCGAAGATTTTTGTTTGGGATTTTTCTGTGTAACCGCATTTTTCGCATGGCATGGTTTTGACAGGAGGGTAGATTTTATAAAACATGGTGTGTTTGTTTTTTTATGAAAGAGAGAGGTTTGATTGGTATGATTATTTTGGGGATGTTTGGATTTTTGTTGATTGTTGGAATTGGGGCTGGGATTTATTTTTACAATTTTCATGTGTTTAAGGAAATTCGGATTTGTGTTGGGGAGGGTGAGAATACTATGTTCCCTTGTAATACTCAGGAAGATTGTGTTAATGTAATGAGGGAGGCTGACTTGGATTTTAGTGTTTTAGATGGGGCTCCGGATTTTGTGGTGAAGAATTTTAATGATATTTTAGAGAGTGCCGTTTATTGTGAGGAGAGTTGTTTTGTTGGGAATGTGCGTGGGATTGATTATGAGAGTGGGGAGATTGAGGGATTGGAGAGTTGTTTAGATGGGGAGGAGGAGTTTGTTATGGAAATTCGGGGGAAGGAAGGGGTTGAGATTTTGAAGTGGATGAAGGATAATAAAGATTAAGATTCGGCTGCCTGTGTTGCTCCGAATACGATGTTTCCTGTGCATGTTCCGGCGACTCCTGTTGGAACGTAGATTCTCCAGTATGTTGGTTTGATTGTGTCGTCTGTCGTGTCGTCTGTTCTTGAGGTTAGGTTGAATTGTTTGACTGCTGGGGTCGTGGTTAGGTTTGTGTAGTTTGCTTGGAACTGGGTGAAATTGAGTTGACCTGGAGCTGATGTTGTTAGGTTGTATTTTTCTAAGTCGACGGAGATATTTTTTGATGCGCCTAAGGTGCAGTTCATTGCGTTGCCGTCGTTCGGATTTGCTCCATATCCTTCTAGTGAAAGGTTGGCTTTTACGTTCCCGTAATTTGTGATATTAATTGTCTGTTCGTTTGAGACTGATGTTGCATTTATTAGTCCGTAGCTAATCCAGTCTGGGAGTCCGAGAGAGAGGAGTGGCGAAATTGTTCCTTGTTTTGTTCCTGTCCCTATGCCGCCCTCTGTGTCGTTTGCTTGTATTGTGCAGTTCCAGCTTCCCGCGTTTGCATAATATAATATTTGGAATGTGCAATTTGCCAGGGCGCTTTCTCCGTCGTCATTAAATCCATTAAATGAAATAAATGATGTGTTTATATGACAAGATGAGTTTGTGTAGTGGTTGTTGTTATCGTCTGGGTTTGATTGTGGGATGGATGAGTCGAAAAATGTCGCGTTGGCCGCTGTTATGTCGGCTTCTCCGTTGTAGTCTACAATGACCGCTACGCACTCGACGAGTGTTGTTGAATTTGGAGTTAGGGTTATGTCTACACCTCCGTTGATTGACATATTGTGTATTTCTGGGGCTGTGTTCCCGACTGTTAATTCGGATGTTGTGTTTGTATTGGGGGAACCTATTCCTGCTAAGACTTCTTGTGGTGCGAAGGAGAAGAGTGCCAATAATAGTAGCACTTCTAAGATTATTAGCGTGATTCCCGTTAATGGATTTTCATTTTTCATTTTTGATTATGGCTTTCCAGTAGATTTTAGTTCGGCCTTTTTTCTCGAGCCATCCCTTTTCATGCATTTCTTCGAGATATTTCTCTGTGGTGTTCCAGGATATTTTTGTGGCTTTTGATATCTCGGTTGTGTTTTGATATTTAGGATTTTTGATTAGTGTGATTAGGATTTGGGTTTCGTATGGATTTAGCATTTTAAATTTGGTATGTTAGTGTTTTAGTTTTTGGATTATATTTCACTTTCAATTTCTGACCCTTTGCTAATTCGAGTTCTCGTCTGATTTCGGCTGGGACTGGGAGTTTGATTTGGTGTTTTTCGACGATTGCGGTTACGGAAATTTTGTTTTCGGATTTCTCAATTATTTTGATGTTGAGTTCTTTTAGAATTTCTTGGGGAATTCCTTTCTTCATATCTTTAGACTAATTTTACATTATATAAAGCTTTCGTAGTCCTTATAATTTTAGACTAAGATTACATTAAAAAAATATTGAGTGAAAATGATGGTATAAAATTAACTTGCGGCTGCTTGTGTTGCACCAAATATTATTGATCCATTGCATGTCCCGGCGACTCCTTTTGGAACGTAGATTCTCCAGTAAGCTTCCTTGATTGCTTCATTTACTGTGTCATTTGTTCGGTAGTCTAGTTCGAATCGTCTGATTGGGGGAGCACCGCTTGTTAGATTTGTATAGTTTCCTGCGAGTTGAGCTAGGGTGAATTGTCCTGGGTTTGGTGTAGTTAGATTATACTTTTCATGTTCTATGGCTATTGTCCCTATATTTCCCAATGTGCAGACCATTGCCAAGTTGTCGTCCTCTACTGCTCCATATCCTTCTAGCGAGAGGTTGACTTGCACATTTCCGTAATTTGTAACGTTTGTTGTGTTTTCATTTGAGACTTCTGTTGCGTTGACTATCCCGTAGTTGATTGTGTCGGGGAGTCCGAGTGAAAGAAGTGGGGAAATTGTTATGACGTCTGTGTTTTCTCCCATCCATCCGACTGTATCATTTACTGTTACATGGCAAATCCAATCTTCCGCGTTCGCGTAGTATTCTACTTGGAATGTGCAATTTGCTAACGAGAGGTAGGGGTCGTCTGTGTAACCATTATACCCCCCTGTGTCTGCATCAATTACGCAAGATGAGTTTGTGTAATGATAGTTATTGTCGTCTGAATCTCCTGATGAGGAGGCTACTGAATCATAGAATGTTGCGTTGACCGCTACGATGTCGGCGTCACCGTTGTAATCTCTTAGGATTGCCATACATTGGACTAATGTTGTGGCATTTGGGGTTAGGATTAGAGAGGCTGCGTCGTCGTCGATACTTACGTTAATTACTTCAGGGTATGTATTCCCAACGGTTAAATTCGTGAGTACTGTTGCATCAGGGGTTCCTATTTCTGCGATTACCGACGAGGGGACGAAGGAGAAAAATGCTAAGAGAAGTGAAATTTCTAAGAAAATTAGTCCAATCCCTATTGCTGTCTTATTTTTTGTTTTCATGTTTCATTATCCTAGTTCCACGTATATGTAATATGCAGTTGTTCCTGTGTTTGTTTCATTCCCGTTTTCCGGGACAATCATTTGAAAATCATATGTGGCTCCGTCATAACCTTGTTCGTCTGCTTCTAAGACTGTTGCAAATACTATGTCTGTGTTTGTGGAATCGTAAAGAATGACTTCTTCGAATTTGGTATCTGTGACATTATTTACATATGTGTTTGTTGCGGAACAGGTGTTTGTTGTAATTGTGGTTCCTGCAACTAGAAAAGTTTCGGCGTTGCTAGCGGGAGTAAAAGTTGATGTGATGTTGTCTTCGCCTGTCTGTTCCATGGCTACATCTTCTGCTGTTATTTGTGCTGCGTTTGCGCATCCTATTGTGGTCCATTCAATTGTTGCGGAGGCTCTTGTTGCATAGACCTCTCCTGTAACTGTGCTCATTGTCCAATCATAAATTGTCGAGCCTGTGGAATCGTCTAGTGTGAATTTCCCTTCTAACTGCCCCACGAATGCTTTCCAATGCGGATTTTGAGATGTTGCTGTTATGTTAAATTTTGAAATATATCCTCCAGAAATATTAACCATTTGACCTCCAGTAGCAATTCCTGTTGTATTTGAGACATGTGTGATTGCACTTGGTCCGGTTGGGATTGCGATTGCTAGGGTGGATAAAAATATTAGGGATAAAAGAATCACACTAATTACTATCGTTTTCTCTTTCATTGCTTGTTTCTTGGGTATTCCCATTCTTCTCTTTCTTGTAGATTTTTGCACCCTTTTTATTGGGGCAAAAAATTGTTAAAAAAAATAAATCTTTTTACTCTAACTCTACGTAAAAGTAGTAGGTAGTTGTAGCTGTATTTGTTCCATGTCCGTCTTCTAGAACTAGCATTTCGAAATCGTGATATGCATTATCAAAGCCCGCGACGTCTTCTTCGTCTAAGATTGATGTGAAGATAACTTGCGTGTCTGCGCTTGAATCGGTTAGTAAAACTTCTTCGAAATTGTTATCCACGCTTGCTCCTGTACTATCATATATGCTTGTACTTGCGCAATCTCCTGCTACAAATTGCACGTTATTTGTAAAAAATTCGTCATGAGTCCCAGCGTCGGAAAATGTTTCATTGACTCCGTCGACATCGTCTGAGCTAATGTTGAATAATGTTTCAAGCGCGGAATGGTTTCCTGCTAAATCGAAACATGCAATATTTACCCATGCTACTGATGTATCTGTGGTTGCGTAAATTTCACCTTCAGGAGAAGCTAGTGTCCAGTTATACATTTGATTATCTGAAGCGTCTGCCAATTGAATTGTACCTGTTACGTTACCAAAATAACCTTGCCAAGACTGAGTTATTGAAAAACCAGAAACTGTTAATTCTGTTACATTCCCTGCTAGTGCTTCATGGTCTTGCGCTAGATCCATTGGAGCTCGTTCAGTCTTCACTTCTGTATAATTTGCACCAAACGGCTGAACGGCCATAACGTTTACTGCTAGAAACATCGTTAGAATTAATACCAATAATGTTAGTGCTTTTGTGTTCATCTCTTTTAACCTCCTTTTGATTATTTGTTCATACCATTAGTAGTATGTTACCCGTTTTGAATAGCAATATTGTTTATAAATCTTCTCTTTTTTCAAAAGTGAAAGAGTATTTCAAAAGTGAAAAACTTATATAGTTTGTATACGTGGAAAATGGATGGAAATCAACGTTTTGTCGGGATTATTGGATGATAAGTTGATTAAAATTATTTCGTTGTTTATGAAATATCCCGATAAACGGTTTTCTATGAGTGAGGTTTCGAAGCTCAGTGGGATTAATGGGGCGACGACTTTTAGGACTTTGAATAAACTTGTGACGGAGAATTTGATACGGGCGACGGTTATAGGGAAGACGCGGAGTTATCAGTTGTCGCAAGGTGAGAGGACGTCGTTATTGGTTCGGCTTTTGAAGAAGGATAAGGTTAATGTTTTGGATATTTTCTGTGAGAAGGTTAAGGAGTTGCCTAGGGTTAAGACGGTTTTGTTAGATTCGAATAACGTGGACGGGGCTAAGGTTATTATTGTTGGGGATTATCCGTCGAAGGATAGAGTTGAAAAAATTTGTGAGGATATTCAGAGTGATAGGAAGTTTAAGATTGATTTTGTGGAGTTGACGCCGAAGCAGTATTTGGATTTGAGGAAGTTTGGCACTATTCCTTCGGGGAAGCGGATTTTGTTTACTCGGGCCTAGGTTATTTCCATGTAGAATGCGACGGATGTTTGGGTGGCGGCATGGTATTCCCTGAGTTTTGCTGGAACTCTGAGTTCATAGTCCGTTACCTCGTATGAGCCTGCGGTGTCTTTGGAAATTCTTGTTACGAAGATTATGTCTTCTTTTTCGGTTGTGTCGTATTCGGAATCTGTGTCGTCGCTGTAGTCCCAGAGGATTCCTGTCTTGAATGATGAGGAGTTGATTGATGTTGTTACTGGAATGTATGGAATGTGTTTTCCGAATATTGTGAGGTTTTGGGTTTCGTTAATCTCTCCTGCGTTTAGGTAAAGAGCTTCTAGTGAGTCGGGAAATTGCGTCGAGCCTAGAATTGTGTCGATTTCTTGAATATCATTAGTTGAATTTGCGCCGGATGGTTTCTTGCCGATTGCTTGTAGTGTCGTCCAATCTACGTTTGAGTCGTAGTCAGCGACGTAGATTTTGGAGTTTAGTAGACCTGTTTCGTTCCATGTGACTATTTTTGCTTCTATTGAATCTGCGAGTTTGAGTTCGCTGTCTGGATTTATATCGCCGTAGAATAGATGCCAACTTGAGATAGTTATGGTCTTGTTTGCTTTGTTGTTTGTTTCTAAGTTTTCTGTGATTAAATCAGCTGGGTCTACTTTTACAAATATTTGCGTTGCTCCTATTTCTGCATCCCATACGACGGATGCGTTGCTGAAATTTAGTGCTGAGACTGAGATGGTTTGCGTGCTCCCAATTTGTGTTCCTGTTGTGTCTGGGTCGCCTGAGTAGAATTCGACTTGAACTGATGTGGCGTTAATTAGTGCTAGGTTGTGGACCGTTGCTGTTATCGTTATGGTTTCGCCTTCTGTTGGAGTTGTTGAGTTGAAGAATATTTGGCTTTGGTTGATTTGGAGGTCTGGGTATGTTCGGTTGAAGACGTAGGTTAGGGATGTGTTTGTATTTCCTAGTGTGTCCCAGCATGTTACGTTCCAGAAATGTTGTCCGATGGAAAGTCCTGAGACTGATTCTAGTTTTGAGAATCCTGATGTTACTAGGACATTGTCTTCTTCTACATTGCCATCGACGGTTAGGTTACAGGTTAGTAGTGTATCGAGTGCATCCGTCGCTGTCCAGTTGAAATCGGTGTCTACATCGTTTGCATCAACGCCGGTGTTATTGGGGGGTGAGTTTAGTTGAATTAATGGAGGACTTAAATCTCTTGAGAAATTTCTATATACGCTCATATTAATATTTGAATCTGTATCTGTACATTCAACGCTCCAATTATGTTTTCCTTCTAGAATTCCTGAAACTGTAAAATTATTTATTATATTTTTTATGACTCCTGAGTCGGTTTGGTTTAATTTGTTGTCAATATATATGCTACAATTTACTAGTCCTAGTGCGTCAACTGGTGTGTAGCTAAAATTAATTGTTGAGTTTGTTGTTAGTATATCATTTGCTGGGCTGTCTAGGTATATTTTTGGTGGCGCGTAAACGGTAAAATTATATATTATGCTACTGTTGTAGTTTCCGGCATCGTCTACGCAGGTTGTATTCCAGTTGTGTGCTCCGTCTACTAATAAAATTGGAACAATGTTTGTGCCGTTTATTAGCTCTCCTGTGAATTCAACGTCTCCGTCTACACTTAAATTGCAAGAGATGGAATCGTCTAGATTTTCTGTGATATTAAATGTGAATGTTACATTGTTATCACCTACGGTCGCACCTTCTGGCGGGTATATGAAATCTACTTGGGGGGCAGTAGTGTCTACATAGATTTCCCACGTTTCGCTTTCTCCGACCATTAAGGTAATATCTGTTACGTTGACACTCCAGTTGTATTTTCCGTCTGCTAGCGTTACTTCAAAATAATTATTTGCCCCACTTGTGACTATGGTTTGGTTTGTCATATAGACAGAATTGTTAATAATTAATTCCGTTTTGGAAAATCCTTGGTCGTCTTGTGGAAAGTAAGTAAAATTGAAATTGGATGTGTTCACCCAGGAAGCATTTGGTGGAGAGATGAGAGAGATTCCTGGGGCAGTATACTTTGTGAAATTAAATACTGAAGTTGTGTTTATGTTTGAGGCATTGTCCCAACAGGTTACGTTCCATTCTCTATATCCGTCCAAGATTCCTGAGATATTTCTGGAAGCGTTCGTTGCATTGGCTAATGCAAAATTTGCATCTACTACTACAGAATCGATAGTCAAGTTACAAACTAAAAATTCGCTTATTTCATCAATGGCTTCAAATTCGAAGGTTACATTGGAAGTGTATACGTCAATTCCGAGTGGATAATAGGCAATAATATCTGGGGCATTGTTGTCGATGAACATGACGTTTTCCTCGCTGTAAGCGGCTAGTCCGTAGCTGTCAGAACAATTTACATAATAAGTGTATCTTCCGTCTGCTAATCCTTCTATTTCGAGATTGTTTACAGAGCCAAGAGATATCCCGGAGCTGACTGTTTCATTTGCTACTCCATTTAGATAGGCTGTGCAAAAATCTATGTCGGTATTGTCATAAGGTGTGAATTGAATTGTGAATGAGTTCCCTTGATGGTAAGTCATGTTGCTGTTGTTTAAAAATACCGTGGGAGGTTCTTCTATGGTCACTAATCTTGTTTCGCTGATTCCGGAGTAACCTGAATCATCCGTGCAATTTACGTACCAGTAAGTTGCTCCATCGTCTAATAGGGAAGAATTCTGGGAGGTTATCGCTCCTGAGGTCGCTGAGAGATTTGAATCTATAGAATTATTCACATAAATACTGCAATTTAAATTTGAATCAATTGCATCTGTGACATTAAATTGGAAGTTTACGATTCCGGATGAAGATGTGCTTTCGTTGTCTGGGTTTACTAGGACAATAGAAGGAGCGTTTAGGTCAACTCCAAAGGTTCTATTCGCAGTTGCGTTTGAAGTTAAACTTAAATCATAACAGGTGATGCTCCAATTATAATATCCTTCTGCAAATCCTGAAATTATAAAGAAGTTATTTACTCCGAGATTTATTGAGTCGTTTGTTTCATTTATTGCTCCATTTATTAATAAATCACAGTGGTCCATTCCTGAAGCATCGTCGGGTAGATATGTGAAATTCATGGTTCCGTCGGTGTCAATGTAGTTGTCTTCGGGGGAGACTAGGCTTACTGTTGGTGGAGTGTCTGTAATGGTGAATCTCCATGTTTCGCTAGTTGTGCTTCTTGATGATTCGTCGTAACAAGTGACGTTCCAATAGTGTGCTCCGCCACCTATCGCTCCGGAAGATACGTTTGTTTCGGTGTTGTTTAATGCAGGAACTCCTGTGTGGATTGTTGATCCGTCTAAAACAATGTCGCAAGATAAATTGCCGTCCATATTGTCGGTAGGTTTGAAGCTTAGATTTATTACTCCAACGGAATGATCTGAATTGTTTGGTGGGAAAATTAGAGTAACCTCTGGGTTTTCTAAGTCAACATAAAATTCCCAAGTTTCGCTTTGATTAGTTTCGGAGACGTCGGATAAATTGACACTCCAATTGTAGGTTCCAGAACTTAATCCGGTGATTGTGAAATTATTATTTCCTGAAGAAATTACACTTGCGTTTGTTGCGTTATAAATTCCGTTTAAAATTAATGTAGCATTTGTAAAATCTCCGTTTGGGTCTGTTGCGTTGTAAGTTAAATTCCAGCTGCTGCTGTTAATCCAGGTTGTATTTGTTGGGCTGACTAAATTAACTTGAGGTGCTACGCCTGATTGAACGTTTAATGTGCTTTGGGCATTTGCGTTAGCTGTTTTATATCCACTTGTGACATTTACATCATAACTTCCGAAGACACTTGTAGAATTAAAGCTATAATTGAAGAAACCTGTTGAATCTGTGAAGGCTCCGGTATAATTGAATGTTAATTCTTGTAGTTGAGGACTGTAGGTGGAATTGAATGCTCCCATTTCAATTTTATATTCTAGGTATCTGGATATATTAAGGTCGTCTGTGATGTTTTCGCCATTTGAAATTTCTGTCCAGTCGGTCCAACTAATTTTGTCATTTGATGTTCTAATATAGATTAAAACTCCTGTGCAATCACTGGAACTAAAACTTACTGATAATTTTGGTCTGTCAGCTTGGGTTGTATATTCTCTGCTTCTGAAAAGAACATTCCCAGAACCTATGGGATGAATTGCAAATCCGTTATTGCTAAGAGTTCTATCTGTCCATCTTTGAACGGTTGATGTAACTCCTAAGGATTTTGTTCCGGTTGAGGCTGTGCTCATGTATCCTAGGGAAGTTGTATTTATGGAAGGGGAACTTGCAAATCCTGCAGAACTCCATAAATCGTCGCTGGTTCTGTATAGATAAGTTACTTCTTCTTCGTTCCAGCTTTGTAATAGTTCATAAAAATTAGGATTGTCTCCTGTGTCATAAACCGTCAGACTTAAATTGGCACTGCTAATTGTGGAATTGTAGGGAATCTTATTTAGTCCATAGCCTGTAATATCCTTGAATTTTATGAGGGATCGTTCTGTGTCTGGTGAGGAGTCGACTGTGAGGAAGGCATCTGTCCCATAGTTTGTATTTTGGTTTGCGCTTGTGACATACGAGTCTTCTGTGCTAGAGTAAGAATTAGAATCTCCATCTTGATAACTGATTGTTCCGGAGCATGGCTTTGCTACGGTGCTCCAAACAACGGTGTCCCAATTAACCTTTGCTCCAGCGTCTAAAATTCCGGAAAAATTACCGGAAGTGTTTGTTCCGTCAAGTGTAAATTCTCCTCCTGAGTATGTAACATTATTATAGTCGGATAAGATTTCAATCTCATCTTCTGTAAAATTCAATGCATTTTCGGAGGAACCTTGATTTGTTAAATTTTCGAGGGGGATGAATGTTCCATTAAACCAGAAGTTGATTGCATTTTTCGGGATTGCTGTTCCGTTTGATAAATTGAGATAACCTGTCATGAAAATATCTTCTTCTCCTATCGTTGTAGAGGGGTTTAGGTTTAGGTTTAAAATTAAATTTAGGATGTCAAAAGTTCCGTTATAGGAGTCTTCAAGTCCAGTTGTGTCGTTTGCATAAATTGTGTAATTATAGCTTCCATTAAAGCTTTCGTCTGTTTCTATTATGCCGCTCCAGAGGTCTCCGAAAATGTTGCTTAGGAAGATTATTGCTTTTTGAACACCCCCGATTGCGCCTTCCCAAATTATGACCCAGACACTATCTGTGCTGCTATCGCTGACGTTGACATTTATTGTTAGGTTCTCTCCTTCGTATAAGGGATTTGTGGAATTTACGATTTCTCCATCCTCATTTGTTTGGTTGATAAAAGTAATGTTTGGGGCTGAGGTGTCCACTGTGAATTCTACGCTTTTTATTCCTAAAGCTCCGGAGGTATCATTAGCATATATGAACCAGGTGTTGTTTCCGTCTACTGATGTGATTCCGGTTATATTTTGGTTACAAGTCATTGTGGTGTTGGTTTCTCCAAGGTTTAAGCTGTACCAACAAGTGTCGAGGGTTACTCCGGTTGCATGGGTGATGCTATAATTCATTTCTATTACTTGTGTGTTGTAAATATAGGTTTCCGGATAGAGGATGGTAATTGTCGGAGGAGATTCCCATGTGATGTTTAAGTCATTAAGGGAAATATTTATGGCGCTGTCTGCAGAATATAGGACTCTGTATAAGAGATTTGAGCCAGGAGTGAATCCTGTTAAGTTGCCGCCGTTGGTAATTGTGTTCCAGTTCGCTCCGTTATCTACGCTAATTTGGACAGTGATATTATTTGTTGCATTTGTTCCTGTTTCTGCCCAGCCTGTGTATGAGATACTATTTATTCCTTGTGATGCATTCATGACATGCGAAGTGAAATTCGCGGTTCCGCCTGAAATTACATCTCTAACATCCATTGTATCAACTCCATACATTAAATTTTCCGCAGCAGGAGACAGCCCGGACCAATTTTCATTTCCACTGTAATCAACTCCGCTTGCAGAATAAACCATTGTTGAAGCTGGGCTTAAATAGCTGATAGCGTTATTTGTTCCGTCGACATAAAAAGAAACCAAATAATCTTTAGAGGAATCGATGCTTAAATTTAACCAATCTGTATATTGTGAACTAGAGGCGGAAATTATATAACTAGTTGCTCCTCCGAATTCTAAAGCGGTCCAGGTTCCTCCGACGCAATCACTTGTTGACCCACTTCTTTCGCAAATAGTTGGATTATTGATTCCTAAAGAGCCGTCTGTTCCCGAAATGAATTTAATTCTTACAGAATCTCCGCTAGTGTTAATGGAACTAGATTGTAAAATATTTCTGTATGAATATGTGCTTCTTCCGCTATTTGCCCAAGTGCCATCCCCTGTTTGGTCGTTTGCGTCCCAAGAAATAACAGGGGAGCTTTCAGAAGTGGAAGCGTAGAAGGTCATATTTTCTCCGTCCCAAATTATACTATTTGTTTCTCTAATTGAAGAATTATCATCAAAAGTATCATAATAATATTTGTCAAAATCTACATCAAAACTGGTGCTATTAGAGGATGTGTCTCCTACTGAATTGTTTGCATAAAAGGTAATTGTTTGCGAGCTGCCTTCTTCTAAGATTATGGGGAAAATCCAACTTCCTTCGCAGTTTTTACAAATAGTTTCATTGGCTCCTCCATTAATGGACATTATTAAAGCTGCCGCACTCGAATTAAGTGTGACGTTAATAATGGGGGTGAAATCTTGCTCTATTGGGGTTGTAATTCCTTCAATATGGATTCCTGGCGGGGGGTTTATTGTCGTCGACCAAGAAATGTTTAAATCCAATAATGAAAGATATGATAAATCTTCTATATCAAAAAATACTCTATAAATGAAATCATCTCCTGTTGTGATAGATGTTAGTCCTGAATTTTTTGTAGCTTCATACCAATGAACACCGTCGTTTGCACTTACTTCAATGGTTAAAGAATTATTTGCGTTGCTGTTTGCTTCGTTCCAGGTGATATTTGTAAATTTGGTTATATCGTCGGTTAAATCTACAGAATAGGAAGTGAAAGATCCGCTTTTTCTACCTCCAGTAATAATTCCTGCAAAATCGTCATGCCTGGCTTCGTCATTTAAATCGTTATAAATTCCTACTTTCCCCTCGGGATAATAGACATCTGTGGCTTGAGTTGCTAAGACTCCGTCGACATAACAGGAGACAGTGTGGTTTTTTATTTCTAATTTCATCTCGGTCCAAGTACTTAATGAATAAGATGTCCCGTCGCTTGTTGTGGAAATGGTGGTTTCTCCGCCATTCGAAACTTCGACAATTTCTGCGTCTATTGGAGCTTGTTGTCGCACTTGGCATCTATAATAATTTGAGGAATTTTCATATCCAAAAACAAAACCTGAGTAGTCATTATCTGTAGAATATAAATCGTAAGTAAAATTATAATCTGTATCATTGTCCATTGTGAATGAATTATAATATGCGATTGCGTCATTTGCATTTTGAGTTTGTCTCAATTCTCCGGAAATTGTTTGCCATTGTCCTCCAATTAAAGACCACTCTTGTGAATCTGTAAAATCTTCGTTGATTACTGTGTCTTGGCTTAATTTGAGAGTTATATTCCCATTTAAAGCTTCTATCTCATCTGAGGTATAAACATAAGAAGAATCATTGAATGAATCATAATAATTATTGTTCATATTTACTGTGAAGGAAACGCTTTCGTGATTTTCTTCTCCCATCGGATTTCTGACATAGACATTGACTGTATAGCTAGCTTCTCTTAAGTATAGGACTTCATCACTAGAGCCATTGCAGTTTGTGCAAAGAGTTTCATTTGCTCCGCCGTCTATATTGTACCATAGGCTGCTGGCGGGACCAGTTAAATTAATATCTAAAACTGGAGTTGCGTCATTAATGTCTCCAGAAGTTGGATATGAAATTGTGATATTTGGAAGTTCTTGGTCAACTGAAATTGTGACATTCCAGATATCTGTTATGTCTGAATTAGAAAGATTGGATGTTGAGTTTGCAAAAGCAAAGAAATAATATTTCGAGTCTAGTTCTCCTGTTGCGTTTACAAAGAATGTAAAAATTTGGCTTTCTCCTTCATTTAGATAACTTGAAGTCAGGGGGTTTGAAGAGGCGTTTGTATAGAATGGAGAGCCGGAGCCTACTGGGATAATTCCTTTATTCATGCTTGGGGTTTCGGTTGTGAAATTAACTGAATCTATATACCACCCTTCTCTTGTAACGCTGTCGTCTGCGAAGAAATGGAATCTAAAGGTTACATTTTCTCCTGTAAAATTTGAGATATTGGCTATAACGTGTGCAAAAGATCCTGAAGATCCAATATATCCATCGCCCCAGATGGCTTCACCATCAACTAAATCAGGTCCTCCGTTATAGTCATTATAATTTGCGTTATATCCTCCGGAAATAAAATTATCAAACTTTTTCCAGGAACCAGTTTCGTTAATTCTATATTCTAAAAGTCCCCCGTCATAACCGTTATTTTCTACGTACATATAATGATAGAAATCGAATGTGTGGTTACCATCTTCTAAATCGTAGGTGGGAGTTACTAGAATTGAATCTGAATAAATCAAATAATTTCCAGATCCGGTGTCTCCGCATTTCCATGCTTGACTTCCATTGTGTGTGCTCTCCGTGCTTATATGCCATTGGTCTTCTTTTTCATTTAAAGCAAAGTGTTCGAATCCTTCTGTGCCTGTTTCGAAATCGTTGTAAGTTTCTACTATTGGGTCTAGGGTCACATTAATTGTTCCACAATTTCCCTGGGTACATGTTAGATTTAAAGTTACATTAAAAAATTCATATTGTTCAACGTAGACATTTGAGGAAGTTGGCCATAAAACTTCTAAACTAATTTCGGGCTCTCCGAGATAGGTTTGGATTCTTAACTCTGAACTATTTGCCCAAGGTGAAAAGAATTCTCCGTCGTAAAGTCTCATGGAGCAGGTCCAATTATCTCCGAGGGTTGTGTTCCCGCTTAATAAGACGCTGTTGAAGGAGGTTCCATTAGAATAGGTATTATTATAGTCAATTGTCAGATTAAGAGCATCGTTTTTATACCATTTTACTGAAACGTTCAAATCGTCTCCGTCTATGTTGTCTAGGATTTCGAAACAATTAAGGTCTTGGTCGGCTTCATTTGAACCGTTTGTGGAATTTATGCCTGGTGTTGGTGCTGCTGGAGCTCTGTTACCGATGAATCCTGTGATATTTATTCCGTCAATCCAGCTCTCCTCTCCGTTCTGGCTGAATTCTGATTCGAATCTTAGGGTCACAGAACTATCAATTGTGCAACTTCCGAATTCGGGATTGCTTAGATTAATTGTGTGATACTTCCATGTGTTTTCATTTCCAGTTCCGGAACACTGGGAACTGTCGTCAGCAGGGTCATTATTATCTTCAGGGTAGCAAGACCAAATAGTTGTTCCGTCACATTTTACATCGAGTTCTTCTCCCCAGTCAATTGTTGTCTCATAAAAAGCCCAGAAGGAAAGTATAATGTAATCACAGGCGGCTCCTCCCCCACAAATATTGGATAGGTCGAAGGTTTGTTCTGAATACGACCCGGCGGCGTTATCTTTTATTTCTAAGCTCCAAGAGCCTACCCCGCTACATTCCGTATCATTACAATAACTTCTATCGGCACTTCTTGCACAATCACTTCCTCCGTCAATCCATCCGTCCCAGGGAGCTGTGGAATCGGCTTCAAATCCTGTGAAATGAATTTCGTATGAAGGGTCGATTACATAATCAAAGGACACATTCCCTCCGACAACTTTCAAATCAAAGACGTCTTGGGTCCCATCTAATAAATCTAAAAATATTTTGTATTTTTTGAATTCTTTGATTATTCCAAAGTCAGCAATTTTAGTATTTCCGTCCTTTTCATAAACTTCAACGCTGGCGTTATTTGGAGAGCTGGCATAAATGGTAATATCTTTTGAGCTATCTAATAATTTTTCGAATTCGACTCTGAGGTATTCCCCATCGGCTATGGAAATCGTGACTCTGTCTTGCATCCATACTTCTTCATAGACGTTGGAAATTATTTCCCTTTTAGAATTTAAATGTATGGCATTAGAGATTAGGATGATTTCAAATGTTTGGGTAGATAGGTGGGGGGCAATCCATTCGATATAATCAATTAAGGAATCGTTATCTAAATCAAAAGCTTTAAAATTTAAACTTATTTTTCCCTCAACCCAATAAACATTTATCAAATCTTTATTTTCAAGGAGAAATTTCTCTGAAACATTTGTATAGACTAAAACATTTTCATAATGTAAATCAGAAGAAACTTCTACTTCCTTTTTGTTTTCTGAGATTATTCTTTCTTTCTTTATTGGCGCTGGAGTTTCGTATTCTATTTTTGCACCTTCTGGTAATTCTGATACAGCAATTGTTTTTTCGTCTTCGCTAGATATTATGTTTGATACGCTTTCTATTAATGATGTTTTTACTTTGAAATCTAATGATTTGTTATTTGATAATATTGAAATATTTGTAGATGATTTGGGAATTTTTATTTGTATATTTTTTCCTGAAGGTATTTCTTCTTCCCATTTTACTGGTTTCCCGACTACTATTTGAGAATAATTTTCTTTTGCTTGTTCGATTTTATTTATGTTTACTTCTTTATTTGTTTTTGGGATTTCTTCTGTGTTTTCTTCTGGTGTTTCTATTTTATTCTGTTCGTCTTTTTTTGATTTTACTACTTTGAAAAATATTTGTCTTGACTCTGTCTCTGATTTTATATCTACTACGTAATCTCCTAAGTAATCTGGTTTGAATAAAAAATAGGGTTTGTTTGATTTGTAGAGGAGTGTTTGTTCTGGTGTTTGGATTGTTATGGCGTAACTGCCTATTTCGCCTATGTTTATTTTGATTTTTTCCCCTAATTCATAAACTTGTTCTGGCACAGCCGAGCTTAGGAATATTAAGAAAATTGGTATTATTGCGGTTAAAATTACTATAAATTTCACCGCTCCTACTTTTGACATACATCTTTTATTCATCTTATAATTTGCCCTCCTTTTCCTTGAGTAATTTGAGAACGGCCATGTTAATAAAGCTTTTAACGGTCGGGTATTCTATTCTTATTTCTTCTTCTTTAAATAAATTTTTTACTCTTTTTAGAAGTTTTTCATCAATCTTGACAGTATTTTGAGATTTCTTCTTCTTAGTCACCATTGGTGACTATTGGTGACTGCCGTTTATAAAAGTAGTGATTAAGTGGTAAATTATAGATGTATGTTTGATTTTTGTTTACTGGGTTTGTGATTCTTGGGTGGAATTGTTCTTGTAAGAATTTAAGAATATACTAATAGGGAATGGATGATTGTTGATTACCGTATTCTGTTAAATTTTTGAATTCATTTTTTGTGTGTTTTCTTTTTCTGATAAAAAATATTGATACCAGAGTGATTATGAACATGATTAAAAGTAGAAATAATGCGATTATTCCCATGTTTTGAAGTGCTATATTTTTAGTAACTACAAAGTTGCTTTGTGTCAGTGCGGGCTCTGTTTGCCCTTCATAAGTTAGTTCTATTATCCAAGTGTATTTCCCGACTGGAAGATTAGAAATATTAATTTCTTTGATAAATTCTGTTTGTGTCTCAATGGAGAGTGTTTCTTTTTCTTCGTAAACTATTTCTTCTGTGGAATTTTTGATTTTGTAACTGAGATTGGCGATGACCTCTCCTGGAATTCCAATATTTATTAAGCCAATGGACCCAGATAATATTTCGTCGGTATATCTTTTTAATATTTTGAGATTGATGTCAAATAGAACTTTTTTTATATTTCGTCCGATTTTGCATTTCCTTTCTGTGTCTGGCTTGTCTGTTTCTATTCCGCAACTATTGTTATCTGTGCAAGTTCTTGATTGTTTTTTATTTATACATTTTCCCCAATTACTACATTCCCATTCTGGGATACAGGCTATGTTGCTACCGCTACTTCCGCCGCCGCCTCCGTTAGGATTAGAGATAGGGGCTGGGAAAGTGAACACTAAGTTTCTGTTTTCACTTATATTTACTGATTGGCTTGAGGTTTCTTCTGATGTGGTTGCATTAATTAAATAGTTTGAATAGTATATTGTTTCACTCGAATTAGTTTGTGTATATTCAGTTAGAGTTTGCCCAATTGTTTTTCCGTGTTCATTTGTTAATATTGAAAATTTCTGCTTTCCTTCTTTGTCCCAAGCGGTTATATTTGTGTTGGGGGTTGGGGCTCCATTTGTGTAGTTTGTAAATATGTCTAAATACCACATAATGTTTAATGTCCCGTTGGAGCTGCTGGACCAATTTTTTGTTAAACTTATGTTTGTAAAATTCCAGTTGCCTTCCTTATTAGTAATAACGCCTGTGGAAAAATTGCAGGATGAAATAAATAGAATAGTTAGTTCTTTTGGTGGTACTCCTGGAGTTTATGTTTCTCTTAATAAAACGCAGAGGGCTGCTGAGGGGATACTTCAAAAAAATACGATAGATATAAGTAAATTATTTTTTATAGATTGTGTTTCGGCGGAAAATACAAAAGAAGATGTTTTGCATATTCCGCCTAATAATTTAAATAATTTGGGCTATGCTATTGGTGATTTTATTAAGGAAATTCCGGGTAGCAAATTTTTAGTTATAGATGCACTTTCAACTCTTCTTATTTATAATCCAGAAAATAAGGTTGCTGCATTTGTTAAGGAATTAACGGAACGTGCGTCGAAAGAGGGAGTGGAAGTTATTGCGTTGTCTCCTTCGACAAAGGGGGAAAATCTTCTTAATAAGATATTTAATTTTTTTGATGAGGTGAAAAGAGATGAAAATGAAGAAAAAGAGGTTAAATATGAAGGGAATGAAGAACTTATATATTAGTTTGTTAATATTAACTGTTTTGTTAATAATTGGAATTTTTTATATCCCTTTTAAATTTCAGGGATTGGCAGTTCAGGATGGTGTGTTTAATTTGGAAGTTGAAATTCCTTCAATATACAAAACGATGGAGCAGGGAGCAGAAATTCATTTTACTACTAAGATTCTTAATCTTGCCGGGGAAAAGAGGATGGATATTTCTTTAAGGTATGAAATAGTTGATGAGGATGCCCAAATAGTTGTTTCGAAGACTGAAACTATGGCCATTGAAACGCAAGCTTCTTTTGTTGGTAGCTTGGATATCCCTGAAGATGTAACACAAGGAGACTATGAGCTTCTTGTTACACTCTTGGTAAATAATACTGAAGAAGCGGAAGGCAGGGGCTCATTTAAGATAATGGAACAAGAGGATAAAACTATGTATTATACATATATTATAATAATTTCAATAATTTCTTTGGCTTTGATTATTTATCTTGCGTCAAAATCAAAGATTATTTTGGAGAAACTTAGAACTAGAAGTAAAATACATAAGATGATTAAGAAAAAATTGGGTAATTAGTTTAAAATTTAATATAATAATTTTTCTTTTGTTTTTGAAAACTCTTCATATCTTGTGGCAATTTCTGGATTTTTTTGGAAAAATTTTCTTAAATCAAAAATAATCTCTTGGATACGATCAAGATTTTCTTCCATTTTCTTAATTTGGTCATTCATTTTCTTAAAATAATTATATCGGATACCTTTATAGCGATTTATGTGATGAATTATATGTTTTGAGACGCAAGGAAAGGCTTATTAATTTTGATGATATTTTTTTGCTATGGATTTGGAAGGGAGTAAATTATTGGAAGAAGTTTTGCCGGAAGATTACTTGAAGTTGACCGGTGGGGTAATTGTGCGTAGTTTGAGTGAGTTGGTTGAGGCTTTGGAGAAACTGAGTGATGAGGAGTTTGGGTTGTATGTTTATGGGGAGCATAATGATTTTGCGGAGTGGATTTTGGAGGCTTATTGGGACGATGAGTTGACTGGAAAGATTTTGGGTATTCGGGATAGGAAGAAAATGGTGAGGTTTTTGAAACGGGTTTTGAAGAGAGCAGAGAGGGAGAGTGTTTTGAGGATTGAGGCGCCGAAAAGTAAAAAGAGTATTTTGGGAATTTTGAGGGGTGTTGGCATATGAAGGGGCGAGTGATTGGAATTATGTCGTTTAAGGGGGGAGTTGGGAAAAGTGTTTCTGCGATTAATTTGGCTGCGGGTTTGTGTAAGTTGGGGAAGCGGGTTTTAGTTGTGGATGGAAATTTTTTGTCGCCTAGTTTGCATTTTTATTTGGGGCTGCTTGTGCCGGAGAAGACTTTGAAAGAGGTTGTTCGTGGTGAGGTTGGGGTTGATAGCGCGATTTATGAGCATAAGTCTGGGATTCATTTGTTGCCGTGTAATTTTTATAAGAAGATTGATTTGGGAAAATTCAAGAAGATTGTTGACAATTTGAGGGGGAGGTATGATTATATTATTATGGATTCGGGTCCGAGTTATACCGACGAGATTATTGCGATTTTGATGGTTTGTGATGAGTTGATTTTTGTTGCTACGCCGGATTATCCTACGTTGGCTGCGACTGTGAAGGCGGCGAAGATTGCGGAATATAAGGGCGTTCAGGTTCGTGGGATTATTGTGAATCGGAAGAGGAAAGGCTTGGGTTTGAAGGTTGGGGATATTGAGAAAACGGTTGGGCTTTCTGTTGTTGCTGAGGTTCCGGAGGATGTAAAGATGATTAAGGCTGTCGAGAAATTTGTGCCGGTTGTTGGGGCGTATCGATGGAGTCGGAGTGCGAAGGTTTTTTTAGATTTGTCGAAGGAGATTTTGGAATCTGTTGATTAGTCTTCTGTTCTGGATTTTGCTAGAAGGGCTAGGCTTAATGCTGATATTGATATACCTGATACCATTGTAAAAGTTGCGATTGCGGGGGAGAATCCTAGCGCTTGAACATCTAGATATGCTATCATGAGATTGAATCCTATCATCTCTAATGCTATTTCTTTGATGAATTTGCCCCCGACGAACATGAGTAATATTGCTATGAGAAATGGTAGAATTATTCCGCCTAATATCCATCCTTGTTTTTGTGAATTGCCGGAGCAGTTTACTTCTGTGCGAGGGAGGAATCCTGCTTCGTAGACTATTTTGGTGTTTTCGCAGTCTGAAAATTTTGCGACTGTTATGTGTCCGAGTTCGTGGATAGTGACTGTTCCGATGAAGATAAAATTTGTGATTATTACTATGAAAATGAGATGTTTTAGGAAATGTAGGACTGGGGATTTTGCTTTTCGTGTAGTATAAGAGCGACGGCTGGGGATTTTTTGGAGGAATTTTAGAAAAGGTATTGTAAATGTTAGGAATAGGATTACTGAAATAAGAATTAGAATTGGTGTTATATTTTTCCAGAGGATTGCGAAGATGTAGAGAAGGAGTGAGACTGAGGTGTAGAGGATTATGTATCTTGTGGTGTTTTTGTGGAGACTTATTATTGAGAGGAAAGCTAAGAGGGTGATGAAAAGGGATGTCGGAATTGCGAAGTGGATTGACATGGGGGCGAAGGATATTAGTAGGATTAAGGATGAAAAGGGAAAGAGAGCGTAAAAGATTTTTTTGTCTTTTGTGATTTTGTAGAGGATTGTTAAGAGGCAGGCGGTTTGGATTGTTAGTATTATTGAGAAAACTATGAGAAAGTCTGTTGAGTTGAAGATGAAGGAATTGGTTGCCCAGAGAAAAAGGACTGTTGCGAATGTGATGTATGTTAGTCCGAGAATTATTAGGGGGATTTCTTTGGAGTTGAAGGATGAGGTTCGGATTTCTTTTATGAGGAATAAGGATATTACTAGAAATATTGCGAGAGCTATGAAGGAGGATGCGAGGAGCATTATTTCCATTGGTGTGGAAAGGTGATACTCTTTAAAAGTTTGAGTATATAATAAAAAATTGCCCCCCTTTCGGGGAGCTTGATTTTGTAGGTTTATTCTAGTTCTATGTAAAAGAAATAGGTCGTTGTGGATGTGTCTCCACTGTGTCCATCTTCTAATACTAGCATTTCGAAGTCATGGCTTGCACTATCGAAACCTAATAGATCCTCTTCTAGCAAAGCTGCAAAAACAGTATTTGTTCCGTCGTATAATAGTACTTCGTCGAAATTGCCGGCTACACTTGCTCCGGTGCTGTCGAAAATTTGTGTACTCATACATTCATCGGCAGTGAAGCTTGTGCTTCCAACTACGAATGCGTCATGTGTTTTTGAGTCACTAAAAGTCTCATTAATACCATCAATCGAGTCGTTGATATTATAAGTAGTTTCTAATGCTGTTCCATCAGCTGTCCAATTGAAGCATTCTATGCTTGCCCATGTTGGAGATGCTATTGAGGCGAAAACTTCTCCGCTTGGAGATGCTAAAGACCAGTTATACATTGGGTTTCCCGATGCGTCTGCTAGTCGGATTGCTCCTGAAACATTACCGAAGTAACCTTGCCAAGACTGGGTAATTGAACTACCTGAAATTGTCAGCTCTGTTACGTTTCCTGCATATGCTGAGTGGTTTGCTGCAGTGTCTGCGGGGGCTCTTGTGCTTGCTCCCGGGGTAACTGTTCCTGCTCCGTTTGGGTCTGCGAGAACTAATCCGAAACTTAAAACTAGTAATATCGTCACTAATATAAAAGAGTGTATTTTATTCATTTTTATCTAAACCTCCTTTCAAATTAATGTCGTCGTTCGCAATTTCTTGCGAGACGTATATCGAGAATAAGTGCTCGGAATCTAACTTTTCCAATGGAGCGGAAGAAGGTATTACTTCAAGCGAGATCTTCTTCTCTAAATTTTTTTGTATCTCATTTATTTTATGAGCGGTAGATTTGTCTTTTGATGTGATGTAAACTTTTGGTGTTGATAATTTTGTGTAGACTGATATTGATGAAATGTTTTCTAGGTGGTTTTGTATTTGCCAGAATAGTTTTTGTAGGACGATTTGGATTTTTGTGTTTTCGAGGCACCATATATTAACGATGACTTTGTTTTCTTCTGATAGGGGAATTAATTTTTTATCTGGGGAATTTTTTGCTAGAGGGATTAGGTATAGCGATTCTTCTGAGATTGAAAAGAGGCTTCTGGGTTTTCCTTTTTCGAATGCTCCGGTTTTTTGTTTTTTTACTAAGCCCGCTGCTTCGAGTAATTTTAGTTGTTGACTTACGAAAGATGTTGTTGTTTGTAGTTTTTGTGCGATTTCCATTGGAGAAGATGGCCTACTAATGATTATCCTTAGCATGTCCCACCTAGGTGACGAAAGAAAAGAATCAAGCTCCATGGGAAGCTAAACCCACAAAAGCTATTTAAATGTTTTGTTAAATAGGATAATTAGTAATTTGGTTTAAGTGATTTATGAGCTTTTTTTACTTATTATGCAATTTAACTAATTACTTAATTAGAAGTGCGAAAAAAAATGTTTTTGGGCTTACTCTAGTTCTACATAAAAGTAATATGTTGTTGTGGATGTGTCTGTCCCGTGTCCATCTTCTAGGACTAGCATTTCGAAGTCGTGGGTTCTCCCATCAAAACCTAAAACATCTTCGTCGATTAAAGAGGTGAAAATTACGCTTTGAGTTGTTGGTTCATAGAGTAAGACTTCTTCGAATTTGTCGTTTTCTCCCATTCCTGCGTTGCTGAATACTCTTGTGCTTCGGCATTCACCTTCTGAGAACTCAAAATTGCTTGTGTAAAATAAATCGTGTGTACCTGCTCCCAATAAGGTGAATGTTTCGTTTATCCCGTCTACGTCGTCGGGTTCTATCCCGAAAAGTGCTTCTAGTTGTGTTAGATTCGTTCCATGTTGTGATGTTGTCCCGCCATTTCCAGATTCATCGGATAGAGTTCCGTCGGACGAGTAGTTTAGACACTGGATATTTTCCCATGAGATTGAGGAGCTTGTAGACGCGTAGATTTCACCCTCTGGGGAGGCTAGTGTCCAGTTGTACATTTGGTTGTCATCAGCATCTGCCAATTGTATTGTACCTGTTACGTTACCGAAATAACCTTGCCATGATTGGGTTGTCGAGAATCCGTTGATGTTTATTTCGGTTACGTTTCCGGCTAGGGCCTCGATTGATTCGGCGGCGTCTGGCGTTGCTCTTGTTGAACTGACTTCGGTGTAATTTGCTCCGAATGGTTGGACTGCCAGAACTAGGGAGACTTGGAAAATTATTAGTGAGAGTATAATTAATTTAATATGTTGTAACGTCATTTGATTCCTTCCATGATAACTTTTAGTTGGTCGATGTCTTTTGAGAAACTGGTTTTCTTTTTGAGTTCGCTTAGTGAGTTGATGTATGTTTGTAGTTTTCTTACGAGTTTATCTAGTTCGGTTTTTTCTGCCAGGTTTGTGATTTTGTTTTTGACGAAGCTTACGTCCTTTGTGTTTTGTTCTATCGATGCTCTGGAGTCTTGAACTTCGGCTTTGAATGCATCCAAATCTTGGATTCGGGTTCGCATTTCGGTGTAGATTGTTTGGACTTTGTCTGTTTGTGTGTTTATTCGTCCTTCGGCTTTTTTGATTTCAATCAATTCGGTTTTTACTTCTTCCGCAAGTTTTATTACCTCTTCTACTCCTCTGAAAAATTCTACTTTCTTTCGGGTTTCTCGAAGTTCTTCCATAATTCGGTTCATAATCGCCTCGTTTCCTTCGAGGTTTGCTTTTAGAGCTTCAATTTTTACCTCTTGTTTCTGTACTTCTGTCATTAATTTCTCGGGTTGAACTGATGAGACGAGGTCTGAGGATTTTACGGCTTTTAGTTCGACTTCTTGGATTGTTCGGTCACGTTCTAATATCATGGAACGGAGTTCTCCTATTTGTTCTGAAATTCTTGTGAATCTTTCTGAGGATGAGGCTCTGACTTCTTTGAATGCTTCCTGTCCTGCTTTGAGTTTTTCTATTTCGGTTTTGAGCTTTACTACGTCGGAAGATGCTCCTTTGGAGACTTCTACTGGTGGTGCGGTTTCTTTTTTGGGTTCGGCTGACTCGGTTGTTTCTGCTGGGGCTCCCTCTACTTTTGTTTCCGTTTCTCCCTCTTTTTTCTTTTTTAAGAAATCAAGCATTTTATTTCCTCTTCTATTTCTTTAATGAGTTTTTGGAGCATTTTATAATCTCGTTTTTTGTATGTTGATTTAAAAATTTTGATTTTGGATGGTAATAATATCAATTTTGATTCCGCAATCATCGCCTTTCTTTTTTCAATTTCCCGCACTTTAGACTCTAATTCTAAGAGTTTTAGGTCTAATTTTGAAGCTACGAGATATTTTAAACTTTCTGTTTTGTCCTCGTAGTTTTGTAATTTTCGGACTTTTTTATAATGTTTTTTATCTATAATCTTTTTAGAGATTCTTCTTATTTTTTTGAATTCTTTTTTCATTTTTTGGGTTTAGGTTTAGGGGTTTTATCTTTTTTGGCTGTGGTTTTCAATTGTTCTATCATTTCTGCTTTGTCTATTATCGGCTTTATTTTTGCTGCTAGTTCTGGGGAAAGTTCTTTAAGCCATTCTGAGATTTCGTTTTTCTGTTTATTAACGTGGAGTTTGAATATTTCGTCGTCTAGAGTTGGGAGAAGGTCTTTTAGTTCTCCTAATGTGGAGAGCATGGCGCCGTTGTCTAGAGTAAGTGCGTTGAGTTGTTTGTCGTCGATGTTTTCTGATTTCTTTTCCATTACTTTGTCTTCGGCTTTTTGCACTTTTTCTTTTGCTTCTACTTTTGCTCTTTCTCCTTTTGCTTCGGCCACTGATTTTTTAATTTCAGCCAAATCTGCTAATTCAATTTCTTTCTTCTTCGGCTTCTTCCCTAATTTCTCCCATTGTTTTACGATTCGTGGAGTTAGTCCTTCTAGGTAGATATCAACTACTGAGAAATTTCCTACCATGATTTTGTCTTTGACGAGTTTTAGTTCCATTTTTAAATCGAAGACATCTATTTTTAGTTCTTCCAATTGTTTGACTTGATATTCTAGGTCGTCGACTTGGTCGTTGTATTTGTTGTATTTTTCTAATTCCTCGTCGGAGAGTCTTCTTGTATTGTGGAGAATTGGTCGGAAGTTGATAAAATAGGGTAGACCTTTATTGTATTCTGCGTTTTGGAACATTGCTACTCCTACTTCTGATTTTACTAGAGATTTTAGGAAGCCCTCTCCGTATTTTGATTTTATTCTTTCTAGGTCTCCTTCTTCTACGGTACGGGTTTGGATTTCAGTATTGATGTTTGCTTTTATTTCTCCGACGAAATCGCCCATTACCTGAGAAATTAATACTTGGCCTAGTCCCCACTTTCGGAATTCTCGGCATCCTCTTTCAATTTGGAGAAATCCTTCGCCTGTTCCGCCAAATTTTGGTAGAAGTCTGTGAACTTCGTCGAAGACTATAAGTGTTTTTAGGGTTGGGGATTCTTTTGGGTCGGATTTGAATATTTGTCGGATGACGTTTGCTACGAATATGTCCATGTCTTTTGGTTGGAGTTTGTTTAGGGTGAAAATTTGGATGTGTCCTGGTTCGAAGTATTTGTTTATGTCGATGATTTGCCTTGCATCTTTTACGGCTCGAATGTTTCCTGGAAATCCTCTGGCGTCTGAGGCTTTCATTTTGAATTTCGGGTAGAATGACATCATTTTTTTGTCTTCGCATTTTCTTAATAGTCCGGACCATTGGGCTGTTGGGTCGAATACTATGACGCAGATGTTTTTCATTAGTGCTTCTTCGATTAGGACTTGGGCGGAAATCGATTTACCCATACCGGTTGCACCTGCTACTATTGTGTGGACGGTTAGTTTGTCTAGTTCTAGGTATGCTTCTTTGGAGGTTTCGGCTATGTGTCCGAGTCGGGCTGTTCTTTCCCCTGGTCCTGGGAGTTCTGAATAATTCACTGCTACGCTGTATCTTTTCTTTTTGTCCATTTGTCGTTTGTAGACGAAGAAGTTTAGTAGAATGAAACTTAGGAATGATATGACGGCTAGGTATAGCCATAGTGGAATTCCGAAAAAGGCGTAGAGGTAGATTGGTTGGGCGACTTTGAATGGGACGGTGACTGTTGATACTAGGTTTAGGTATTTGGCTTGAATTTTTAGATTGTATTCTCCGTTTGGTATGTCGTCTGGGAGTTTGATTTGTTCTAGGAGTGTTAGAGATGAGGCGATTTCTTCTTGGGTTTTGGCTGTGGCGTATACTTCTGAATTGTTTGCGCCTACAACTTTTGAGTCTATGTAGACTATGTAGCCTTGGTCACTTAGGAGATTTTGTAGGGTTATTTTATATTTTAGGTCTTCAGATTGTCTGGCTATTGGGTTGAAGATGTCCGCTTTGATTAGCATTGTTTCGATTGGCATTCGTCTTTCTATTATTTCTACTGTGATTGGGACTTCTTGTTTTAGCGAGCCTGATATTGAGAGGTTTCCTTTGTATGTGCCGATGTCGCGGATACCGTAAAAGGTTAAGGGGATTTCACCGATGGTATTTTTGGGTATTGTTAGGTGGCTTTGTTCTAGCTCTACCACATCATCTAGACTCGTTGATATTGTGATATCGATTTTCATTTCGCTTCCGAAATTATATATTCCGATGGTTTCTTCTAGGAAGGTGTTTTTTCTGATTTCTTTTTTGATTTCTTTTGTACTAATCCAATAGTCGTCTCCGTTTTTTATTGCCTCTTCTTGGATGTCAGAGAATTTATTTTCCGTGTAAGGACCTGTTTCGAAGAAGAGGTTTTCCGACGCTGGGATAACTTCTGAGAGTGTCATATTTAGTGATACTAGTGGGGGTTCGTCTGAGAAGTTTATTATGGTGAAGTTGTTGTTATATCCTGAGAGTACTGCTATGACTGTATGGTTTGTTGGTATTATTGATGGGAATATTGAGTAGTATCCGAAAAAATCTGTTTGGACTGAGAAGCCCGCTATTGAAACTCTTGCATCGTAGAGTCCGGCGCCGGATGTATCTTTCACGTAACCTTCGATGTGTGGGACGAATAATTCGCTGATACTTGGAGTTTCCTCGTAGAGGGTTATGTTTTCTTGGAATGAATTATTTGTAAATGTTACTGTTATATTTGAAAATGCGTCGTCGTAGCCTGTTTTTTGTGTTATTATAAAATATCCTCCTTCCGTGACCAATTCCGTAAAATTATACCATCCTAGCGTGTCTGTTTGAACTATTGTCCCGATGAATATTACCGTTGCATTTTCTATTGGATTTCCTAGTTCGTCTTTTACATATCCAGAAAGATTTACTTCTACTATGTCTCCGGGGTCTCCTCCTTCGGGGCATTCGTCGTAGGGGTCGGTGTAGAAATAATATGTTAATGTTGTGTTTTCTGGTGTTGGTAGCAACATCTGATAGTTGATTGTGACGTTTGGGCTGTATCCTTTTTGGATGGTTGAGATGTGGGTTACGAAAACCATATCGCCTGATCCATCTTTCATTATTCCAATGTCGAATATTACATTGTCGCCGTCCCATTTATATGTATAAGTTGATGGTATGCCTGAGATGTTTTGGGCTCCGAGCATGATTGACATATTTTGTGTGAATGTGCCGTCGGCGCAGTCTGTTCTTCCGCTACAGCTCATAAATGTATTGGCTTCTGCTACTGTTGCTGGTTCTAATGTTGCGAAATCTACTGTTGCTGATGTGGATGCATAGATTTCATTCCCGTTTGGGTCTGTGGTATCTATGCAATCAAAGAATAAATCCTGTCTTTCTATTTCCCCGTTCATGTCTATACTTATCATTTCTGAAAATCCCGCAACTTTGAGGGCTAATCCGTAGAGTCCATTCCAATAGGTTGTTGGGAATACCTTTTCTATTACGACTTCTGTGATTGAGCCGGCTTGACTGTCGATGTAGCTTGCGTATCCTGTTGCGAGGTAGTGGGATGTGAAGAGGATAAGGAATGCTGAGGTTGATAGGAGAGTTAGGAAAAGTAGGAAGAGTTCTATTTTTTTTGCTCGTTTTTCTTTGTTGATTTCGGCTAGCGCCAAGCTGTTTGCACGACTAGGATTTCTCTTTTTCCTCTTCATGGTAGGATATGTTTTGGGAAATTAATAAACCTTGTTGTGGACGATAAATTAATGGGTGAGGCGAAAGGTATATATAATAATTTGAGTTTTTATTGGCAGAGGATTAGATGGGATTTTTAAAAAAGAGCAAGGCACCTGATGAGTTACCCGATTTAGCGTTGGATACTCCTGCTAAAAGTTCGGTGAAGCCGACTAAGGTTGTCGAGCCTGTTGTGGAGGAGAAGCCGATTGAACCTGTTGTTGCGGAGAAGCCAATTGAGCCTGTTGAACCTGTTGTTGCGGCGGTTGTTCCGGAAACTCCACCAATAGATTCTAAACCGCATCATAAAGAAGTTAAGAAAGTTGTGAAGAATGATTCTTCGAAAATTGTAGCTCATGGCGAGAAGATGAAAAGCAAACATGAGGATATTAAGAAGCAGATTAGTGAGCATGTTGACAAAGGGGATGGGGTTTTGCAGGACGGTTTTTTTGATAAGATTTTGGAGGATGTGAATGAGGACATAGGGGATTTGGATAAGTTGGGGGAGTGGTATGAGAAGAAATTTTTGCGGCAGGATGTTGTGTCGGATATGAAGGGATATTGGGAAGGGAATAAGGAGGATATTCTTATTCAGAGTTTTGGGGCGAAGTATAAGAAAGAGATTAATGAGAGGATTAAGATTTTGCAGAAGCTCGAGGGGGATTGGCGTGATATTTATTTTAAGTTGATTAAGAAAGAAGAGGAGATGAAAAAGGAGGAGCGGGAGTTGAAGGATACATTGAGTGAATTTGTGGGTTTGTGTAAAGGGAGAAAAACTGATGAAAAGAAAACGAAGAAAAAATAGTTTGAAATCTGTTCGTTTGCTTTTTGGTGTTGGAATTTTTTTGGTGTTGGTTTTGATTGGTTTGATTTTGAGTAATTTTGGGGTATTTGATAGTCCGAATGAGGTGCAAGTTTTTTCTCTTGAGGATAAGTGTGCTCTTGTTATGGGGAATTTGATTCATCAGGTTCGTGATACGGGTGAATGCCATGTTAAATGTGTGAATGAATGCAAGATTAGGGAGCTGAATTTTGACCATGTGGAGTTTGTTGCGCATGATGTTTCTTGTAATGATTGCGACTGTTATTGTAATTAAGATGAGTGAAATTGACGATAATTATGTGCAGAGGGGAGAGGATTCTGATTTGAAATTTTTTGAGGAGATGAAAAATGGGGCGGAGAGGAAGGTGGCTGTTGAGAAATTTTTGGGAAGGTCTGGTAAGTCTCGGAGGGAATTTGAGGCGGATTATGCGAAATTTTTGCGGAAGGAAAAGAGGAGGGTTTCGATTGTGAAAAAAAAGAAGGACAAAAAGGTTAAGTTTGATAGGTTGAAGGCGTGGCATTTTGATTTTAGGTTTGGGTTTTTTGAGAGGAAGAAGATGAAGGTTGATGTTTTGTGGTTTAATTTCGTGAGGAAATTTTGGAAGTATTGGAATCTGATTATTCCGAAATGGGCATTTTATGTTTATTATAAAGTTACTGGTTTTATTAAGAATGTTTTTGTCGAGACGAAAGATTTTATTTGGGATGCGACTTTTTGGGCAAAGGATTTTGTTATGGGGGTTTTGGGTGGAGCTTGGTTTTTGATGAAGAAAGGTTATCGTATGCTTTCTGTTGTTCTTGGAAAGATTATGTTTTGGAGGAAGAAGAAAGTTGTGGTGGAGGGTGAGGGAGATAAGGAGAAAAAGGGAGAGGGAGATAAGGAAGGGGATTAGGCTCTGAGATAGATTGTTATTGATGAATTTGTGTGGATTTCGTAGTCTTTGTTTGGTTCGATTTGGAAGTTGGTGCCGACGCCACCGAGGACGTTTATGTATCCGAATGTTTGGCCGTATTGATATGTTGTGATTGATTGGATTTGTGGGTGTTCTTCAACTAGTTGGTTTGCGTATATTATTGGGAAATTTTCTTGGATTGTGAGATTGTTTCTGCCTGGGTTTAGGCTGACGCTTAGTGGGTTTTCGGCTATTATCGTTGTTGCGGATAAAATAAGTAGGATTGCGAATAGTTTGGGCGTCATGTTCCTGTTGATAGGTGTTTAACTTCTTCGAATACTTTTGATTTTTGATTTTGGTTTAATCTTAGGTAATCTGATTTTAGCACATTGTATAATTCTTCGGCTTTTTCTTCTTGTCCTATTTTTTTTAGATATTTTACTTCTTCAGCTTTTTCTATGAAGCTCATTACTGTGCTGTTTTTTTGTCGTTTTCTCATGAGGGTGAGGTATACGACTAGTGAACAGGCTAGGACTATCAGGGTGGTCATCCCCATGGAGCCGGTGCCTGGAATATTTGAGAGGAAATGTCCTGTGAAAAACGGTTTGTCTTCTGCTATTTTTAGTGGGGCTACGTTGATTTCGTTTATTGAGGCTGGGTCTAGTTTTGTGTCTATTATGTATGTTATTTCTTTTGTGTCCGCTCCAAATCGGATTAGTCCGGTGCCTCCTTCGGTGTAGTCTATGTTCTTTATTTTGAGGGATTCAATTGGGATTGATGCTGGTATTTTTAGTATGATTGTTTTATCCTCTGATTTTTCTAGTGTGGAATCTATGTAGTGTTGTATTAGGGATTTTGATTGTCTTGTCCCGTCGAGGAATGTGATTTCGAAGATGTCGATTTGGCTTTGGATTTTTACGCTGTGTTCTTCTATTAGGGTCTGGGATTCTTTTACGCTTTTGTCGATTAGGGAGGGGGTTAGTTCTGAGAAGTATTCTATGAGTGCGATTCTTAGGGATTCTTCGGTTGGTTCGATTTCTTTTCTATTTGATGATGTTGATGTGATTGTGTCTGGGATTTTCTTTTTGATGATGTTGATTTTTATTCTTGAGGAAGCGAGTCTTGAGTTTAGGATTTCGGATGTTAGGTCTTGTAGTTTGTAGTTTTCTATTTCCTTTTTTAGTGCGGTGATTTCTGATTTGGTGCTTTCTAGACTGTCGAATAGGCCTAGGGTTTTTAGGTGAGCTGTTTCTGGTTCGTTGAAGTTGTTTAGTGTTGTTTGGGCTTGTAAGGCGTCTTTTTCTAAGAGAGCAAGTTCGGTTAATGCTGCGTCGACTGTTCCCATTAGATAAGGACTTAATCCGGTTGTGGATGTTTTATTGTCTGTTCTTGATGTCGCTGTGATTTCTCTTGATAGGTCTGCGATGTTTCCGGCTGAGTCTTCTGGGGCTATTTTGTAGTAATAGGTTTTCCCGCTTGTGACGTCTGTGTCTACGTAATCTTCTTCTGTCCCGTCGATTGATTTGTAGAAATCTGTGTATCCTACGTTTGGGTCTGTTGATTTGTAGATGTTGATTGTTTCTATATCTTCGTTTTCTGGGAATACCCATTCTAATCTTATTTGTTTGTATTCTCCGATTGCTTCGAGTGATGATATTGAGGAAGGGGCTTTTGTGTCGACGATGAATGTGTTTCCTTCTCTTATGTTTGTTCCCGTTCTTCCCTCTATGTCTGTTGCTTCGAATTTGAATGAGCCGATTTTTTCTCCTGTTGATTCTGAAATCATTAGGTATCCTTTCCAGTTTGTCCCGGACCCGTAGAGAGTGATTGGGTTGTAGATTATTCCGTCGTATGAATATGTGAGTGTTGGTGTCGTGGATGGGATTTTTGATGTGATTAGGTTTATCTCGTGTTTCCCTGAGTTTAGAGCATCTTCTTCTGTTTCTATACCTACTATGCTTATGTCCATGGCGGAAATTAAATTACTTGTTGTGAATATCGCTTCGAGTTCGTTTCTTCCTTCTAGTGGGTTGCTTAGGTCTGATACGTTTCGACATCTTACGAAATATCTATGGACATCGGTAGAGAGATCTGTTAGGGTTTTTTTGTGGATTGTTTCGAGGTTGTCGTCGAAGAACCCTGTCATGAAATCGAATGATGTTTCTGTGCTTGTTGAGTATCGGCATCGGACTCTTTGTGTGGTTTGTATTTGTAAAACTATTGATTCGGTGTAGATTATTCCTGGGTTTTCTTGAGTTGAGTTTTGGGTTGTGTCAAAATTGAAGTTGACTGTCGTTGCTGAAGCTAGTGTTGAAAATAGTAGTAGGGTAAATATTATCATTAGTTTCTTCATTTGTGGTGTCTCCTCCTTTTTTTGAAATAGTTTTTTCTCTCGTTTCTGATTTTGAAAAGTAGTGCTAATATAATTGCGATTAGGATTGCGTAGGTTGCGGATTTTGCTAGTGATTTTAGGATGTTGGAATCTGGGTTGACGTTTAGGATTGCTGATTGTTCGTATGTCCTTTTGTTGTCGTAGAAGATTCTTCCTGATATTATGTATTTGCCGGCTTTTCTTGGGGTAAAGTAGAATTGGAAATTTGTGTTGTTGTCCATTGGGATGAAGAGTGGGTCTTCGGATTCTAAGAGTTGAATGATTTTATTATTGAACATTATTTTCCCAATGAATTTTGCTTCGAGTGGTTTTTCTCCGGTGTTTCTGAAGTTGACTGCGATTGGGACTATCTCGTCTATCTCTGCCCATGGTGAGACGATGATTCTTTCGAGTATTCCTGCTGCACGAAGTGCTCCCTCTTCAAGCACGTCGAAGGTTAGGGTTTGGGATGCGTAACAATCTATTGCTGACATGTCAACCCAGTATTGTCCGAGTTCTAAATCTGAGGACGGGATTCTTATTAGTATGTGGCTGGTTTGTGTTGGTTTGATTTGGGTTTGTGAGTATTCGGATTGTTTTACTAGGTTGATTGAATCTTGGTCCCAGATGTCGAATGTAATTGATGGATTGAGTCTTATGTTCCCTTCATTTAGGATGTCGACTTCGAATATGATGTCGTCGTTTTCTTCGACGCTTGCGACTTTGAAACCTGTTGCTCTACATTTTTTTACTTCTTTGTCGGTGACTTGGACGTTTACGAAGATGTCGAGTGTTGGGATGATTAGTCCTGTGGCGTGACCTTCTTGAGCTTGAGCGAGCCTAGAGCTTTTTACTGTTACGAATCCTGTGTAGTTTCCATTTGGTGTGTCGCTTGGCGGTGTAACTGATACTATTAGTTGAAATGCCTTACCTTTTGATACTGAAAAATTTTCCTTTGAAAATGTTAGCCATGATTCAATTTCACCTCGTGATGTGACGGTTACGTCTACTGGGTCTATCGTGTCGATTATTACCATTACCGGTCGTTCTGCGTATCCTCCTCTTAGCACGTCTTTGAAAGTTAGGGTGGCTGGGCTGACTCCGACGTTGGCTGCGGATGTTATTTGGATTAACAATATTAGCGTAGTTAAAACTAGTATTGTTTCTCTCCCTCTCATTGTATTATTTCTCATTTTATATTTATTAAGTTACTGATGCACCGAGGACGATGTGTCCCTGGCATGAAAACGCGACTTCTTGTGGCACGTAAACTCTCCAGTAAGTGTTGTTTTTTGCTTCGTTAACTATGTCGTTTTGTCTTGAATTCATGTTAAATTTTTCTGTTATTGGTGATGAAGTTAAATTTGTATATAGTGCTTCTGCTTGGGCGAGTGTTATCGACCCTGGGTTTGATTCGGTCATGTTGTATTTTGTGTGTTCTACCGATATGTTATTGTTGGTGCATATCATGGAGTCCTCATCTCCTTGTGTTTCCCCGTAACCACTTAGACTTATGTTTATTTTTACATTGCCGTAGTTTGTTATTTCAATTATTTTTTCTGATGTTAGTTCAGACGCGTTGACCTCTCCAAAATCTAGGGTTGAATTTGTTCCGATTGCTAAGAGGGTGTTGACGAATGTTTGATTCGCTCCCGTCGTTGAGTATGACTTGTTGTCGGTTACGTTGATTTGGCATTGCCAATTATCTGAATTTGCGTAGTATTGGATTTGAAGTGAGCAGTTGATTTGGGCTTCCATGATGGTTCCGTATGAGGTGTTTATTTCGCATGATGAATTCGTGTAGTGGTCGTTGTTGTCGTCGGGGTCGGTTGGATTTGATGTTGAGGCGTAGAATGTTGCGGTTGCGTTTGTTAGTGATGTTGACGGCTCGTAGCCCGTGGTGATGGCGGTGCAAAAAATTTGTGTTGTGGCGTTTGGCGTTAGGTCGATTTCATCTTCTGGGCTTGGGTAAATGTCGTCTACTTCTATGTCTGAAATTATTAGTGGTGAGTTCATCGATATATTTGGCGCCATGTCATAGCCTGCTCCTGTGACTGTAACTTGGACTTCTGCTGTTGCTTCGTGACCGGTTCCATCATCTACTAGTGTTATATTTAATATGTTTCCCACTATACACGGAGTTGGTAGCATTTCACAATCTATCATGTAGATGTTTGATACTCCTGATGGGCCTGATGGGCCGACTATTGTAAAGATTTCTTCTAAATTTGTTGAGTTATATAATTTAATGGTTCTTCCGTTTGGCGAGGTGCTGTCTAGTGCATCTTCTACATATCCGACTATCCAGTGGGCAGCACTCGTTAGTGGGAATGTGAGCAATAGTATCAGGAGAAAAAGTGTTTTATTTTCCATCTTTTATATCGAGGGTTAATTTATTTGTTTGAAGATTGAATTTGATTACGACCTCTTGTCCTTCGTCTAGTTCGAGGGTGTCTACTATGGCTTTTGGGATTTTAACCCTATATCCTTTTTGGATTTTTCCGTCTTTGAAAATCATCTCTTTCATAGGTTCTTTTGAAATCCTTTTTTGATTCTTATTAGAGACTTTTTAAAGTATTTAAGGTTTATGTTTTTTTGCTTAATATATTTATCTTAAATTAATGAAGAAACATAGATTTCTAGGACTGCGGAAATTATTAGAAGGAATATTGATATTGCCAAAAGAGATATTATGTCGATTACGATTCGTCTGATTTTGTTTTTGTTTGTTAGGTCGCCTTTGATGAATGCGAAATAGAGGATTCCGCCGGCGATGCTTGCGAGGATGTAGGCTAGGATTTCGGGGATTCCGTGGATGAAGTATTTTGCGAATGCGACTGGGAGTGCGATTAGTCCGAAGGTTTCTCTTGATATTGTGCCGATTACGAATCCCATTACGCTGGCGTTCCAGGCTAAGATGTAGATTACTCCGGCGCCGAAGAAGAGTGCGAAGACGAGGGAGATTAGGACGATGTTTAGATTGTTTGTGAAGATTTGGACTATTGAGGAGGTGGGTGATATGGCGTTTCCTGTGATGAGTTTTATTTGTTGGATGGATGCACTTTGTAGTTCGAAGACCGTGGCGGAGGTTTCGGCTGGGAGGAGGAATGTCCATAAGACTGAGGATATTGTGAAGCCGATAAATAGGGAGAGAATTAATATTGCTATCGGTTTGTGTTGTTTTAATAGCCATTTTTCTGAATTCCAGTTGTTTTCTTTTTTCTCTTCCATTTTGATTGCGCCTTGGACTACGTAGAGACAGGAGAGCGTGGTTAGGAAGATGATTGCTAGGGATGCGTGGTCTTTGAAAATCCAGAGTCCGAGGAAGACTGAGAGGGATGAGTAGAATATGCCGATGAGGATGATTTCGAATGGGTGGCGTTCGGCCTTTTGTGGGTTGAAGAGGAGGTCTAGCATCTAATGATATTGAGAATATTATTTATAATTGTTTGGAGTTTATGTGTGAAAAATATAGGACCAAAATTTGTCAAACCAATTCATGAATTTGTCTTTTAAGCTTAACTTGCTTTTTTCTGCGAAGATGAAAAATTCGGATAAGGGCTCATCTGACTCGAATTCATATTTTACTATTTCGTTTTCTGAGGATATCGCTCTACCTGTTATTGGTGAGAATTTTCCTTTTTTTCTTGTGAAGAATTTTATATTCTTGTAATCATTTTTTTCTAAGAAAGTTTTGTTTACTTCGTATTCAAATTTTATTTTTCCTCTTTCACTTGAATTCATGTTTGTTTCTATTGTGTACGATTTTATGTATTTGAAACTTCTATTAAAATTCCCTTCGTAGATAAATTTGAATAAATTAAATGATGCTTTTTCTTTTAGAATTTTTGAATAAAATGCTACCCTCACATCTTCGTCTTTTATTATTAGTGGGAAGTTCTTTGTTGCTTTTGAAAAGTTTTTTGGGATATATTTGAATGGGAGGGACTTGGAAGAAGCTCCGCCTGAATTTCCTGAGTTACTTCTCTGAAAAAATGGGGGCACATAATTGTAAACTGTGGTGGTGGTTTCTTCTAAAATATTATTTTCTAATTCGCTTATGAATGAAAAATCTCCTGATATCGAAGGTGATATGGTATATTCAAAATTAAAATTTGATCCTGATAAGTCCCAAATGATTACATTGTAATTTGAAGTTGAAGACTCGACTCTTCCATCATTAGAAATTGAGGTGATTTCAAATTCTATTGGAACATATTCTTTGAACTCTAAATTTGAAACTTCTGAGGATAGCTTTCCTTTTAAAGAAATTTTTGTGTTTTTTCCGTTTTTTAATTTGAAATTCAAATTTTTTTCAAAATCAAATTTTTCTATCATTTGAAAAGAAACTTCATTTGAAAAATTACAATCAAAATAAAAATTTTCGTCTTTCAAATTTAAAGGTTCGTTGAAATTTATTATTTGGTTTTCAAAAGATTTTTTTAGAAGGATTTTGTTTTCTGGTATGAAGGAATATATTCCAAAATCGCATGTTCTTAGTTTTGGTTTTGGTCTTATTTTATAACTGAAATTGAATGATTCTGTGTTTATGTTTTTCCATTCTATGCTTGAATATCCATCTTCTAAAAATATGAATCCTGAATCTGAAACTTCGAAAACTTCGAATTCGCTTGGGATAAAATCAGTTACTGAAAAACTTCCGTCTGATTTTGTGCCTGAAAATATGACTAAGAATTCGTCGGGAGATGATGAGAATAAACTTTTTTCGTAATTAACATATTTCTCAGTTGTTGATGGAAAAATCATGTCTCTTGATGCTCCTTTTAGTCTTTCTCCTGTCTGGCAGTCTGTTACAAAAATTAATTCGTTGTTCCCATAATCTCCTTGTAGCTCTTTCTTATAGTCACAACCAGATTCGCATAATTGTTCATAAGAATTGCTTTCTTTAAAATAAAAGTTACAATCATCGAAAACATTTACTTCCAATGTGAAATTTTTATCTTTGGAAATTATTAATTTTTTATTTGGTTGTTTAAGTTGTACTACTTCACGAAATTCCATTTTGGAAAATATATTATAATCTTCTTGGTTTAATATCATACTTACTGGCCCGGCGGCGAATCCGTTTTCAAAATCTAGAATTTCTGCTTGAAGAATTGAGCCTGTTGAGAAAATTGTATTTCCTCCGATTCTTGAATTTAGAAAAGAATATCTGTGTCTATCTGGACTTACTAAAACTTCTACATAATCATTTACATTATCTACATTATAAACGAAAACGTTTTGCCAATTTGGGTTGATATTTCCTTCGAAGAAAACTTCGCCGCCTATGATTTGTGCTGATACTGGTAGCAATAGTGATGTGGTTAGAACTATCAATATTAGTTTTTTTATTGTTGTGTCCATGCTGAATCTTGAGTTACACTGATTTCGTAGCCTTCCTCCATAGTTATATTAAAATTTGTTCCTAAAGGTATACAGCCAAACCAGAAGCAAACCTCACCTAAATAACCCTGGCTAATCTGGAATTCTGGGTCCCATCTAGTGACAGCATCTTCACCTAAGAGACTTGCTGTTAATTCTTGAGCATTTGTCATGGTGGTTCCTGCTGTCATACTTATCCAATTTTTATTCATTCTCGTTCCAGTTTCGTCATAGACTAATGGTATTTGTATTGGGTCGTAGACTACCCCTACTCCGGACCAATTGACTTGAGAAGATTCACTTACGTTTAAACTTATTTCATATCCAGCTCCCGCGACCAATTCAAAATTACATGCCGTGTCTGTGCATGAGATAGTTTCTGGGCAGCTAAAGGTATTACAAGTTACTTGCTTTTGGCTGCTTTTGTTTAATTGTGAAACCGCTACTGCTCCTATTATTTCATTTAATGTATCATTTGCATTTTTCAAATAGGTAAAATTTGTGGGAAATGCTATCCAGTTTCTATTTTTAATAGAATGGACTGCGCTTGTGTTATGCTTAAGTCCATAGACATGAGCTCCGAAGGTGTAGTCGCTTATGTTTGTTCCAGATGGGTTCCATGCTTCAACTTTGTAGAATCTTCTTTTGTTTCCTGAGAATGTATCGTCTGTATAATTTAGCTCTGTGGTTTCGTTCATTAGGGTGAAATCTGTGACGTTTGGGCTTGAATATACTTTGTATTTTACTACTTCTAAAGATTCGTTCCATTCTAGGATAATTGAGCCTGTTCCGTTATTTGCACTTTGTGTTATGTTCATAAATTCTGGCATACTTGGAGGAAGGAATGAACTGAAAGTATAATTTGTCGATGAGTCATTGTTCCCGTAAATATCAAAGCAAATCACAGACCAATTATAATAGTTACTTGTTCCGACGTCTACCATTGAGAAGTTGTTTTCAACTTCTGCGTTTACTGAATAGATTGTTTGGTTTAAATGCCAGCCGCCATTCCAGGTCCCGTAAAGAGAACAGTTGGTCATATTGCTTTCGTCGTCAATTGTAAAATTGAATGGTCCTACTGTGTGACTTGTATAATTATAATTGTCTATTGGGGAAGTTAGGTTGATTGTTGGGCTGTTTAAATCTTTTATTTCAACTGCAAACCAGGAGGTTGTTCCTGCAGAGCTTCCGACTCCTTTTTGTAACGAAAGAGATGTTGTGTTTTTTATTGCTTGTGTCACGAATGCGTTTGCATAGGTGGTTGTGGCTCCGTCGTTGTCATTTGAATGTATATTAAATGACCTCTCGGTATTTATTAGATTGTGTTGTAAATTTATTATCTGTTCTGAACTAGAAATTAAATGGTTATAATCTTCTCTTTGGGAATTGAATAAATCTGAGGTTATAACGAAGTAATTTATTGATGCGTTTCCTGATGTTCCTCTACGATTAAATATTAAATTTGATGAATCTGAAAAATTTCCTTTGATGAATGAATCTTCTACGCTGTCATCGCCGATTAAATTATCTGAAAATATTATGAATGATTCATTTAAGTTTACCGCCGAAATTGAAACTGCTCCGCTGTCTGAATTCCCGTCTGTTATAATTGTGTTTCCCGATTGAACGTCTGTATTGTCCCAACTTACAACTTGCCAAGATAGTACCCCCGAAGAAGTCCCATTATCTCGCCTGAATACTACATTTGAATCGTCGATGAATTCGCCCGTAAAGAAACCTTCTACGTTGTCTGCTGAGTTCCCGGAGGAAAGTTTACTGTACACAACTACGAAACTGTTGCTCAAATTAACTTGGCCTATATTTAATGAAAGATTTGCCTCGTAAGAAAAGCTTATCTCTCCTCGCTGTACTTCGATATCTGGACCACTTATTAAGTTCCAATCTACAATTGCACCTGCGCCTGTATTATAATTTGAGAATGTTACTTCGTTGCTTTTTGAAAATTTGCTTATTATTTGTAAAGTGTCGGGGCCATTATCGGAAGCTCTAGAGGTATGTAAAATGAAAGATTTGCTCATGTCCGTTATTTCAATTGTTTCTGTTGCGTTCCCGTCCACGAATGTTGAGCCGCTTAAAACTTTGTAAGTTGGGGTTTCTATTAAGCTTGAATTTACAAAAAATGTTACGTTGCTTGAGTTCATGTACCCCATGGTGTCGTTGACATAAAGATTTATTGTGTGCCCCGTTTCGTCTACGAAGTTCATAGAGATGGATTGGCAATTTGGCAAAGTCGTGTTTGCTGCCCCATCGAGACTATACCAGCAAGTGTCTAAGTGGACATCATAGACATCGTACTCTAGTCTGATTCCGTTATTATATGGGTAGGTTATGTTTTCTGGTGATGTTAAAACTAGAGTTGGGCTTGTTATATCAATTAGCGTTATGTTTCTTGTGGAAGTTACTCCGAAGTTGTTTGCGTAATCCCACACAATTATGTCGTAGTAGTATGTGTTGTTTTCTCCGGAAGCCGTGAAATTAATATCGTTTACTACTGAATAAAAAGTCGTCTCGTTAATTATTTGGCTATCGTTGTCATATAATCTATAGCTCATATTTTTGAAATTAGCTTCTACAACATTTGAATCCACATAAATCCAGTCTCTTTCGAACTGGGAGCCAGAAGGTGCTGTTGAACCAGCGAAATCAACTAGTGGGGCAGTTTTATCTAGTGTTATTTTTCTTGTTGGTAGACTATTGGTTAATCCTGCTTTGTCGAAAATTGTTACGTTGTAAAAGTATTCGTCGTCGAATAATCCTGTCCAGTTGATATTTTTTATGGAAGTGTTATAGGTTGTTGAATTGATTAGTCCTCCCCCATCATATAGGTTAAAAGTTATGTTGGCGAAATTTATTTCTGTTATAGTTGTGTTTACGAATACAAAATTTTGGCTGACATTTGCCGTGTCAATTTCTGTTCCTGTTGAATAAGATATTGTTGGCGCTATATTATCTAGTGTTATGATTCTCGTTTCGCTTGTGTTGACATTTTCTGCAGAATCCCAGACGGTCACGTTATAAAAATATTCGTCGTCTGAGAGGAGAGTCCAGTTAATGTCTCTTTTTGAAGTTGAGAATGTGTAGGAATAAGCTTCTCCTTCCCCGTTAAAAAGTTTGAAGGTTATGTTCTCAAAATTTGTTTCGACTACTGAAGTGTTTAGATAAATATAATCCTGCGAGACATAAGTATTATTATTAAGGGTTAATGGTATGAAATCTATAGTTGGCAATGTCGTGTCTATTGTAATTGTGTAATTTGTGGTATTGTATAAATTTCCTATTGTGTCTTCTGCTTGATAGAACCAAGTGTAAATTCCATCCAATAAGAATTCGTAGACTATGCCGACGGTCGCGCTTAAGACTCCGTTTAATGAAACTAATTGACTATAAACGAATCCTGTTTGATTATAAATGTATAAGATGACTTCTTTTAGTCCGTTATCGTCGCTGAAATTCCCTGTTAAATTTTGTGTTGCGTTATTTGTTATTGTGTTATCTGAAGGCGAAATTAGGTTTCCTCCTGGAGGAGTCGTGTCTAATAAAATTTCTCTTGTTGAACTTGAGCCGTTTCTATTCGCGGAATCGAAAACCGTAATATTATAATAATAGGTTCCGTCGTCTAATCCTGTAAAAGTGTAATTTCTTGTTGAGTCGTTGAACCATTGTGAGGAGACTAGTCCTGTTGAATTGTAGATATAGAATGTGATATTTTTGAAATTGTTTTCGATTATGCTGGAGTTTATGTAGATATAGCTTTGACTAACATTTGAATTATCTGGTAAAGTATTTGCGCCGAAATCTACAACTGGGTCTGTCACGTCGAACGTGATTGAATAATTTGAAACTGCCCACGTGTAGTAACCTAGGCTATCGTTACATTCTACATTCCAGATACTGGTTCCTTCTTCTGAAAGATTGAGTGTGAAATTGCCCGATGGTTTATTGCTGGCAGGGACAAAAGTTATATTGATGTCATCTATTGACATATCGCTTCGATATCCTGAACCAGTTATACTTCTGAATCTTAATTTTATGTTTCCTTCATACTCTGAGAGACTTCTTGAAATATAAATATAATCATTTGTCTGACCTGATTGGTTTTGTCCGACTTGGGACCAAATAGAATTCCATCCAGATGAGTCATTAATTTCTAAATGGAGTGTCCCCATATCCGCTCCATACATATGGAACCAGAAGCTTACGTTGTAGTCGTTTGAATCTGCGTCGAGGTTTTCGCTTTCTACCACAGCTTCTGGGCTTCCTTGGTCAAATCCACAAGGTTGTCCAGATGTTGCTTCAATAAATATGAAATGGCCCGCTATGGTTCCTAGGGTATGGTCTTCTTCTGGACCTGTGCTTCCGGAAGGGGTTCCGTCATTATCTGCATTTCTTGACCAGTCGCAATCATCCCCTGTGCTTTGAGTCCAGTTATTCCAAGGACTGGCTGTTTCAAAACTTTCATTTTCCCAGCCACTTTCTCCGATTACCCAATTATAATCTGTTTGATTTAAATGCCAAGTTCCGTTGAAATCTCCCCATAATGAACAACTTTGGGTTAAGTCTGGGTCTTCGGCGGTGTAATTGAAAAATACTTCTGTTGCGGCAGAATAAAACGTATCGTCTTCTGGAAGTAATAATTGGATTGCTGGACCTGTTGTAGAAACTAAGAATGTTACATTTTTGTAATTTAAATTTCCTAATGTGTCGTTTGCAAAGAAATGTAATGTATGTTGTCCGTCGCTGGTATTGAAAGTTTCTGAACCTGAACAAGATACTGTTGTGTTTGTCCCGTCGTCTAAATTATACCAGCAGGTATCTTCTCCTACTATGTTGTCATTTACATTATAGTCTAATGGTAGGCTAATATTGTATCCGTATGCTTTTGCTTTTGGATTAATAATTGCGATTGATGGACCTAGAAAATCTAGTCCAATTTTTCTAGTTTCTGTTTTATTATAATTTTCGGCAGAATCATAAATTGAAACATTATACCAATATTCGTTGCTTGCTAAATTTGTGAAATTGATTTGTGTTATTTGGTTAGTGTAGGTTGTGCTGTTGACTTCTCCTGTTGAGTTGAATAAATAGAAAGTTATATTTTCGAAGTTGTTTTCAGTAACACTTGTGTTTACAAAAATCCAATTGTTTGTGTTATTTACTCCGTCATTTAATGTTAATGAAACAAATTCAATTAATGGGTTGGTGTTGTCTAGAATTATCGTTCTTGTCGTCGTGCTTCCGTCGTTTCCTGCTTTATCGTACATTGTTGCATTATACCAATAATTCCCGTCTGGTAAACTTGTCCAGTTAAACTCTCTGGTTGTGTCTGTAAATGATTCTGTTGAGACTAGCCCTGTTGAGTTGTAAAGTGATAAACTAATATTTAAAAAATTGTCTTCGACTGAGCTTACTTTGAATTGCACCCAATCTCTTGCGAATGCCGTGTCGTTATCTTCTGTTGGAAACATATAAGATAATACTGGGTCGGTGTCATCTATTGTGATTGACCTTGTTGCTGTAGAATCGGATTTTCCAACTACGTCAAAAATTGTGACGTTATAATAGTAGAGTCCTTCGGATAACAGGTTCCAAGAAACGGTTCTACGTTTGTCGGTGAATGTGTTATTTGTAACAGGGGAATTTGTTTCGTTATATAGATAAAATGTAATGTTTTCTTCGTTGGCTTCTGTCACATTTACATAAACGGAAATTGTGTCTCCTGAAATGAACCCTTCATCTTCTTCGTTTTGAGATGAGAAATCTATAATTGGTGCTTGATTATCTAATGTTATGTTTCTTGTTTCGGTTGTATTTGAGTTTCCGGCTATGTCGTATGCTGTTACATTATAAAAATATAATCCGTCGGAAAGTAATGTCCAGTTGATATCATGCGGGCCGAATGAATGACTGTATATTTGTCCTCCTGAATCATATAAATCGAATGTGACATTGTCTAAATTGTCTTCGACTACTGTTACATTTACATAAATGTTTTCCTGTTCTAGGATTTCCCCGCTGGGTTCGGTTCCAAATGTGTAGTTAATGAGTGGGAGGGTCAAATCTATGTTTAATGTGAAATTGCTCGTGTTATAAACATTGCCGACTGTATCCTCTACGCTGTAAAACCAATAATAAATTCCTTCGGATAAGAAATCATAAATTAAGCCCACTGTTGCTGAAATTGCCCCACCCAATGCTTGGGATGCTGTGTAAATTAGATGACCTGTCTCGTTGAAGATATATAGAGTTGCGTTGAATAGTCCAGTTGCATCGTTGAATGTTCCGGTTAGGTTTTGTGTTAAATTGTTTGTATATGAGTTGTCGGATGGGGATACTAAATTTCCCGTTGGTGCTGTTAAATCTAGATTGATGATTCTTGTTGTGGAGCTGCCATTACGATTGGCTTTGTCATATACTGTTATATTATATTTGTATACTCCGCTAGCTAAACTTGTGAAGTTGTATTCTCTTGTGTCGTCTGTGAACGATTGGCTCCATTCAAATGCTGTTGAGTTGTAAAGATAAAATGTTATATTCTTGAAATTGTTTTCTATCACGTTCGCATCCATGAAGACCCAATTTCTTCCGACATCTGTATCGTTGTCTTCGGTTCCTCCTGCAAATAAAACTTGAGGGTCTGTTACGTCTACGGTGAATGTGTAATTTTCTAAGGCGAAGGAATCGTAACCGATTGTGTCGTTGCATTCTACGTTCCATTTGTAACTTCCTTCTTCGGAGATTAAAACATCGAATGCTGTGAAATTTTGTTCGGCTCCAAAAATTATATTGGAATCATAATTTGCGATATGTTGATAAGATTGATTTATCCAGTTTGTGCTTCTGTTTGTTGAAGAGATTCTTATTTCGTCCAATGTTCCAATAAAGTTATGAGCCAGATTGTCATCAAACACTGGATTTGCGTTTACAGATGCACCAATTCTGGCATTACCAGTTCCTGACAAACCATCACCCATTGTTATCGAGCTTATTAGTTCTCCATTAACGTAAAGGAATTGATCGTTTCCTGCACCTTTGTGACCACCGCAAACATAGTGCCATTGGTTATCTGCGTAACTAGCTGAAGTATTAATTGCATTGAAATTCCCGTTATAACATTCTGCATATCTAAATTCTCCTGCGGAAGTTACACCAAGCCCTGTACCGTCTGTTAACCCACCATCCTCTAATATTGTTCCCTGGTGTCCTGTTGAAAATTTTACCCATGCACAATATGTATGTGCTCCGTCTACGTTCCACTCTGGGTTTGTTCCTAGATAATCTGAGCCATCGAAATAATCTGCTCCGCCAACAATACCTGGGGAGTCCATATTAGAGTCTGGGTCTATTCCATCTTCGGCATCGAAATTCCCGAGAGTGTCTAATGCTGTTCCGGATGTGTGGTCGAGATGGTAAACGCTTGTATATGATGAGCTCCAAACTGATGTTGCATTTTCGGCGTTTTCTGCGTTTGCATTTGCATAATACATACAAATTGTGTTTGCTCCTGTTGTTAGGCTTGGTATTTTTATCCAAACATTTGCGTTTGTTGCACTATAATCTTCAATTTCATAATCTAATGAAGTTGAACCTTCTGAGAGGCATGTCCCTGAATAAAATAATAAATCTGAATAATCTCCTGTCTCTGTATGTGATGTTGATATGTTTAGATAGACCGGGAAATCTGTTAGTGTGGACGAGCCTGTATTTGAAATGTTTATATCTCTTCTATTTTCAAATCCAACATCGCTCCAGTTTCCGGTATATGTTTCATTGAGATGCCAACCTCCATTCCAGTCTCCGTATAAAGAACAGGCATCAACCCCATCTGGGTCTGTCGCTGCGAAACTAAAATTAATATTTGTTGCTTCTCCATAAAATGAGTCGTTGGATGGTGCAATTAATTCTATTGCTGGACCTGTAATTGAAATGAAGAATGTAACTGAATCTGAACCCATGTTTCCGAAAGTGTCGTTTGCGAAAAAGTAAATTGTGTGTGTGTCTACTGTTGTGTTGAATGTCGTTGCTGAGTTACAGGTAATGGATTGGTTTGCTCCTCCGTCTATATTCCACCAGCATGAATCTACGCTTGAAACTTGGTCTGATACTGTGTGCTCCAGGGGAAGGCTTTCGTTATACCCGTATGTTTTTGAGGTTGGTTTTGTAATTGTTACAATTGGACCTGCGCCATCTAGCCCTATTGAACGGGTTTCTGTCGAGTTTGTATTTCCTGCCCAATCGGTTACTGTGACGTTGTAAAGATAGTTTTCGTCTGGTAGACTTGTGAAATTAATTTCTCTTGTTGAATTTGTAAACGTCTGGCTGTCTACTAGCCCTCCTGAGTCGTATATGTCGAATTTTATTTCTTTAAAATTAGTTTCTGTTACGGAAGTATTGATGAATACCCAGTCTCGGTTTCTTATTGTCGCGTTATCTTCTGTTGGTGGGATAAACTCTATGGTTGGGAAAGTAGTATCTAGTGTTATTGTTCTGGTGGAGGTTGTATCATTTTGGGATGCTTTGTCAAATATTGTTACGTTGTATTCGTAATTTCCGTCGGGCAATCCTGTAAAATTGTAAAAAGTTGTTTCCGGTGAATTGGTCTGGCTTTCTACTAGTCCTGACGTATTGTAAAGATTGAAAGTTATGTTGGATGGGTTTATTTCTGTGAAAGTTGTGTTAACGAAAATCCAGGTTTGGGATTTGTTTGCTGTATCATTTTCTGTTGGTGAGGCGAAATCTATGATTGGGTCTGTGTTGTCTATTGTTACTTTTCTGGTGTCTGTAGAGCCGGATAATGAAACTTTGTCAAAGACTGTTATATTATAATAATAAGTTCCTTCGGATAATAGGTCCCAATTAATTGAACGACGAGAATCTGTATATGTTTTTGGGGCTCCTTCTGGGGATTTTGTTGCGCTGTATAAATAAAATGTGATATTTTCTTCGTTGGGTTCGGTAACGGTTACGTTCATGAAAATAGAGGTTCCTGTAAATACGCTGTTGTTTGCTGCTGAATTTGGTGCGAAAGAAACCGCTGGAGCAGTTGTATCTAAAATTATTTGTCTTGTTGATGAATATCCTATGTTAGTTGCCAAGTCAACACTTGTTATATTGTAATAATAAACGTCGTCAGAAAGTAATGTCCAGTTAATTTCTCTGGTTGAGTCTGTGAATGTATTTGGTCCACGGATTTGGGAGCTTCCATTATATAAATTGAAAGTTACGTTGTTGAAATTCTTTTCGTAAATGCTGATATTTACATAGACGAAATCCTGTAAAAGAACTGCTCCGTCGGTTTCGGTTGAGGGGATAAATGTGATTACTGGTTCGGTAGAATCTATTTCTATTGAGTTGGATGTTGTGTTGTATTCGTTGTCGACTGAATCTCTGATTCTGTAGAACCATGTAAAAACGTCGTCGTATAGGAATGTGTAAACCTTGCCAATGGTTGCCTCTGTTAATCCTGCTAAATCTATTAAGAATGTGTAAACAACATGCCCTGTTGAATTTATGATGAATAACATTGCGTTTTTTAGTTCTACCGAGTCTGATACATTTGCCGTGAAATTATGTGTTACGGAATTTGTAAAATGATTGTCTTCTGGAGAAATCAAAGTTCCACTTGGAAGTTCTGTGTCAATTTCTATTGACCGAGTTGATGAATTCCCCACTCTTCCTGCTTTATCGTAAACAGTTATATTGTAATAATAGGTTCCGTCGTTTAAGGATGAGAAAGTATGGTTTAATGTGCCGTCGGAATAGGTTCCGTTTTCAATGTTTATTCCGTTTTCGTATAAATTGAATGTTATATTATCTAGATTTGTTTCTGTTACATTCGCGTCGATGAAAATATAATCTACTGCTACTCTGCTTGAATCGGGCAATGTCCCTGAGTCGAAATCTACAACTGGTGCTGTTAAGTCTATTCCAACCGAGTAGTTGTATAGGGCTGTTTCGTTTAATCCTAGTGTGTCGTTACATTTTACATTCCAATCGTAGTTTCCTTCTGTGGATAGATTGACTGTGAAATTTCCGTATTCTTTTGTTATTTTTGGGATTAGTGTTATATTTGCTTCGTCGATGGAAATGTCGCTTGTATATGCTGTTCCGACTACGGCTCTTAGTCTCAGATTTATTTGACCGGAATATGAACCTAAGTTCACGACTGCTTCCTGCCAGTTGGCTCCTTCTGCGGATTGTTGTTGCCCCGAAAGATTCCATGTATTATTATGCCATCCGGTGCTGTCATTAACGTCCAAGGAAAGAGTTCCCATAGCTGCCCCATACATGTGATACCAGAATGATATTGTTATGTTGTATGTATCTGCGTCTAGAGAATCGCTTTCTATTGATGCCCAATGATTTCCTGTATCGTATTCACAATTTTGTCCGCTGGTTGCTTCGGTGAAAAGAAAGTCTGAGCTTCCGGAAGGACTTGGTCCGTAACCACCCGTTGGTCCGGTGCTTCCAGAAGGGGTGCTCGTGCTTCTCGTGTAGTCACATCCATTGGAATCTCCAACTAATGTCCAATTATCCCATGATGCTGATTCAAAATCTTCTAATTCTGAATTTTTGGTTCCGAAACTCCAGTTGTAATCTGTTTGATTTAGATGCCAGCCTCCATTCCAGGTTCCGTAGAGGGAACATGAACTGACCCCCTGGATATCTGTTGCTGAATAATTGAATAAGACTTCTGTTGTTGTTGGATAAATAGTATCGTTTTCTGGGTCTATTAAAGAAATTGCGGGACCGCCTGTTGAAATTAAAAATGTGACTGAATCCATCCCTACGTTTCCGAAACTGTCGTTTGCAAAATATTTTATTGTGCGCTGACCGTTTGATGTGTTGAAGGTTGTGGCTGTGTTGCATGTGATTGAATTGTTTGTTCCGTCGTCTATATTCCACCAGCATGAATCTAAGGAACTAATTGCATCTGTTGCGGTTGCGTTAAGGGGGAGATTTTTGTCTATTCCGTAAGCTTTTGGTTCTGGGTCTATAACATTTATGATTGGTCCTAATGTGTCTAACCCTATTGTTCTGGTTAAGCTAGTTCCCTTGTTTCCTGCTTTGTCGTAGACTGTTATATTATAATCGTACATTTCAGAAGCTAAACTATTGAATGTGTAATCTCTTGTTGAGTCTGTAAAACTTTGGGTGACTTCTCCGGATGACTCTGGGTATAAATGGAAAGTTATGTTTTGGAAGTTGATTTCTGTTATTGATGAGTTTATGAATACATAATCACAGCTGAAATTTTGATTGTCTGCCTCAGTTCCCTCTCCGAAAATAACAACTGGGTCAACATTATCTAAAGTTAGTTGTCTTGTTGGGCTAGATCCCATGTTCCCTGCTTTGTCCCAGGATGTTACGTTATAATAATAAACTGAATCTGTTAAACCTGGCCAGTTTATCGAGCGAACTGAATTGGCAAATGTTGTGTTGTCGATTAATCCTGATGAATTGTATAAATGGAACGTTACGTTTACGAAGTTAGTTTCTGTGACTGTTACTTCTGCGAATATATAGTTACGGGGGAAATATGTATCGTCGTCTTCGGTTGAACCTGTATAAGTTACGACCGGTAATACATTATCTAAGGTTATGTTTCTCATGACACTTGTATTTGTGTTCCCGTAATCATCCCAGACGACTACCTCATAATAATATAATCCGTCGGAAAGTAATGTCCAGTTTAGGTAGTTTTGAGTATGGTCTAAAACAGATCTTTCGGGCTGCATTGATTCGTCGTATAAATAGAAAGAAATATTTTTGAAATTGTCTTCTATTACTGTTACGTTTATGAAAATATTGGTGCCTTTCTTTATTGTGCCGGCTGGCGAGGTTCCTGTTGTGTATTCTATTTGTGGCAAATCTCTATCTATTGTTGCTGTCCAAGTTGAAGTGTTTCCTTTGTTTCCTGCTTTGTCGTAGACCGTTACATTGTAAGAATAGACTTCGCTTGCTAGGTTTTCAAAAGTTATTGTTGATATTGGTGTTAGGTATGTTGTTGAGTTTACTAGGTCTGTCGAATTGTATAGTTTGTATGTTATATTTTGGAAGTTGGTTTCTGTTATGTTCACGTCTATCTCAAGGAAGTTGTTGTTTGTTCCTGATGTGTCGGGTAGGGTATCTGGGGTTACAAAATTAATGAGGGGGTTTGTTGAATCACAGATTACGCCTACGCCCACTACACTTGTGCTGTTAATTCTTGTTGGATTCCCGTTATCTTGAGCTGAAACGTATGAAAAATTTACATTTTTATTTCCAGAGCATGTGTAATTGTAATACCATTCATTGCCGCTTCCTGCGGTGAAATTTTGTTCTACTCCGTCGATTATTCCTCGAGTCCAGTTTATGGAATCACTTGTATCATTTACATTTAGGCTAAATTTTACTATTTCTCCGGATGCAGCATAACTTTGGTTTGAATTATAATTTGAGAATTGTGGCGCCTCTAAATTTTCTGCAAATGGTAATTCTAAAATTTGCCAAGCGTATTCTCTGTTTTGTCCTCCGTAAGTTCGTTCTATGTGGACTGCTGAAGAGCTAAAATTCCACCATTGGGTGTGACGAGGTTTTGCTGTCCCGTCTCCATTACAAGTTCCTGATAGCCAGAATAATGTTTTGTTTGTATTATAACTATTTGTAAATGTGGGGTCGTCTATGTAATCTGTGCTTCCCCAATCTGTGTGGGTGTCTTCTTCTCTGTTTGTTGTTTGTTTGAAGTCAATAATATACCATTTTACACCCGCATTGAAAGAACCATCATGATCATAGAAACAAGCTTGGGTGTTACTTTGGATATACCCTGCCCTTGTTGAAGAATCAAGTCCTCCGTCAGTATCATCTGTTGCGTGAGATTGGTGAAAAAGGATAGAAGAAGTTTTATTAATTGTTGTTCCTATGTTAAAGCAATTTGCTGAGGTATCTGGACCTGTTATTTCTCCTGTATATCCTTTTGCAAAATTATCTATTTTTGATGTGTCCCACTCAATTACTATCCATCTGAAGTTTTGAGTTGTACTTACAGTTGAATCTTCACGAGTGAATTGGACTGTATTGTTATCCGTTAGGTTTGAATAGAATTGAATTTTGTCCCCATTATTTGAGGTATAACTTGTCCTAATATAGAACCATGACATTGAGTTTTCATAACTTACATTACTTGGGATATCTACTGTTGTGTTTGTCGCGCTTCCTGAGTAACTATGTTCTCCCCTTTGAACTTCGAATTCTTCGTTGAATGCTTCTAAAACTTGCCATGTTATAACCACGTCATAGTCTGCTGTGTATCTTTGTGCTCTTATGTGAGTTGTGTTATATAGATAAAGAGAAACAAAAGAGTCGTCTGAATTTAATGCTGGGGGGGTTCCTGAACCTGCTGCGGTTGTATTTGCTTGGCTCATTTGGTTTGGGGCCATTACAAATGCGCGGGTTAAATCTGAGACTGGGAAATCTATTGGAATGTACTCGTCCGTTCCGGCTAAACTATAAACTCCGCTTTGAGTTTTATATCCGGATTCTGAATTTGTCGGGGTAATTTTAACGGTTGCTGTATCTGATGTTGTTAAATTTTCGTAGCCTAAACTTGAGCCGTAACAATCTATTGTGTAATCGTGAATCCCGTAAAGTGAAAAACTTCTGTTATATTCGAAAAAATAGGAAGTGGCGTTATATGTCATTGCTGTTTCGTAATCGTCGAATGTAATGTTACAGTCTGCTGAACTTATTGGAGATGAATTTGTTGTGTTGGAATAATTTGCGAAGAATTTGATATCTTCGTTTTGATATTTGTTGGCTGAGTCTGTTTCGTCGTAAATGAATAGTTGGGAATTTTCTTTTGATGTATAGTTGCTGAATGAGCTTACGTTGAAACTCAATGTTCCTGCCGAATAACTATTTATTGAACAGTCTTGGCAGATTGATGTATCTTTTAAGATTACTGGGGTGAATTCATAATTTAAATTGTAGAATTCAATTGTCGCGGAATGGTTCAGGTCTTCTTCGGATGCTGAATCTACCATAATTGAACCTGTGGAAAATTGGACTAAGGAATCAAAATTTAACCCTCCTGAGACATCGACGTCTTCTATGTATTGTAATTTCCCGTGGGAGGTATCTTCTAATGTAAAGTTTGAAACATTTGTTAAATCTGTATTTGAGAAATCGGTTGTTGCGCCTCCAAACGAATTTGCGCTAATGACATCAAAATATCGTAATTCTGAATTTGCTAGATTATTTGCTTCATCGAAACATTGGACTGTGAAATTATAATGTCCTACTTCTAGATTTGTTTCGGTTAATAATTGGCTAATGTTTTTTGTTATAGTTGTGTCTGTTTCTGATGTTGCATTATTTATAATTAAGCTACAATTAACTATTTCTGAGAGTTCGTCGCTTATATTGTAGTAAAAATCTAAGTCGCCGTCTGTGTCCCCTGAGTTGTTCATGATTGATTCTAGGAGTATGGTTGAAGGGGTTGTGTCTATGGTGATTGTGCTGTTTGCTGTGTCGTAATAGTTGTCTGCTAAATCTATTATTCTGTAAAACCAGGTGTAGACCCCGTCTGTCAAAAATGTGTAGATTATTCCTACTGTTATGATTGTTCCGCTGACTAGGAGGCTTGTTTGGTTGATTTGGAAGCCGCTTGAATTGAATACGTTTAATACTACTTCTTTTAGTCCTAGGGCGTCTGAGGCGTCTACTGTTATGTTGTGGGTGTTTGAATTGGAGTGGGAACCGCTTGATGGGGTGGATGTGTCTCCGTATGGGTTAGTGGTATCTAGTGTTATGTTTTTGGTTGTTGTACTGTTTGATAATCCTGCTTTATCGTGGGTCGTTGCGTTATAGAAATAGAGTCCGTTTGCTAGATTTGTGAAATTGTGGTAATAAACCGATGAGGAGGTGTAGTTTTTGAAATAGGTTTTATTTTCATCGTATAGGAAAAACGTGATATTCCCGAAATTATTTTCTGTGATTGTTGTGTTAATATAAATGAAATTGTCGTCTACGCTGACTCCGTCTGTCAATGTTCCTGTGGAAAAATTTATGATTGGTGATGTGTGGTCGATTTTCATGGATGAGAGGAGTGAGTAGTTTCCTTCGGATTTGTTGCTTCCTCCTATATCCATTGCCACACAGGTGAAATTAGTTGCGTTTCTTTCGCTTGAGAGCGTAGTGTTCCAGATTACAGAATTGCCTTGCGTGTGGTTTCCAACTTGCCCGCTTGAGTCGTTGATGACATATGTTATTGTGTCGTTTTCTAAGTCTGTTGAGCCGGAGCAATTAAGTTCGACTTGTTCGTGGACTACGATATTACAGCCTCCTCCGTTACAGGTTAGGGAGGTTGGTGTTGTTGGAGTTTGATTTATTGGGGTGCTTGTGATTGTGATTGTGTCTAATCCAAAATCATTGTGCCACGCTGTTCCTGAAGCTGGCATTTCTACAAAAAATCTTATTTCTGTGGAATTGTCGCTGATGGTTCCTAATAAATCTAAGCTTTCATAGTTCCAAATTTGGGTGCCTCCGCTCGATACATTTGGTCCATTTTCAGCGTAGGTTCCACGAGTTACCCAGCCTGCGCTGTTTTCATTTGTTTGGACTTTCACTGTCGCAGTGTTGTCATTTCCACGCTGGTTCCAATAAAATTCAATTTCCCAACTATTTAGTTTTGCATCTAGTGTCGTATTAAATGTCATATGGAATGTATCTCCGAGTGCGCCCGGGCTAGTCATTTCTGTGTAGACATATCCGTCGGGGCTTCCACCTTGCCCGGAAGTTGGACCAACATTGCTGGAGGTTGTATCGTCTGTATCATGCGACCAAGCTCGTGCGGTGTTGGGTGGGTTTAATCCATTTGCTCCGTTATCTGAAACAAAATCCCAGCTGTCTTCATCTGCGTCATTATCTGCGTCAAAAGTAAAGGGGCCATAAATTGGATCTACAATATAATCAAATTGGATTTTTCCTCCAATAACTTTTAAATCAAAAGTATCTTGAGTTCCAATTAAATTTGTTAAATAAATTTTGTTTTTCTTTAGGTCTAATAATGGATTAAATTCTGCAATTTTTGTGGTTTCATCTTTTTCGTAGACTTCGATTATTGGAGTTCCGTTTATTCTTTTTGGATAAATTGTAATATCTCTTGAGCTGTCTAAGAATCTTTCAAAAACGATTCTCACAAATTCTCCATCGCTTATTGTTGGGGAATAAACACCGTCTAATTTTGAAACGCTTGAATAAATGTTTTCTATTATTTTTCTGTTGGAATCTAGGTGTTCGGCTTGGGCTATTACGATAAGTTCAAAGGTTTGGTTGCTCAAATGTGGAATTGTCCAACTAATTGAATCTATTATCCCGTTGTTGTCTGAGTCTGTTGCTTCGTGGCTTAGATATGTGTTTTCTTCTTTCCAATAAATTTTGAGAATTGAATTTTTTCCAACTTCGAAAGATTCGTCAACAGTTGTTGTTACACTTACATCTTTATAGTGTTCTTCTGACCAGATAAGAACTTCTTTTCCGTTGCTTAAATCTTTTTCTTTTTTATTCGGAGCAGGGGTTTCGTATTCTACTTCGATATAACTCTCGGTCGGTTCTTCTTCTTCGGATTGAGCAGAAAAACTCTGCGTGTTAAATGTATTTGTATTGGTTGGTGTTTCAAAAAAAGTTTCTGAAAGTTTTTGTGCGTTTATTGGAATTTCAACCTCGTAATTTGAATCTGGGGTGTAAACTCGTTTTGTCCACACTACCGTCTCTCCTACTTTTGCTTTTCCTTGAATTAATTCTATTCTTGTTTCTATTTCTGTTGAGATTGTTTCATTTATAATTTCTGTAATTGTTTGGGAATCTGTTATATTTTCAGAAATTGTTTGGTTTGTGGAGTTTGTTGAAGTTTGGTTAGTTTGGTTTTGGATGGGCTCTGCTGTTTGGTTTGTGTTATTGGTGGAATTATTATTTGTGTTGTTTTCTAGATTGGGAATATTTGTTGTGTTTTCGTTTTCGTTATTATTAGAATCTTCTTCTGGTGAGCTTGAATTGTTTGGGGAGCTGGGGGATTTTTCCGGCTGTGGTTCGTGTTCTGGGGAGGGGAGACTAGAATTATCTGATATTGAAATATTTGTGGATGAGGCTACTGATGTTATTAATAAAATGTAAATTATGAGTATCGTTCCAAAATCTTTTAGCTCTATATCTCCTCTTTTATTCATCGTCTATTTTTCTTATTTGTGGAAGCTGAAAATGATTTATATAGTTTTATATACCGAAGAGGAAGTTTGGTTTGTTGGGTGATTTAATATGGATAAAATATTGGTATGGGATGGGATGGGAGGATTTATTAATTTTGTAAATGTCTTAATGTTATGAAAAAATTGGGTGTTATTTTAATGGTTGTTGTGTTGGTTCAGGTGGCTTGTGCTGCGCATTATATTACGGGCTGGGTTGAGGATGCGTTGGATGGAGAGGGTGCGGATGGGAAGGGAGTTGTTTTATGGAATCCTTCGGTTGGGATATCTGATAATTTGACTGATGTTGTTGGACCGACTGGGAATTCTGGCACTAGTGGGGTTTATATGATAGATTGTGAGTTGCTTAGTGGGGGGTGTGGTGAGAATGATATTTTGAGTTTGAAGATTTTTGGGGAGAGATACGTTTCTTGGATTGTAAATGTTACTGTTAGTTTATTTGGTTATGATCTTGTTGGAAATTTGAGTTTGAACTCTCCACCTTATGTTGATTTGGTTTTTCCTGGGGACGATGGCAATGTTTCTGAAAGTGTCGATTTTAATTGTTCGTTTTCTGATTATGATGATAATATTGAGAGGGTCGCTTTGTGGGGAAATTGGTCTGGAAATTGGGTAGAAATTGAAAATGTGACAAGTGGATTTGGGGATGGTTATGTAATTTTTAATAAAATATTAGGTGAGGGTTCTTATATTTGGAACTGCTTGGCTGAAGATGAGTTGGGAATTATGAGTTTTGATTCTAATAATAATAGTTTTTTTGTTGATACACGGGCTCCGATAATTACTGAGGTTGTGGCAGAGAGTGCGAATATTTGTGGGTTTGGATATATTGATGTTAATTGTAGCGTGTATGATGAGAATTTGACGATTGATTCTGTTGTTGTTCAGTCGATTTCTCCTGGGAGTAATTTGGTTAATTATTCTGCCTCTTTTGTTTCTGGGAATGTTTATAGGGCGAGTGTGAATGTTGATGAGATTGGGAATTGGAGTTTTAGGTGTTTTGCAAATGATAGTGTTGGGAATGAGGATAGTTTTCTTAGTGGGCTTGTTGGAGTTGAGTCTGGGAAACCTGAGCTTTCTATTGTTGGGGGTATTGTTGCTTTTGATAAGAGTCCAAGTGTGGAGGGTGAAGTCGTGAATGTTAGCGTGAATGTTTCGAATTCTGGATGTGTTGCTTCTGGAAATTTTGTTGTTGGGTTTTTTGATAATGATGGGAATTTTGAAAATAAGACGGTTTTTGTGGGGACTAGTGGTTTTCTGAACGTTAGTTCTTTGTGGGCTACTAAGATTGGATTAAGTGAAATTTCTGTTTATCTTGATTTGAATGAGATAATTGATGAGGACAATGAAAGTAACAATGTGGCGAATAACTCTCTTTACTTGAAAGCTTGGCAGGGGATTTATGGGAATATGAGTTTGGATAAAGTTTTGGGCAGGGGGGACAAAAATATGAGTCTTTGGATTGGGGAAGAAAGTTTCGCGGGGAATGTGTTTGTTGCGGATTCGGAAAGCAATGTTGAATGGATTAGCTTGCAGGCGATTGGTCGGACGAAGACGGGGCTGGTGAGTTCTGGTGATTTTGGCGAGATTGATTCTATTTTGGGGATGGGTTCTTTTAATGATTCTGTTTATGAAACTTTCAGTGGTTCGGAGCTTGATAATTTTAGTGTTTTTCAGAGAGAAATTGCGAATGTGTCGTATGTGAATTCGAGTGAGAATGGGAATTTTGTGACTGGGATTTTGTGGGATATGAGTGATTCTTCGGATTCGGAATATGATTCGGGTGAGGGTGAGGATATTGTGTTTGTCGCGAAAGTGAATCGTGGGGAGGTTGGGAGTTATGGTGTTTATGATTATGAGATTAGTATTCCTTCGAAGTTGAGGAGTTATGATGTTGCGGATGAGTCGAGTGTTTATTTGTATTATGATTTGAATTAGGATTTGGGAGAAAGTTTATATAATAGTTTTGTGAATGTTTTTTATGGGGATGTCGCGAGTTTGGGGTGTTGTATTATTTTTGGTTGTGTTAGTTTTCGCGCAGGGTGTTTTGGCTATTGATGCTACTCACGTGATTTCGAATTCTGAGGATTGGGAGGATGTTTATTCGGCTATGCTTTATGCGAGTTTGAGTGGTGTTGAATCTGATTTTTTGACGAGTACTTCGCACGGACCCGTGTTGTTGGACGCGATTTCTAAGGAAAAGAGTATTGAGGTTATTAGTTCTAAGGATTCTCCTTTTGTTTTTAATTATGAGAATGAGATTTTGTCTAGGGATTATGCTGGAGCTAGTGAGAGAGTTGTTGAGTCTGCTAATTTGGAGTTGGTGGAGGATTTGGATGTTCGGAATTATATTGTAGTTGGGAATTCTTATGGGTATAGTGCGATTGCGGTTACGCCTTATGCTGTGTTGACTGACTCTTGGGTTTTTTTAGCGGACAGGGTGAATATTGCGGAGATTGATGAGATTATTAGTCGGAGGGGCGTTGGGGATATTATTATTTATGGTTATGTTGAGAGGGAGATTTTGGATGCGTTGGAGAAATATGACCCAGTTGTGATTGATAGTGGAGATAGGTTTCAGGATAATATTGAGATTGTGAAAATGTATAAGGAGATTTCAAATGCGAAGCAGATTTTGCTTAGTAATGGGGAGTTTATCGAGAGGGAAATTATGTTGGGGATTCATCCGATTTTGTTTACGGGGAGAGATAATGTGCCTGACCAGATTGGGGAGTATTTGAAGGGATCGGATATTACTGTTGGGGTTTTGATTGGGAATGATTTAATTAATGCTGCTACGAATATCCGAAGGACAACTGGGCTTAGCGTTATGGTAAAGTTTGCGCAAGGAGCTCGTGGTCAGACGTCTGGGGTTTCTGCAGTTGAAGGGTTGGATTTGTTTTATTTGCCTACGCCAACTTTGGATTTGGAGGTTTATTCGATTAAATATAATAAGGCGAGTTCGCAGATTGAAATTACTTATCATAGTAAATCGAATGTCCCTATTTATGTGAAGGGCACAGTGACTATAATTTCGGATGGCGATAACGAGAGGGTTGGTGATATGGAGCCTGTTTTTATTGCGCCGAGTGATTATAAGACTTTGACTTATCCTGATATTGTGATAGAGGGGGGTGAGTTGCGGGCTGATGTTTTTACTCTTTTTGGTGAGGTTGCGAGTTCACTTGATATGAAGCTTGAGGGTAGTTTTGATTTGGGAATTATTAATGTGATTGATAGGTGTGAGGTTGAGGTTAATTATGTGAAATATAATAAGCAGGCTGAAGTTTTTTATGTTGGGGTTAAGAATTTGGAGGATGTGGATTGTTATGTTGATGTTGAATTGAGGGATGTTTTGAAGAGTGGGAGAAGGCAGACGATTGGGACGGAAGGTTCGGTTTTGGTTCGGGGCGGGAAGAAGATGAAGATTGAGATTGATGAGAGGATGGATGATGGGGATTTGGAGGATAATCCGTTTGTGAATGTTGTGGCTTATTATGGTGAGAGGGAAGAGGTTTTGGTGAAGGTGTTTAGGGGGAAGTTTGATTTGGATATTGATATGTTTACTGGGATGACTTATCTGATTGTGTTGGTTGTGATTCTGTTGATTGTTGTCTTGTTGGTTTTGTGGAAGAAGAAGCGGGATGATGAGTGGTAGGGAATTTTTGTTTTGTTAAAAATCTAATTTTGCATCTAGAGATATAGCCTTTTTTCTTGCGTCTAGAATATCTTTTTCTTTTGTAATTGTTATTTTATTAAAGGCATAGCCTGCTTGTAATAAGGCTGTAATTGTTGACCCGTACTGCTCTCTAAATGTTGGCGTTTCTGGTTGGCTTCCTCTTCCTCTGTATACATCTATTTTTATTTCGGGATTTAATTTTGTTAGGAATGGATAAACAGAATCCATTCTACCTGTTTTTATTGATATGGGGAAGGTTTCGGATTTATCTATTTCAAGACATTTTAAAAAATCTTCAACTCTACCGTCTTTTGCGTTAATTGTGTGGACATAATTCCAATATCCTTCTAAATATTCATTTGGGAATTTTTTGGACATTTCTTTTTTATGTGAACTCTATTTTTAAATATTATCATGTTGTGTGGGTTGTTTTTGAGTTTCTGGCTTTGGTGGTTGTTGTGGGGCCGAGGTGGGAGTTTCTGTTGTAAGGGCGGCTTGTTTCTGGATTTCTAGTTTTTCTAGTCTTTCTTTTTCTGCTATTTTCGCTTCGTTTTCTTTTTTGAGTGGAAGGATTATTGCGTTTACTTCTCTTAGAACCCTAAATATATTTTCTAAATCTTTTTGTTTAAGGGTTGCCAGCCAGACTTTTTGTTTTAGTGGGACTGTTATAAGTTTGATTGTTTCGAAATGAAGATTGTAGCCGGCTTTTTGGAGATCTGTTATATCTTGTTTTGTGTTGCTTACCCTCTCTTTTATTACTGAGATAATGTCTTCTTTTTTTGAGTCTTCTGCTTCTTTTACGGTTTCGAATTTTACTGTTGATTTTGATTCTGGTAGGAGATTTTTTAGATAGAGAACGGATGCTATGAGGTTTTTGTCTTCAATTGTTTTTGGGGTTGGGGCTGGTGGGGGAGTGGGTTCTGGTTTTGTTGGTTGTTGTGGGACTGGAGTTACTGGAGGTTTGACTTCGGGGGTTTCGGGGGCTGGGGCTAGTGGGACTGCTTTTTTTGGCTCTGGGGAAGTTCGTTCTGGGGTTTGGATTGGAGTGGGTGCGACCTCGGGATTTGGTGGAGTTGTTTTTTGGGGAGCTTGCTGTGAAGGGACTGGGGCTGGAACTGATTGGATTGTTTCTGTTGAGGCTGGAGCTGGGGTTGGTGGCTTTGGAATTATCTCTTTTTGGACCGGAATTACCGGAACTTCTTTTTCTGGCTTTTTTGGGGCTGGAGCTGGGGGAGTTGGGGTTTCTTCTGGCTGAGGAGGAGCTTGTTCTGGCATTATTCTTTGGGTTTTGGTTTAGTTTTTGGGGCTGGTGGGCTTGGTTTTGCCTGGGCTGGTTTTGCAGTTGGGGCTGCTGGGGTTTTGGGGACGGGAGCTTTCCCCGTCTTTGGAGTTGGGGGCACTGGAGCTTTAGGTGGCTTATCTCCCTTGAAATTTTCTACTTCGTTTATTAATTCTGTTTTATCTGTTACTGATTTCAATTTTGCTCCGAATGTTTTTGAAAGTTGCTCGAACCAAGTTGCGATTTCGTTTTTTTGTTCATTGACATGGAGTTTGAAAATTTCGTCGTCTAGATTTGGAAGAACCGTTTTTAATTCTTTTAGGGATGATATCATGATTCCGTTGTCTAGTGTTAGTGGGGTCACTTGCTTGTTTTCTAATTCTTTCATTGGGTCTTTTTTCGCTGCCACTGCTGTTTTTTCTTCGGCTGCTTCTTTGGCTTTGGCTTTTTTGCTTTCTTCCTGAGCTTCAGCTACCGATTTTTTGATTTCTTCTAGGGAAGCCAGTTCAATCTGCTTCTTCTTTGGTTTCTTCCCTAATTTCTCCCATTGTTTTACGATTCGTGGGGTTAGTCCTTCTAGATAGATATCAACTACTGAGAAATTTCCTACCATTATTTTGTCTTTGACGAGTTTTAGTTCCATTTTTAAATCGAAGACGTCTATTTTTAGTTCTTCTAATTGTTCGACTTGATATTCTAGGTCATCGACTTGGTCGTTGTATTTGTTGTATTTTTCTAGGTCTTCGTCGGGTAAACGCCTGGTGTTGTGGAGGATTGGTCGGAAGTTGATGAAGTAGGGGTTCGCGTGGTTGTATGCTGGGTTGACGAACATTCCGACTCCGGTTGAGGCTTTGACTAGGGATTGTAGGAACTCGTCTCCGTATTTTGTTTTGATTCTGTCTAGGTCTCCTTCGTCTCGTGTTCTCATCTGGATTTCGGTTGAAATGTTTGCTTTAATTTGTCCGGCGAAATCACTTAGAACTTGGGATATTAATGTTACTCCGTATCCCCATTTTCGGAATTCTCTGCAGGCTCTTTCAATTTGTACGAAACCTTCTCCTGAGCCTCCGAATTTTGGAAGGATTCTGTGGATTTCGTCGAAGACTAGGAGAGTTTTTAGTGTCGGGTGTTCTTTTGGGTCGGACTTGAATATCTGTCGGATGATGTTTGCGATGAATATGTCCATATCTTTTGGTTGAAGTTTGTTTAGTGTGAAAATTTGAATGTGCCCTGGTTCGAAGAATTTTTCCACTTCTATTACTTGCCTGGCGTCTTTTACCGCTCGGATGTTCCCTGGAAATCCTCGGGCATCTGCTTGCTTCATTCCGAAACTTGAATAGTAAGCTAACATTTTTTTGTCTTCGAGTTTTCTTAGCATCCCTGACCATTGGGCTGTTGGGTCGAATACTATGACGCAGACGTTTTGTTTTATTGCTTCTTCTATTAGGACTTGGGCTGCTATTGATTTTCCTCCGCCTGTTGCTCCTGCTACTATCGCGTGTGTTGTTAAGCGGTGGGGGTCTAGGTATGCGAAATTTTTCTTTTCTGCTATTTTCCCGAGCCAGAGGAAGCTCTTATTTTTTTTTGGAAGTGTTTTCATGTCGAGTGTCATTTTATATTTTTTACTGTTTGCGATGTGTCGGCGGATTAAAAATATTGTTAAGGCCGCCGTTAAGATTAGGGTGATTATAAGGATGAGAACCCACATTGAAAGAAAGCCGAAAAGTTTGATAGATAAAAATGAAATTGATGCTAGAAAGATGGCTTCGGATGTTATTGTTCTGTTGTCGTGAATTGTTAGGACTTGGAGTGTGTATTGTCCCCGGCTTGAGTTTTCTGGGAATGGGAATTTTTTTATAAATTGTGTTGAGATTTGTGTTTTTATTATTTCTTCTCCTAGTTTTATGGTCTGGTTGTTTGGGCCTATTATATTGTAAATGAATGATATGTTTTCGTATTCTATTTGTTTGATTTTTGTAATGCCTACTTTGAATTCGATGTTTTTTGTTAGGAAGAATTTTTTCTTGAGAGGGTTGACGTTGATTAGAAGAAGTGGGTCGAATGAATTTTCTACTATGGAGAGATTTATGGGGATGGTTTCTGAAATTCCTCCTGTAAGAATCATGTCTCCGAGGAAGGTTCCTAGTGAGGTTGCTTTTATTTGGAATTTTAATTGGGAAGAATTTTTTGGTTCTACTGTTAGGAGAATTTTGTCTAGGGTTATTTGTGCCGTTGTTTCCCCTTCTAGTGAGAAGCTGATTTTTAGTGGGACGTTTTGTAGGTTTTTTATTTCTATGGAGTCTTCAAAGATGTTGCCTTGCTTGATTGTTCTTTCAATTTTATCTCTTGATATTTCGTAGGCTGTTGTTTTTATTGGGTCTCCGTATGCTGATTGTGCGTGGGACATAGCTATGATTAAAATTGAGATTAGGATAGTGAATATTATTTTTTTCATTTGGATTTTTTGGGGATTGGTTTTGTTGGGTCTGGCTTTTCTGGAGTTGGGGTTATTGGTGTTTTGGGTTCAATTTTTTTTTCTATTTTTGGAGTTGGGGTTGCTTGTTTTGTTTCTTTTGGTTTTGGAATTGGAGTCGGTGGGATTTTGGTTTCTGGTTTTTCTGGGACTTCTTTTGGTTTTGCGGTTGGGACTATTGGTGTTTTGATTTCTGGGATTTCTTTTGGTTTTGTGGTTGGGATTGCTGACTCTGTTGTTTTTTTGGGAACTGTTTGGGCTGGTTTGGCTCCTGGTTTTGTTGGAGCTGGCTGTGCTTGTTGTGGAGCTGCTAATTTTACTGGAGTTTGTTTTAGTAGTTTTGAAAATTTATCTAGTTCTATTTTTAATTTTTCTTTGTCTTCTTGAAAACTTTTTGGAACACGTTGTCCATATACGACTTTAATTCTTTTGTAAATATCGATTGCTTCTGTTGTTTTGCCTTTTTTGACTAGGCTCTTTAGTTCGGTTAGGAGGAGATAGAGCTCGAGGATTCGTTGTTTTTTCTTGTTTCGTTTTCGGATTTCGTTTAGGATGAAAATGATTATTAGGAGGAGTAGGACGAGGAGGAGGTAGGGTGCGCTTTTTAAAAATGCGAGTATTCTGAATCGGTACCCTACATTAAATGTGTCTGAGTCTAGGTCAATTTGGTCCTCCGAGGTGACTCTTGTGTAAAAAATGTATTCTTTTTGTATCGTGTCTTTTGGGACGATTAGCTCTAGGTCTTCTTCAAAAAAAGCGAATAGTTGGATTTCTTTGTTGTCTGATGCTATTATATTTCCTTGAAAATCTTTTATTGCATAGTATAAGTTTGATGGCGTTGCTCTAATATCTTTTAGATTTTCTATTGTTATTTTTGCAACTACTTCTTTTTCTGGAATTACTGTTTTATATTTTTCTGAGATGGAAAGTTTGGCGGAAATTTCTGATTCGAATTTTTTGATGTCTAGTACTATTGGGATGCTGAGTGATTCGTCGGATTCTAAAACTAATGTCCCAAAATATTGGTCTGGCATTGCGTTTTTTGGGATATTGAATTCTACTAATATTTCGTGTGTTTCGCCTGCCCCTAGTGAGAATGTTTTTTCGTTTAGCATAATAAAAGATTGAAGTGCTTTTATGTTTGCTAAAATTTCTAGTTGTGTATCACCTATATTGGTTACTCTGACTACTTTTGTTATTGTGTCTCCTTGTCTGAGAGATGCTTTTATGTGTTGGGTGTCTGTTTTAAATCCCGTTGTTTTGCTGATGGCCAATCCGCCTTCCTCGTCTTCTGATATGCTGTATCCTGTTGTTGTGTCCGAAGTTGGTCCGGGTGGCATTTCCCCTGAATATGTGTAATTACTTACTGTAAAATTTTGTGTGTCTGTTACGTTCATATTATTGTATTTATCGCTTGCGTAGTATTTCCAGAAGACGGTTGTTGTTGGGGACGCGGAAATTTGGACGCGCACTCGTGATATGTTTATTATTCCGGAGAAATTTACCGCTGATTGATTTACCCATCCGCTTCCTTGATTAATTGAGAAAATGAACCATGATAATTCTATGTTGTCTTGCCATATTGTTGTGAAATTTATGTAGTAGTTTTGATATACTATTGCTCTGTTTCGAACTGGATTTGCCCATGTCGGCGGGGTTGTGTCTTCTCCTACAATGACGTTGAAGATGTTGCCCGTTACGTTTCCTTCTCCGTCGGAGACTGTGAATTGCATTGGTTGTGTGCCTAGGTAGCCTACGTCTGGGTAAAATGAAACTCGGTTTTGTGAGTCGATTGTGACTGTGATGTTTTGGAGTGGGGTGTGCGTTATGTTGAGTTCGTCTCCATTGTCGTCTGTGAAATAGTCGTCTATGTCAATTAAATTTAGGGTTGGGATGTCGGCTATTATGAATTGGTCGGATATGTTTTGGATTATGTATGGTGGGGTGTTTTGCACGGTGACGTTTGTTGGAACGTCTGCACAGGCTAGACTGAGCATAAACAAACATGCTAGTAAAACTATTAGTGGTCTCCCCATTTTCCTTATAGAAGAGATTTTGGATTTATTTAAACTTTGGTAGGTCTTTGGCGACGTTTTAGGATGTTTGTTTTTGGGATTTTTTGTTTTGTCTTTTTTTATTTTGAATGCGAAATTTTGAAAAACTTTATAAAGTACCATTTGGTACTTATTTGATGTCTAAAAAAGACTTAAAGAGGTTGAAGGCTGAAACCAGTGTTGTGAAGTGTACGATTACGAATAATCAGAAGGATGCTATTTCTAGTTTGGTTGGAGTTTTGGGGAGTAATGAGCAGGATGTCGTTGGGAAAATTGTGACGTTGTGGTTGTATAATGAGGGATTTTTGGGTAAGAATTTAAAGGGGGGTGGTAAGGCATGAGGATGAATTGGAGGTTTGGAAATTTTGAGGTGTTGTTGGTGTTGTTGATTTTGGTTGGGGGGAGTTTTTCTGGGGCTGAGTTTGAGGATGGTTCTTTGGAGCAAGTGGAAGATGGGGAGGGTGTTGTTGGTGTTGTCGAGGGTGTTTTGGAAATTGTTGAGGTTGAAAATAAGAGTGTTGAGGATGAGGTCAATGTTTCGGATGTTGTTGAAGATGATGTGGAGGTTAATTTAACTGAAGAGAATGATAGTGTTTTGGGGAATGTTTCTAATGCTAGTTTTGTGTATGTTGATATTGAAGATTTGATTGAGAATAAGACGGAGGAAAAGGAGGATGGTGTGGAGGAAAAGGAAATTGAGAAAGAAAAGATTAGTAGGAGTTTAGTGGAAGATGGTCAGATTGAGATTGAGTTTGAGGCGTTTGAGGATGAGGTTGTGGAAATTGAGAAGAAGGAGTTGTTGAGAGGGGAGTTTGAGAAGGTTGTTTTGATTTCGAGTGATGAGCATTTTGATGATGAGTTGCGGGTTTATTCTGATTTGCCTGTTCCAGCTTTGGAGGAAAATATTGTTGTTACATGGGAGAATGAGGGTGAGGTTGTGGAGGACGTTGAATGTTATGATGGGGATGGGGATGGGTTGGTTGAGAGGATTTCTTGGATTGTTCCGCATTTGTCGACGCAAGAGTATCGTATTGAGATTGTTTGGGGTGGTGAAGAAAATGCCTCTTATTCTGATATTTTGTTGAATGTTATAAGTCCCGAGAATGATTCTATGATTTCTAATCCTGTTAATTTTAATATCAGCGTGGATTATTCCAATCTTTCTAACGTTGATTGTATCCTTAGTTTTGATGGGGGTGTAGGCAATCTTCTTATTGTTAATCAAAATGAAAATGCGTCGGAAGAACTTTCTAGTGGGAGTCATACTTGGATTATTGAATGCTGGGATCATCAAAATATTACTATTAGAAACTTAACCTCTGGGAATTTTGAGGTCTTTGATTTTTCGATTGATGGTGTGAATAGTTTTTATTTTAATCATAGTAGTGTCTTTGGAAATGTTCGTTATCAGGATAGTTTTGGGTTGGTACTTAATGATAATGTTGTTTCTTCTAGTGATGGGAGTTTTGAATTTAGTGGTTCTGATATTTCGGTTCCTGGAAGTTATGTATTGAATGCTACGACTGATGATTACGAGGATCTTGTTTCTGTAGTTGAGGATTTTGTCGTTGGAGCTGGGAATGTGAAATTTGAGGACGTAAGTGTTGAGCTTGGTGACGACGTTGTTATTAAATTGGATATTGACTCGCAAGGACTTAGTGGAGATTATCGTGTTTATGTTGATGGTGGTGAAATCCGAAATGGTTTGATTGGGGCGAGTGGTGTTAGTGCTAGTATCGGTGATTTTGTGCCGAGTGCAGTTGGAAGTTATTCTTTGAGTGTAGTCGGTCAAATTGATGGAAATAGTTATAACTTTGTTGGGTCTAATGTTTTGGTTGTTAGTGAAGTGGGTCAGGGCGGGGACGATAGTTCGCCTGAGGTTGATTTGAATTTTCCTGCTTGGGATGATGTGATAAATAATTCCATGATTGAGTTTTGGTATGATGTTGAAGATGATGTGAATGTGGCAAATTGTAGTTTTGAGTTGTATAATGCTACGAAAGGTAGTGGTGGAATTTATGAGACTGATGAATTGATTTTCCCGTTGAGTTCTTCTGATAAGGATTTGGCTTTTGAGGGAGTTTTAGATAAGAAAGATAATGTGAGGGTGAAGTTGATTGATTTTGATGAGGGGGATTATGTTTGGGAGGTTCGGTGTTATGATTCGAGTGGGAATTCTGGTTGGGATTTTAATTATTTCAGTGTTGATTTGAATGAGACGAATATTGTTCGGAGTAGTTCTGCTGATGGTTATGATAGGGAGGCTGAAGTTTCTGATTTGATTGATAAGGTGAATGAATTTTTGGAGAAGAAGGATGATTTTGGTTTGGATGAGAGGAGGATTTTGGAGATTTTTGGTTTTTGGGATGATATGAGTTTTTATAAGAAGCAGTTGGTGCAGATGGATCAGGACTTGAAGTTTAATTTGAAGTTTATGGAGCAGGCGAAACGTGATGTTCGGGTTGCGGAGATTTATTCGGAGATTGATGAGATTAAGGGGAGTGTTGTTTTGGATGTTGATATTTTGGATTCTTACGAGTTTTCGAAGAGTAGTGTTGATGTTGATGTTGGGGATGTTTTGGGTGATTATTTCGAGGCTGAGGATGTTAGTTTGAAAAGTGGGGCGTTTCGTGGGTTGGTGAAATTTAATGAGGAGTTGCAGAATGATTTGGGTGTTAAGGTTGAGGCTTGGAAGTTGAAAATTAATGGATTTGATAAGGATAGGGTTCTTGTTTTGATTAATAAGGAGTTGGATGTCGATGGAGGTTTTGATGGAAAGATTTTGGAGGTTATTCCTGATGACATGAAGGATGCTGTTTTTGTTTCGGATGCGAAGGATGTTGGGGCTGGAATTTGGGAAATTGGGGGGGAAGATGATGTTATTTATTATTTTGAGGAGGATTTTGAATTAGAAAAGATTGAAAAAGTTGAATCTCTCTTATTTAGTGATGAGGAGGCTGAAGATAACTTTATGATAACTGGATTTTTTGTTAATGTTGGTGAAGTGGTTTTGGATGGTTCTTCGTTTTTTGTCTTGGTGGGTTTTTTGTTTATGGGTTATTTTGGTTTTTTGGTTTTTGGGAAGGTTAGGATTGAGAGTTGGAAAAAGGAGCCGAGTGTTGTGAAGATTTTGGATTTACTTGGGAAGGCGAAGATTTTGTTGAAGGAGAAGGATGTCGAGGGAGCGCGTGGTGTTTATTTGAAGATGAATGATGCCTATCGACTTTTGCCTGGGAAGTGTAGGGAGTTTTTCTATAAGGAGATTGGGCGGGTTCGGTTGGCGATTGATAAGAGGGATGTTTTGAATTTAGTTAAGGAATATGAGAAGGCGAAAGATGGGTTTCGGAAGGAGGATGCGGTTGCTTTGCATGGGAGGATCAATGAAATTTATCGGAAGTTGCCGAAGAAGTTTCAGGAGAGGGTTTATCGTCGGTTGGTGAAGAAGGAGATTTGATTTTTTGGGAATGTTTATATAGATTGGAAGTATAGAGTTGCATGGTGAAGGTGGAGTTTGTAAAAGGGGATTTTATTTGGATTGGGCTGATTGTTGTTTTGTTGGGTGTTGGTTTTGGGTATGCTTTTGGTGGGAATGAGCCTGCTGTTATGGGACATGATGTTGGGGAGCTTGATGGGGTTTGTTTGAGTGATGGGACGAATTGTGATGTAGATAAGGATTATGTAGATAGTGTTTCTGGTGGTAGTCTTGAATGTGTTAGTAGGAGTTGTTCTCAATATACTTCTTCGGGTGGTTGTTCGGTGACTTGCCCATCTGGTTATCTTGTGACGGGCTGTGGAGTTCATAGTAGTAGCCCTTATGCTGTAACAAAAAATCATTTTTTGGGAAATGGATGTAGTTGTAGTGTTTGGAATTATGGTTATGGCACGACAACTTGTCAAGCTATGTGTTGTAGATAAGGTTGTTTTGGGTTCTTCTTTGATTGAGATATGAGTAGGTTGTTTTGTTTGAGATGTTGGGTGTTTGGTTTCCAGAAGAAACCACGTCATCTTCGACGGCGCATTTCTTTTGGAAAGATTAGTTGATTTATTTTAAGGTTTATTGTTAGAGTGATTCTATTGGGGATTTTATTTTCTTTAACTCTTCTGCTGAAACGTGGGTGTAGATTTGGGTGGTTGATAGGTTGGCGTGACCGAGGAGTTCTTGGATTTTTCTGATGTCGACGCCGTCTTCTAGAAGGTGGGTTGCGAATGAGTGTCGGAGGGTGTGAGTGTGGACGTTTTTTAGGTCGGCTCTTTTTGCGGCGGATGATATTATTTTTTGGATGTTTCGGGTTGAGATTTTTCCGTTTCTTCCGGTGAAGAGATATTTTTGGGAATTTTTGTTTTGTTGTTTTATTTGGTGTTTGAGGTCATCTATTAAGAATTCTGGGATGTTGAAAATTCTGTCTTTGTTTCCTTTGGCTTGTCGGACGTGGCCGATTTTTTCTGAGAAGTTTAGGTCTTGTGTTTTTAGGTTTGTGAGTTCGGAGACGCGGAAGCCGCATGCGTAGATTAGGCTTGCGATGAGGTGGGATTTTTCGTTTTTGATGTTTTTGAGGAGGAGTTTGATTTGGGGTTTTGAGAGTGTTGTTGGGATGTGGGTTTCTTTTTTTGGGCGGCGGATTGTGGCGGTTGGGTCG
>JAIORZ010000013.1 GCA_021107855.1 archaeon
TGATCTTACAAGCTGCCGTTCGAATTCTGTCATGCATTGCACCGTGTTTTATGTATGTATAGGAAATTATAAACGCATTTCGATATCGATATAGGTAATTTTCTGGTTGTGTCCTAAATTTCATGACCCAATCCAAATTTTACGATATAACGTTTCATCCCCACGCGGGTGGGGAACTCCAGAGCCCCGCGTCCTGGCCTGACAGCCGGCCCGGTTCATCCCCACGTGTGTGGGGAACTCTGACAAATCGTCAACTGTACGGTTTTGTATAGCGGTTCATCCCCACGTGTGTGGGGAACTCAAATAGACATTATCGCCGAAAACAGCGGTATCCGGTTCATCCCCACGTGTGTGGGGAACTCCGAAGTTTTTTTGTCCTCTTTCTGTTTGATCTCGGTTCATCCCCACGTGTGTGGGGAACTCTCTTTATTATTTATATGATTAAAGGGGAAATATCCAGCCGTTATCCTTCGAATATGTCAAATAATTTATTTTTGAAAAAATCAAAGAATTTATTAATGTCCATAGATTGATCATCAAGATGTCACCACTAATACCAGATTCATATTAACTATAAGATATATCAGGCATTCGGTAAAAACGATACCAAATTAACACCATCCATATCTATTGGCATACGCCTGTTATCTCCCAACGTCACAAAATCATAACCTGCTTCATTTTGCGCTTTCCAGACCATAACTGCATTTCCATCTTCCAACCCCTTTTGTACATTTCCCCAGATCATATCCCGTACCTTCACAGAAAAATCACCAACATATACACCAGCACGTATTTCAAGCATCCATATAGCCAATCTCCCCCGTAGTCTGGGAGGTGCATTTTCAGTTACGATGACCAACATCACCAATCCCCTCTTCCTCTGGAATCGCAGGCTGCACAGCATCTGGTGCAGCTTTCGGACGGGAAACACCTCCCGCTGCCAGAATCTCCTCAATAGTAGGAATTATATTTCTAAGCAGTTTAGTTTCCCTGAATGCGTCCCTGCATGCCCGGCGCACCATACCTTCCGGGTCACCTGGATTTTTGGCTGCAATACTAAAAGCAACTGGCACAACGGTCTCAAATTTAAATAGATCAGCAATATCATATACAAAAGACAGAGGCTTTCCAGTATGCACAAAACCAATCGCAGGCGCATATCCAGCCGCAAGTATACCCGCTTCCGTGACACCATATAAACAGGCAGTGGCAGAACTCAAACAGCGATTTGGCATATCCCCGCTTCCCCATGATGAACTGTCATAGCGCCGTCCTTTCCAGTCAACCCCGTAACGTTTAGCCATTAACTCATACATCTTCTTCACACGTGCGCCCTCCATCCCTCGCATCTGTTCCACATTGTAGTCAGAAGATACCTCCTCATCAAATCGGAATTCGTACATCTTGCGAACCACTTTAAGCCTTGCCTCTTCATCAAGAGCCAGTTTCGCCTGATATAAAAGACGGTCTGAGCGTGCACCACCTGGCTGGCCTGCGGAGTAGAGGCGCACCCCAGCCTCACCGACCCAGATAAGCAAACACCCCACCCTTGCAGCGAGAGCCGCCGCCGCATGGGATACACGGGAGCCAGGCTCAAGCATCAGGCAGGCAACACTCCCAACGGGAATATGGGTGCGCACGCCGTTTTTGTCTACCAGGACAAATGCCCCGTCTAAAACATCAAGTTCTCCCTTTTCCAGAAATAACAGGGATATTCGTTCTTTGATTGCTATTGGTTTCAGTTTTGGAAGCATAGATTTACCTCAGATTAATGGACGCCTCACCATCATCAGACCGCAGCCAAAACTCTTTGCAGGACCGATGCCACGATACAGCGCATTTCTAAACAGATCAGGGTCAGTAACAGTCAACAAACCAGTGAAATCCACAGTGCTGATATTCACGTGATGCTTGCCCTTTGCTTTATAGAATCGTTCTTGGCGATACCCATCTGCCCGAACTTCATGTTCATTTACCATAAAACCATACTGTTCACCTTTTCTTGCCAACCACTCAAATCCCACATTCTGGACGATTTCTGCCTCATACAGCCAATCGACCCTTGGAATCCCATCAAGCTTTAACTGATTCTTGGCATTCATGATTACATCATGACGATGCTGCTTACCTTCAGCATCGCGCTTTGTGCGGATAGGATTTGCACGAAGTGAAAATGATAATCTCTGGTCAACATGCAAAGTAGGTTCGTAATGCTGAGATTCAATATTCCAAACATCGCCTTCATCAGAAGGTGTACGTTCAGATACAGAATAAAAAGTCGGCAAGTTCTTAGCATTTTCATAATGATACAGAAAATCTCTGTTTCTCTGTGGGTCATCTGCAAACAACGACCATAGCAAACGATGAACTTGATAAGTATTCCCTAAAATTCGCCAAAAATCCTTATTTTCAGATGCATTAGGTTGCAACCTGATTCTACTCATGTACATCAATCATTCCTCCCACCTGGCTGTACAACAGCAAAATGCTCATTCCTATCAGCAAATTGCCATCGCTTACGACTCAAAGGATCATCACGCCGAGTAATCGTATGTACCGTTGGTACACCAGCATCATGAGTTCCTTCCCAGTATAATCTCATACTATCATCCTTTTGCAGACCATCAAGAAGATCATCAGAATTTATCATGCCAAATGCCTCTTGTATATTCGCACCACTGACGACCTTTGCATCAACAGGCATAGCAAGGGGACAGGATTTTCGTCCCAGATATAATACAAATTCAGGTTCCTTCAGCTTTTGTGTCAAAATTTCAAGGGAATATGGAACTTCATCCAACTTACTCCACAAACACACACTATATACTGCGTCACAATAGTAATCCCTTGTAGAAAGAATGGTTTTCATATCCTTTTTCGATTCTGCCAGTTCATCCTTTCGAGTAGCAAAATGTTTCGTATTCTTACCAGTGCCGGAAGGGGGAACCTGTGAAGTATGATAATCCCTCAACATAGTACCCGATGCATCCACCTGCACAGCAAAATTGTATGATTTTGCCAGTGCCCTAAGTTTTGGATCTTCATCTCTGCGAATCCCAATTGCTGCAGCCAATAATCCCATAACAGCTGATTTTGAAGGGTGGTCGAATGTGGGGCGATAAGTCCCCACTGCAACATCACCCCATGAAGCCATAGGACCATAAAGACGAAAAATCAAATATTCCGTCATTCCATCGCCCCTAATCTGTTACAAAATCAAGGATGTTTGATAATGATCCATCGCCAGTATAAGCATTCATTTCGCAATTAGAACCGCTGCATTTCCCATAGACCTTTTCCATCTTTTCATTCGTATCTCTCAAAGCAAATATGGAGTCATCCAGCAGATCCTTTCCATTTAATGCTTTAAGGAATGCAACAGAGAGTGAGCGTGGCTGTTGAGTGCCTTTTTCTGCTCTGATGTATGATGCATATGCACGGGATGCAAAACTGTTCTGCTTGCCTGTGGGAGCAACTTTTGCAGCAGCTTCCACTAAAGCCTGCAATGTTTTATTCACCAAATCTTCATCCCCACCAAGATTATCTGCCAAAAGAGTGCGATTTATACAGACATAATTATAGAACAGGCCGGACGCAAATTCCAATTCCCCTATATGTGCTGCACCTGCATTATCCCCACCATTGTTCAGGTCATCTACAGCAGTGAAATAATCATCTTCCACAGCTACTTTATGCACAGTTATTGCATGGGAAACCTGAACAGCAGCTTCAGTATTGTGCATGGGGCTGGATGCGAGCATACGACCGAACATAGCAATATCCACAGCCGTGTGTTGTTTCCGCAAAAGCAATAAATCATCTTTAGTAAGTGTATCACCACTTTCAGCTATGTTCTTCAAAAGTGAATCAATCAGATTTATCTCTTCCTGACTGAAATGTGCCAACTGTTCAAGTTTTAAATCTCCAAGGGGCTCATCTTCGGTTTCTTCAGCTTTCTCATCCTTACTTTTCTTTGCAATTTTCACCTTTCCAAAAACACCTGCAATTTCCTGTGCATATTTTTTTGCCTTGGACTCTAGCATTGGTGAGAATATTTTATTTGCATCGTCGTTATTTTTAATTGCATCCTCAAGACTACATCCGGTAGTCAATGCTTTGTAAACATAAACTCCCATCTCTTTTGTACGAATGCCAATATGACCTGACAAGGATTCCTTAAATATATCTGATTCCCTCCATGCCCTTTTTAGACTTTGGGATGATACCCGAAGCCGCTGGGTTCCACCCATTACAGCAGTTTTTGGTCTCCCAAGATCATCGCGGTTTAGATTCGATGGCGGGTACGATGCTAAGATATGCAGTTGTATAAATTCACTCATTGTTTATATCCTCCTTTATAAAATTATATATTGATTTATTAATTTATTAATTTACGATTCTGTTGGTGCTTTATCATAATATGCAAAAGCCCATTCCTTGCGTGTGAAATCATTGACACTCCACCAGTAGATGCTATTTGCAAGCACAGGAATATTCACAATTCCGTCAAGCATACGGACAATGCGTATCAATGGTTCGAACAGATCGGTGTTATCCTGAACCTTCAATACACGTCGAAAACGCATTCCACTAACACATGCAGTAGTGCTTCCCGACTTTGGTGTAGCCATTTGTGCTGCAATATGCACACGCTCATTATTGCTCCTCACATGAGACAAGATACCGGCGATTAATGCCAGCGATTCTTGATTCACATAGCCAAACTGCTTGAATTTCATTCTAAGTCGATGAAATGCCGGATTAAATACAACTTCTGTAGGGTTATGGCAACGTCTCAATGCAGCCCTGTCCCCGCGTGATTCATCCAGCTCTTTCCACCATTTTAACAATACATCACGCGCATCTTGATTAGATACGAATGACAAACTTTTAGTTTGTTTCATGTTAACTTCACCTTTTATGCGTTTGTTCTTATATATTTTATAAATTAATAGATCAATGAATTTAATTATTTTTCACTTGCGACAGGTTGATTGGTAAATCCAAAATTTCTATAATTTTTTTGTTCTTTTTTTGATTGAACTTACGTAAATTTCTATGGGCTAAAGCAATACGTTTCGGGTCAGCAACATCTATCTGATTGGATTGTGAATATTCATCAAATAATTGTTCTCCAGTTTTGAATAATATTTTGAGCCATTCATATTTGATCTCAACAACAGCATCGATATCAGCCCCATCAGAAAATGCAATGCGCAGATTTTCTAGTGTAGCATAAAACTCTGGTTCAGTATTATTCCAGAATCGATTATCTATGAACGAAAAATCACCCTTTACATCTTTTGGTCGCCTAAACATGGCCTCTTTCACGTATTTTCGAACGTTGTTTGCCACAAGCTCAGAGGTTTTTATCAATTGTTCAATCACCAATTCATAGTTTTCACGAATACCATCATCTACATGGATCAGTGGCATTTTTCCTTCATACCAACATCGAACTTTCATATTATCAAAATCATATCCAAATGCCCATAATTGCGGTGAGTGTTTAGTTTCCAATTGACTCTGTCGTGCTCTGAACGTATGTATTACCGTAGCCGGTTCGTTTTTATTCACATTGTCATTTTGTACCAATCCCAACCAATGGCGAAAACTTATTCCATTTGGATTTCCATGTCTTGGAATAAGCTCATTTTGTTTTGTTATGCTATGGGGTGTAAGTGTATGGCGCCAACCTCCTTCATAATTTGTGCCATAGTTCTTTGTTATGTAACTTGTCACCAAATGGTTTGAATCACCATTACACACATCACAATTGCCAGTTTTACCAGACTCAAAATCAAGAACAATTCTTCGAGGCATTCCCCAGAACATTTGTGCAGGATGTGCATTTTCTGGCGTGGTTGGCTGATTCTTTTCACTGGTGCGGGTTGGTCCCATCCATGGGAAAATAGCATCATCATCTGTCAACGAAGAATTTCCACAATTATCAAGAAAATCAGACTCATTTAGTACATTAAGCCATATAGTTTGCCAGAGAGTCTCACCGATTACTATGGTTGTCAATGGACCACCACCCCTCAGGGATACTCTGTGCCCTTTACCGCCACTCGGTGCATTAGTTTGCAATGTGAAAAGTGCCATAACACTACATGGCAAACACATTCTTTTTACAGAATCTCGTTTAATAAAATGGTCTTTATTATCTTTGATCGTTTCATCACCCGGAATTTCCACAAGTAATTTATCTATCAAATTGGTTTTCCCTTCATCAAGATCAAAATCCTGCATAAATCGAGGGCTATCCCCATCAAAATTAAACGCATGAGACACATTTGCAAAAGTAGTCTTTAGTTCATCAACCCCAGGCGGTTTAGTAAATCCAGTTCTCCAGCCCTTATCTTTTTTGGGAGCCATTGTTGTCTGCACCAGACCAATTAAAAACTGAATCAGCGCCCCATTAAAATCCGGACGATTTGCATCTAAACCCACAATCGGATTTGAGCCTATATTATCAGTAACCTGCCACGGGGCAATAATTTCCCGTGTCCCATCCAATCTTAGCACTGGAATCCATTTATCATTTATTAAATTAAATGTCATTATATTAACACCTCTTCATTTTCTTGAATACTAAGTCCAGTAATAGAATTATAAATAACCTGAATACCTTCTCCACGTTCATTTATCGCATCCCCACGCCATTGACCCTCGTTTGCCTCAGATAATGGTATTATCACAGCCCATTTACCCTTATCAGGCATTAAACCCATTGCTTGTTCAATCCCTGCCTTCAAAGCTCCATAATATGTTACCATATCCTTAATTTTTCTCTGGCTTATACTTACTTGACTGAGATCCCATGCATACTTTTCATTTTCCACCCAGGGAATTACTGTCTCACCATCCCATCTTGCAAGTCGCACATTCGTGGTTAAATCCCCCATACGTGTTGGAGTTTTAGTATCATCCAACCACTGGCTGACAGTAGCTCCATATCCTTTGACAGGCAACAAACGATTGAGCTTGGCCATCGAAATTGCAGCCATATTTTCACCTTCTGCCTCATCATCCCTATCTCTCAGTGCTTCTGGCACATCATTTCTGGCATCACTTCCAAAAACACCCTCAATAAAATCACGTGCATCATCTGGCATAACAAGCTGTCCACGCTCTAAAAGTAAACGAACTGTAAGCCATAGTTGGCCATGACTTGGATACACGAAAGCTGCTTTTGAAAACACATCCTTGTACCAATCTTCAGTGGGATTGTCGGTCAAAAGCGGAGCAAATATCCCTAATGTAGGAGTTCCAGAACGTTCCTTACGTGAATGTCTATGAAGCCGCCCGGCTCGTTGAATAATTAGATCCATAGGTGCCAGGTCGCTGACCATATAATCAAAATCAAGGTCAAGTGATTGTTCCACCACCTGGGTAGCTACAAGAATCCGTCCACTTCTAATTGTATTCGTACTATCTTTGCCAAATGTATCCAGTACTTTTTTCTCAATCTTCAAACGATCGCCCATAGCAAAACGTGCATGGAAAAGAAGAACATTTTTAGAACCCAGTTTAGAAGACAGACTATTGTATGCATATACTGCATCATCCACCGTGTTGCGAATCCAGCAGGCACAGCCTCCATTTTCAGCAGCATTCACCAGGGATTTTTCCACATCAGAAATATCATCAAAGAACTTCACAGCAACCTTACGTTGAGTGCCTTCACGAGTCTTAAGAGGCGTTTCAGAAATATTATTTGCAGTGCTGTGAGTGATAAGAGGATATGAATTCTCATTTAATTTGTGCGGCTTCCTATCCAGCCCCTGATAATAACTATTTACCAGTTCCTGACGATGTTTTATCGGAAGTGTTGCAGAAAGTAGAATCGCACTACCACCCAATGCCGCATGGAATCTCAACAAAGTGCACAAAAGAGTGTGCATATATGGATCGTAAGCATGCACCTCGTCTACGATCAACACACTACGGGATAGACCTAACAAGCGCAAAGATTGATGTTTGGAGGGAAGCACAGCCATCAATCCCTGGTCAATGGTTCCGACTCCCACATCTGCCAGCAATGCCTTCTTGCGATTATCTGCAAGCCATTCAGTACATTGTGCAGAAGCTTCTTCTTCATCTCTGGAATAAAAACCATCCCCACGGGGATGCTCCAAACCAATGGAATGGCGGAAAGTATCAGACAGATGTCGTGCACTATGTGCCAGCACAAGAGACGGCGTAGCTTCTGCTGCAAACATCAATCTGTATGCTTCAACCAACCGCTCATACATTGCATTAGCTGTAGCCATTGTAGGCAAAGCCACAAATATACCTTCAGCAAGCCCTTTTTTCATAAGGCGGTGGGCTAAACTCAAAGCAGCTTCAGTCTTTCCGCTACCTGTAACTTCTTCCAGTATGAATAATTGTGCACCATCCACAAGTTCGCATGTAGAAACATGAGACTGCAAAGGACTTGGAGTATTTATCTTGGGGAACAGTGTCTTCATGCCCGTTTTAGGGGATATACCAGATGGTAATACGCCAGCCTTAGTGATTGCTTCTTCTGCTTTTGGCAATGCAATTTTGCTCCAGTAATCTTCAAGCGGAATCGGTTTTGAATTAAGTGGGAAATACTCACTATTTGACCCGATCCAATCACTCAATATCGCTAAACCAGCAAGCAACCAGGATGAGCGTTTGAATAAATCATCCATTTCTTCATCGTAACTAATCAGCAACTGGTTTGATTTATCTGGAATTAATAATTTAGCAACTTCATTTACAAAAAATTGTGCCATGACAATATTTTCATCCGTAAAGAGATTCTGTACACGTATCGTCATACCATTATCATCAAGAAGTGGCGGTTCGCCGTGATGACCTGTTACTGCCTGAACCCACGATTTCAGAATATCATTCCAATCAATTTTACTGATATCAGGACTTTGCTCCAGATGGAGCAGATTTTCATCCCAGAGTGGAGCCCACACACTATTCCATAGATGGTATCCCATAGTGTCATGGCGGTCATTATATGATTTATCACATGTACACCCTCGCAAATGTTTGAATATATCAGATCGAAGATTCTGAAACCTATCTGAAAATTTACCGATATCATGAATTGCAAGATTAAATGTGATGAGATCAGTTACAATTTCATCACTAAGAGATGTAATCTCAGTAAATCGCTTCAAAAGATGCTTATCATTTTGCAACAATACATGCCCAACTGCTGCAACATCCAGGCAATGATACACCAATAAGTGATAGGAAGATGCATCCTGATTGTCGAGCTTATTTGCCTTGCCCCAATTTTGATACATCTCGTTATCAGATGAATAAGCCACCATTTATCACCTTTTTATGTTATTTATTTCAATCATGAAATTCTACCACCGTACAATTAGTAGTTTTTAGCTTATACCAAATCAAGATAAACCGTTTAATTTATAATTGTATTGCTCATGTCAATAGTAAATATATACTAATATGTATCATATATATATCTATCCATTGAAGTACAATAGACTACACCATATTATATACACAAAACATATATTATACTAACACAATGACACTACCAAATGACTAATC
>JAIORZ010000009.1 GCA_021107855.1 archaeon
ATATTATAAAAATACATTAACAATGCACTAAAACCTATAAAACCTCTAGCAAACAGTAAAAAAGGTCTACCACCTTTTTGTTTAAGTGGTGATTTGTATATAGCATAAAGGATAATGATAACACCACTTATATTTCTAAAAAAAACAACCTCAATAGAACTCATATAGTTACTTAACTCTTTAGCAAACCCGCCTGTAAAAGCAAATAAAAAAGAGGAAATCAGCATATATTTTATAGCTAGATTTATATTGTTTTGTTCATGTGTATTATTCATTGTCGGGATTTTAATACAATTTTAGTTAAAATCGCATTATTATTAAGGAGAACCAAATATAAATGATAGAAATTTTCGATCCAAATACAGATAAATATATTTATGCTATTTTAATATTTTCTTTTTTTCAATTTTTTAGAGTTTTTTTTAGAAAAATATCTTATAAGATTGTACAAAAAACATCAACTAAATTTGATGATGAAATATTAGAGTCAATTGAAAAACCAGTTGATTATCTATTTATAATTATTGGTATCAATATTGCTTTAAGTATTTTAACTTTTGATAATGAAATTGAAGATATGATCAATAAGCTTTTACGCTCTGGATTTATTCTTGTTATATTTTGGGGAGCTTTAAATGTTCTTACAAATTTATCTGTAAATATACACAAAATAACAGATAAACTTGGAGATAAGTTTAGTGCTGAAGTATTAAACTTTATTATTAAATCAATCAGGTTTTTTATATTTATTATTGGTTTTATAGTAGTTCTTCAAGAGTGGGGATACAATGTAAGTGGATTTTTAGCTTCTATGGGACTTATTGGTATGGCTTTAGCTCTAGCTGCTAAGGATACTGCTGCTAATCTCTTTGGTTCTCTAGTGATATTTATAGATAAACCTTTTAAAGTGGGTGATTGGATTAAAACACCACAAGTTGAGGGAACTATTGAAACAATTGGTATTAGAAGTACTAAGGTGAGAACATTTGCACAAGCGCTTGTTACTGTACCTAATGCAACTCTTGCTAATAGTGCTATTCTTAACTGGTCCGCTATGGGTAAACGAAGAATAAAAATGAATATAGGTATCACTTATGATACTCCAGGACAAACAGTAGAAAATATAATTAAAGATATAAAAGTTATGCTAGAGAATAATGAAGATATCCATCAAGATACAATACATATATACTTTAGTGAATTTGCAGCTAGTAGTTTAAATATTTTTTGTTATTACTTTACAAAAACTACCAACTGGGGTGAATTTATGAGAGTAAGAGAAAATACATATCTAGAGATTATGAAAATAGTAGAGAGAAATGGAACTAGCTTTGCATTTCCAACACAAACACTACATATTGAAAAAAATAAAGAATTAGTAGAATAAAAAGGTAAAATAAAGAATGATAAAAATAGCCCTAATAGGACAACCAAATGTAGGAAAAAGCTCGCTTTTTAATAGACTTGCTAGAAAAAAAGTAGCAATTGTAAGTGATGTATCTGGAACTACAAGAGATATAAGAAGAAGAGAGATAGATATAAGTGGTAGAGCTGCTTTAATGCTAGACACAGGTGGAATAAGTAAATCAAAAAATGAAATTATGGAAGATGGGAGCGAATTTAAAATTTTTACAAATGTAAAAAGGAAAGCAATTGAAACAGCTAAAGAAGCTGATATAATTTTATATATGGTTGATGGTAAAAATATACCAGATGAAGAAGATAGAAACCTATTTTATGAACTTCAAGGACTAGGGAAACAATTAGCACTTGTAGTAAATAAAATTGATAATGATAAAGAGTTAGAAAGACTTTGGGACTTTTATGAGTTTGGTATTAATGAAGATCAAATGTTTGGAGTATCAGTATCTCACAATAGAGGAACTAAAAGATTATTTGAGTGGCTTTATGAAAAACTTCCAAAAAGTGCTCAAGAGCTAGAAGATGATGCTAAAAGTAATATGACTCAAGAGGAGTTAGATAATTTAGTAGAACCAACTGTAGAAGTTGAAGATAAAGAAGATATTGATCCAAACCATATCAAAGTAGCAATTATTGGAAAACCAAATGTTGGGAAAAGTTCTATTTTAAATGCTTTAATAGGTGAAGAGAGATCAGTTGTAAGTCCAATAGCAGGGACAACTATCGACCCAGTTGATGAGACATATGAGATTGGTGATAAAAAAATCACTTTTATTGATACAGCTGGGTTAAGACGAAGAGGAAAAATTCAAGGTATAGAAAAATTTGCTCTTATGAGAACAGAAGATATGCTAGCACAAGCAAATATTGCTTTAGTAGTACTAGATGCTTCACAACCTTTAAGTGATCAAGATGAAAAGATATCTGGACTTGTTGACCAATTTGGTTTAGGTACTATTATTGTTCTTAACAAATGGGATGAAAATATGGATACCTACGAGAAGATGGTAGAAGAGATTCGAGGAAGATTCAAATTTTTGTATTATGCTTCTATTGTTGCAGTTTCAGCAAAAACTGGAAGAAATATTAAAAAACTTGAAGAGAAGCTTCTAACAATATTTGAAAATTACCATAGAAGGATATCTACTTCAGACCTTAATAAAACTATTGAATTAGCAATAAGAAGACATTCATTACCAAGTCCAAATGGTAATCGTTTAAGAATATATTTTGCTACACAATTTGATACAAACCCACCAACATTTGCGGTAATTATGAATAAACCAAGATTGTTACATTTTTCTTACAAAAGATATCTTATTAATTTCCTAAGAGATAGTTTTGATTTTGAAGGTGTACCATTAAGAGTAGTTGCAAGAGGTAGAGGTGAGAGAAGTGCTGAACAGGAGCAATTTGAAGCTACCTATCAAGAGTTTAGATTACCAAGTGATTATGTATTACCACATTTTATAGAAGAGGATGGTGATTTTGAATATTATGATGAGGGGTATGATGACTAACCATCTCTCGTTAAGGATTAGTAACAATAAAAAAGGGGAAGATTTTCATCTTCCCCTTTTTTTATAAGAATATAGTAAAATTATTTTACAGCTTCTTTTAATTTAGCACCAACTTTAAATTTTGCAACAGTTGATTCTGCAATTTTAATTTTAGCACCAGTTGATGGGTTAACACCGTCTCTAGCAGCTCTTTTAGATGTGCTGAATGTACCAAAACCGATAAATGCTACAGAGTCACCTTTAGCTAATGTTTCTGTAATAGTTTCTAATGTAGCTTCTAAAGCTGCACCAGCATCTTTTTTTGTTAAACCCGCTTTGTCTGCAACTGCTGCAATTAATTCACTTTTGTTCATACTTAAATCTCCTATTTTGTCTTAATTTGACAAATAATAACAAAAGTAACATTAATTAATATTTAAATTCACTGTTTTTTTATAAATTATGTTAAAATACCTCCATGTTTACAGTAAAATCACTATTTATGCCTCTATTATTGTCACTTTTCATCTATCTTGAATATTTTGGATTATCACTTAAACTTATAAATACTATTATTGCATTAAGTGCTTTTTTACTTATTTTTCAACTCAATAAAAAAGAATTATTTTTAAGCGGTTTTATTATTGGTATATTATGGTTTTGGTGGTTAGGTTATAGTTTTGTATATTATGAACTGAGTTTTATGATACCTATTGTAATAATTGGTATAGGATTATTATATGGGTTATTCTTTTACTTAATAGGTCTAATAAATAATATTTACTATAAAATTAGTTATATCTTCCTTCTAAGCTACATTGAACCATTTAGTTTTAATTGGTTTAAAATTGAGCTACCTTTTATAAATAGTTATTTGGGTACATCAAAACTTGAATTTTTAGCTATACTAATCATCTCTGCACTTTTTATAGAGTATAGATACAAATATAAAAAGATTATCCCTATAAGCTACGCAATAGTAATTATAGTACTATTTTTTACCAACAAATATAATACTTCACAAAATAATATAAAATACCCTCCCATAAAAATATATAAATATAAAACAAATATACCACAAGAGAAAAAATGGGATAGAAAGTATAAAAAAGAGATAATAGAAAATAATTTAAATGCAATAGAGTTAGCTATAAAAAACAATGATGATTTAATTATATTTCCAGAAACTGCTTTTCCGTTAATTTTAAATCATCAAACTATTCTACTTAATAAACTACTAGAATATTCAAAAAAAATATCTATTGTTACAGGCTCACTCTATGAAAAGGATACTTTATTGTATAATTCATCCTATTTATTTCAAAATGGTACTTTACAAATAGCAAATAAAGTAGTTTTAGTACCATTTGGTGAAGCTGTACCAATGCCTGAGAAAATTAAAAACTGGATCAATGATACTTTTTATGATGGAGCAAAAGATTATATCACAGCATCAAAACCGACAACATTTACTATTAAAAATATAAAATTCAGAAATGCAATATGTTATGAAGCTACAACAGATAAAATATATACTGATATGGACACTCAATATGCTATAGCTATCTCAAATAATGAATGGTTTACCCCATCAATACAACCAACACTACAACAACTTCTAATGAAATATTATGAAAATAAATATGATATAATGATACTTGATGTATCAAATCAATAATTGTATAAAATAAAGAACAATTAGATGGATAGCGTAAGACTATAAAAAGAGATTATAGAGTATAAAAGTCAAATTAAACTGCATGAAGCAATGTATAGTAATGCAAAAACTAAAATGGAAAGATCTATTCAAAAAGATATTATAAATAATTATGAAGTAATATTAGCAAAACTATTAAGTTTAAAATAAAAAGAGAGCAAAAAAAAAGACATTTTAAAAGTTGGCAGCGACCTACGTTTCCACCAGGGGACCCGGCAGTATTATCGGCGATGGAGAGCTTGACTACCAGGTTCGAAATGGGGCTGGGTATTTCCTCTCCTCTATAACCACCAACATTTAAAATGTCATTTTAAAGTTGTATTGTATAAAGTAATACAGTTAAAGTCATTTTTATTATCCGCTTCTAATAAATTATGAAAGATGTAAAATCTTTAATAATTTATCTCCGCGATGTAACTGAAGTTACATTTTCTAAGTTCTAAAGTAAAAATACATTCTAAATATATCCTATTACATTTAATAAGATAGTAAACTAAAGAATAGTTAATATAAATAAGCCAAACGGTCTATTAGTAATAGTCAGCTAAATGCATTACTGCACTTACACATCTATCCTATCAACCAGCTAGTCTTGCTGGGACCTTCAGGGAAAGTTCATCTTGGAGTTGGCTTCGTGCTTAGATGCTTTCAGCGCTTATCTCATCCGTACGTAGCTACCCAACGATGCTCTTGGCAGAACAATTGGTACACTAGTGGTACGTTCACCCCGGTCCTCTCGTACTAGGGGCAAATCTCCTCAACTTTCCTACGCCCACGGAAGATAGGGACCGAACTGTCTCACGACGTTCTGAACCCAGCTCGCGTACCGCTTTAAATGGCGAACAGCCATACCCTTGGGACCTGCTCCAGCCCCAGGATGCGATGAGCCGACATCGAGGTGCCAAACCTCCCCGTCGATGTGAGCTCTTGGGGGAGATCAGCCTGTTATCCCCGGCGTACCTTTTATCCTTTGAGCGATGGCCCTTCCACACAGAACCACCGGATCACTATGACCGACTTTCGTCTCTGCTCGACATGTATGTCTTACAGTCAGGCTGGCTTATGCCATTATACTCAACATCCGATTTCCAACCGGATTGAGCCAACCTTTGTAAGCCTCCGTTACTTTTTAGGAGGCGACCGCCCCAGTCAAACTACCCACCAGACATTGTCCCGAATGAGGATAACTCATCCCGGTTAGCTATCAGAATATTCAAGGGTGGTATCTCAAGGATGACTCCACTGGAATTAGCATCCCAGCTTCAAAGTCTCCCACCTATCCTGCACATGAATATCCCAATAGCAGTGTCAAGCTATAGTAAAGGTGCACGGGGTCTTTCCGTCTTTCCGCGGGTAGGAGGAATTTTCACCTCCACTACAATTTCACTGGATCCCTGGTTGAGACAGCTCCCATCTCGTTACGCCATTCATGCAGGTCGGTATTTAACCGACAAGGAATTTCGCTACCTTAGGACCGTTATAGTTACGGCCGCCGTTTACTCGGGCTTCGATCAAATGCTTCGCTTACGCTGACATCATCAATTAACCTTCGAGCACCGGGCAGGCGTCACACCTTATACATCCTCTTGCGAGTTAGCAAAGTGCTGTGTTTTTGGTAAACAGTCGGGAGGGACTCTTTGTTGCAACCTCTCTAGCTTTCGGAAGTAAATTCCTAATACCAAAGTAGGCACACCTTCTACCGAAGATACGGTGCTAGTTTGCAGAGTTCCTTAACCAGGGTTCTTCCACGCGCCTTAGAATACTCATCCCACCTACCTGTGTCGGTTTACGGTACGGGTTATAATAGATATGCTTAGTGGCTTTTCTTGGCACGACAGTATCATCGATTCCAAACGCTATCCGAAGATATTGTTCGGCCTGTAAGATCTCGGTCTAATGTAAAGCGGATTTGCCTACTTTACAACCTACATCCTTCGACCAGCTATTCCATCAGCCAGCTCGATTAACTCTATGCGTCCCCACATCACGCTCTATTATAAGTATAGGAATATTAACCTATTTGCCATCGTCTACCCCTTTCGGACTCGACTTAGGACCCGACTAACCCTACGATGACGAGCATCGCGTAGGAAACCTTGGGTTTTCGGCGTTAAAGATTCTCACTTTAATTATCGCTACTCATGCCTGCATGCTCACTTCTATCCGCTCCACCACTCCTTGCCGGTATGGCTTCAATGCTGAATAGAACGCTCTCCTACCACTCAATAAATTGAATCTACAGCTTCGGTGCATACTTTAGCCCCGTTATATTTTCCGCGCAGAATCACTAGACCAGTGAGCTGTTACGCTTTCTTTAAAAGATGGCTGCTTCTAAGCCAACTTCCTGGTTGTCACAGTAACTCCACATCGTTTTCCACTTAAGTATGACTTAGGGACCTTAGCTGGTAGTCTGGGTTGTTCCCCTCTCGACGATGGATTTTATCACCCACCGCCTGACTGCCATGATTCCACATATAGTATTCGAAGTTTGATAGGGTTTGGTACCACGGTAAGTAGCCCTAGCCCAGTCAGTGCTCTACCCCTATATGCTAATAACATGACGCTATACCTAAATATATTTCGGAGAGAACCAGCTATCACGAAGTTTGATTGGCCTTTCACCCCTATCCACAAGTCATCCCAAGACTTTTCAACGCCTGCGGGTTCGGTCCTCCACTGGCTCTTACACCAGCTTCAACCTGCTCATGGATAGATCACTTCGTTTCGGGTCTGCAGCATCTAACTAATTCGCGCTATTAACACTCGCTTTCGCTACGGCTCCGCACTTGGCTTAACCTTGCTAGATACCACAACTCGCAGGCTCATTATGCAAAAGGCAGTCCGTCACCCTGTACAAGACATAGGGCTCCGAATGATTGTAAGCTAATGGTTTCAGGTTCTATTTCACTCCCCTCACTGGGGTACTTTTCACCTTTCCCTCACGGTACTTGTGCACTATCGATCTATAAGTAGTATTTAGAGTTGGAGGGTGGTCCCCCCATATTCAGTCAAGATATCACGTGTCCCGACCTACTCATTCCTAAGTTTAGTACCATATAAAAGATTTCGTATACGAGGCTTTCACTCTCTATGACGTAGCATTCCAACTACTTCTACTATCTAATATATTATCACTTAGCGCTCTAATCCGTTTTCGCTCGCCGCTACTAACAGAATCTCAATTGATTTCTTTTCCTCAGGGTACTGAGATGTTTCACTTCCCCTGGTTCGCTCTCCCGTAGGAGTAACATACATTGTATGCTGGGTTGTCCCATTCGGAAATCTACGGATCAAAACTTCTTGACAGTTCCCCGTAGCTTATCGCAGTCTAGTACGTCCTTCATCGCCTCTTATAGTCTAGGCATCCACCATTAGCCCTTAATAGCTTATTTGATAAATTAAAGAAGAATTTGTATTTGATATAAATATCTCATACAGTTCTTTTTTGCTTTGTTATGATTATTCTTTAGCTACTATCTTATTAAATGTAATTCAATAAAATAATATTTAAAATTGTATTTTTATTTTCTTTAGAAAAATAAAGACTTTAACAGTATGTTTTTAAATAACTTTTTGATTCCGAAAAATCAAATATAAATCTTCTTAAAAGACTTATATCTAACTTTTTTAGTTTCTTTTGTTTTTATCATATAATTTTTTAATGGTGGAGAATAGCGGGATCGAACCGCTGACCTCCTACGTGCAAGGCAGGCGCTCTCCCAGCTGAGCTAATTCCCCATTATTAATTTTTAATTTCTTTTAATGGTGGGCCTACCAGGACTTGAACCTGGGACCTCACGATTATCAGTCGAGCGCTCTAGCCAGCTGAGCTATAGGCCCATATATAAATTATATGATTTAACAGTTGTTAATAAATAATTGTTCTTATAAGACTATTTATATAATCTTTATAAACTAGATAGCAAGAAGTCTTATTGAGATATAAGAACTTTCGTCTCCACATTGTACTAATTATATGTGAATTTGTTATATCTTAATATATAACTTTTATTTCATGAACTTAAACTAACGAAAGCTTAAGTTATTTCTTTGAAAGGAGGTGATCCAACCGCAGGTTCTCCTACGGTTACCTTGTTACGACTTCACCCTAGTCGCTAATTCCACTGTGGAAGGTAGCTATTTTAGCATCCCCGCTTCGAATGAAATCAACTCCCATGGTGTGACGGGCGGTGAGTACAAGACCCGGGAACGTATTCACCGTAGCATAGCTGATCTACGATTACTAGCGATTCCAACTTCATGTAGTCGAGTTGCAGACTACAATCCGAACTGGGAGGCATTTTATGAGATTTGCTCCACGTCACCGTATTGCGGCTCTTTGTATGCCCCATTGTAGCACGTGTGTAGCCCTGGCCGTAAGGGCCATGATGACTTGACGTCGTCCTCACCTTCCTCCTCCTTACGAAGGCAGTCTCCTTAGAGTGCCCAGCTTAACCTGCTGGCAACTAAGGACGAGGGTTGCGCTCGTTGCGGGACTTAACCCAACATCTCACGACACGAGCTGACGAC
>JAIORZ010000007.1 GCA_021107855.1 archaeon
CGTTATCGGTGATCTTAATTCCCGGGGAGGAAAAATTGAATCTATAGAGCCTAAATCAGGATTGCAGTCAATAAAAGCAAAAATCCCTCTGGCTCAGATGTTCGGTTACTCAACTTCATTAAGATCCACAACCCAGGGTCGAGCGACATTTAGTATGCATTTCTCCCATTTTGACCGAATATAATTGACAGCTTCGTAAAAAGTCCATTTTCTGCGTTGCGCTTCATCCTTCGTCATTGGGACGTAGCCATAAGTACGTCTCTTTTCTCAGGATTTGCGCGCCTTGAAACTGAAGTTTTTTACTTTGCCGTCAAAATTTATTGCTGAAGGTAGAAGAAGGAATCGCAGCAAGTTGCGGGGAATTAAACCCTAAAAGAGATTAAAATTCCAGCTTCAGTTCCATCTTTGCTGTTAGTTTAGTCTTTAGTTTATTAACAAATGTCTCTTTTGATGGGATATTCGGGTTATTTCTGAATGCGTTGAATAAATCGTCAATTGTGGAAGATTCGATTCTTTTGTCAAACAGGTTATATTTGCCAGATTCCTTTTTCATGTCATAAATTGTAAAAACAGTTGCATGCTCATCATGATATGCCATTGAGATTATACCGGTTCAGAAAATCCTGATAAACGGGTTCCTGTACAACCCAGAATATCTTATGACCCCAGTTCTCCATGACGGCTACCAACGTAAGGTGGGACAGCAATTCCTTAGATTTTACTTGATTGAGGTAAGGTAATATCATGAAAAAGGCTTTTATAATCAGATTTTTTGTATTTCTTGTATTCCTTTGTTTGTTTATTCCCACATCTTGTTGGAGCCATACAACCCTGTTTGGCCCGAGCAAATACGTGCGAAGCAAGGGTCGGCCTGATCTTTATCATGATACATTTTTTACAACTCCGGGCAATGCTGAACTTATTGTTGTCAATGGGGATAGCGATGGTAAAAGCAGGATCTGCAGTGCGGTCATTCTTGTTAATGAAACAAGAATATTCGGTCCAAAGGATTTCAGCCAAAAAATACATACCCTTCGAGTTCCGATTAGCTTGACGCATGAAAATTCTGTTTCTGTAAAACTGAAAGGTGGTAAGCGTAGAAGTTACGTAACCATTGCAATAATCCGGCAGGCAGAGGCTCCGACTATATCTGTCACCGCCGATACTGAGATGATTGAGCTCGGCGAATCGACAATGCTTTCCTGGACCTGCACAGGTGCTGATTCCTGTGTTATTGAACCTGGTATCGGCAGTGTGCCTATAGATGGGTCAATCGAACTTTTTCCGGTTGAGACCACTACATATAAGATTACTGCGACAGGGCCTGGAGGCACAGCTACTGCTGATGTTACAATCACTGTAATATATCCTAAGCCGAGTGTGACTATTTCAACGGCTTCAGAGGTCATTCGGCTTGGTGAATCAACTCTTTTGACATGGAATTCAACACACACACAGCATGCGCAGATTGATAACGGGATCGGGGTCGTATCTCCAAACGGATCAATTGAGGTTTCCCCTGAACAAAATACAATCTATACCATCAATATTACCGGACATGGCGGCTCTGCAAGTGCCCAGGTTACAGTCAGGGTAATAATGGGCGATACTGAGCCTCAACCCGAAGGCTCTTTTGGCGCGCAGTATGAGGACTTGATCCCTCCTGGTGTAACAATCAAGTCATACGATCCCATGCGATTTTCATTGATTACAGGCAAGATTCAGAATCTGACCGGTTCCCCTGTAGCGGGTATTAAAGTGAGCATCCACAGTCATCCGGAATATGGCGAGGTCTTTACTGATAGCGCCGGTCGGTTTACTATCCCTGTGGAAGGTGGATATACCATTACTGTTGTTTACCAAAAAGAAAGTCTGATTACGGCCCACAGGAAGGTATATGTTCCCTGGAATGACATAGCCGAAACTGAAACTGTTCAGATGATCGAACAGGATCCTGTTGCAACTACTGTAACCTTTGACGGAAATCCGGGCACGGTAGTTGCTCACCAGAGCACAGAAGTGAGTGACGCATTTGGCAGCCGGTCTTGTACCATGGTCTTTACCGGAGACAACCGGGCATATCTAACAGACGAACAGGGCAATGATATTCAGGAACTTGCCACTATCACCACCCGGGCAACAGAGTTTACCACGCCCGAATCCATGCCGGCAAAACTTCCCCCAAACTCTGCGTATACCTACTGTGTGGAACTGAGCGTGGATGGCTCTTCGAGGGTGAGGTTTGAAAAACCGGTCATTACATGGGTTGATAATTTTCTTGGTTTTGACGTGGGCAGCGCTGTCCCTGTAGGCTGCTACGACCGGGATCGTGGCGTATGGGTCCCTCATGAAAACGGCGTGGTGGTTCAGCTTATGGATATGGACAGCAACGGGATCGTAGATGCCCTGGATGCGGACGGCAACGGCCAGCCCAACGACCTCAACAACAATGGATTATTCAGCGATGAGGTAAAAGGGCTGGGTGATAGCGAGAGATATGCGCCAAAATCTACATTCTGGCGGGTTGCAGTGACCCATTTCACCCCCTGGGATTGCAACTGGCCTTATGGCCCGCCTGAAGACGCCATTTCTCCAAACCCGGAAGGCGAGCCTGATGCAGACGAGCAGAAAGAAGAAGAAAAGGACTGCAAGATCGAATCTTGCTCTTTTGTAGAAGAAAGAAGCCGGATATTTCACGAGGATATCCCTGTTCCAGGTACAGATATCACCCTCCACTATGCGAGTAACCGTGTAAAAGGTTACAGTACCGTCATAACCGTTCCTGCATCCGGCGACACAGTCCCTGCAAGCCTTAAGAGCATAATTGTCAATGTCGATCTGGCAGGCCGGACATTTAAACAGATCCTTGACCTCCTGCCCAACCAAAAAGCGACATTTGTTTGGGATGGCCTCGACCACCTCGGCAGACCTGTCAACGGTTTTGCTATAGCTCATGTGGCTGTGAAGTTTGTCTATGATGCGGTCTATTTGTTGCCGGGAAATTTTGAGATGTCATTCGCGCAGACTGGCAGTGATGTAACAGCCATACCTGCCAGGCAGAAGGTGATCTGCTGGAAGCGCGACACATTACGTGTTGGAGGAGCAAGAGCTATCAGCATTGCCGAAGGCTGGACAATTTCTACCAATCATTACCTCAGCCCAATGGAGCCAGG
>JAIORZ010000005.1 GCA_021107855.1 archaeon
AACAATGGAAGTATACTTAGATAATAACTCAACAACACAAGTAGACCCAAAAGTACAGAAGATATACTGTGATAGTATAGAGAAATTCGGAAATATAAATGTAATTTATAATAAAGGGATAGAAGCAAGAAAACTTTTAAATGATGCTTATGATACACTGTATGAAGGAATCGGGGCAGATGATGCAGATGATATTATCGTAACCTCTTCAACAACAGAAGGGAATAATGCAGTAATAAAAACATTTCTTCATAACTTCCTAAAAGGTGATAGTAAAAATCATATCATCTCAACAGTAGCAGAACACTCAAGTATAAAATCTCCACTAAAATACTGTAAAGATATGGGTATGGCAGTTACTTATATAGGAACTGATGTTAATGGTCTAGTAAAATTAGATGAACTAGAAAAAGCAATCACCCCTCAAACATGTTTAATCTCAGTACTTATTGCCTCAAATGAAACAGGTGCAATTCAAGATATTAAAGAAATATCTCAAATAGCACAAAAACATAATGTGTTCTTCCATACAGATGGTGCACAAGCAATAGGAAAAATGAAAGTAGATGTAAGAGAGTTAGGAGTTGATTACTTTACCTGTTCAGCTCATAAATTCCATGGACCAAAAGGTGTAGGATTTATGTATATAAAAGCAGGTGCTCCATATAACACTCTCATCCATGGTGCAAAAAATGTAATGGGTGGAAAAAGAGGTGGATCTTTATATAATAATGGAGTTGCAGCTATGGCAAAAGCACTAGAGCTTTCAAATATAAACCTCTCTTTTATGGATCATACAACACAAGCTTTAAGAAATAAACTAGAAGATGAACTTCTAAAAATAGCCGATACAAAATCATATGTACCAAGAGTAAAAAGACTTAAAAATCTTGTAGCAATATCTTTTAGAGGTGTTGAAGGTGAAGCGATGCTTTGGGATATGAATGAAAATGGTATCTATATCTCTACAGGTTCAAGCTGTTCAAGTGAAGATTTAGAATCTTCAGCAGTTGTTGAAGCACTAGGTGAAAAAGTAGAGATAGCAAATGCAACAGTTATGTTTGCACTAAGTAAGTTTACAACAGAAGAAGAGATAGATTATGTTATTGAGAAAGTAAAAATTGCAGTAGCAAGAATTAGAGATATATCTATGACTTATGCAAAACAAAAAGCATTCTCAGTTCATTTACACGATTAGAAGATTTTAATTCTTCAATATTGCATTCTAAGTTCTTCGAGATACTATCGTACATCTTCAGAACTTATCACACAATCTTGAAGTTTAAAATCTCCTACTCATAAAAATGAGATGGTAGAGAAAAATAAATTTAAAAATTAAATAGAAGGAAAATAATATGGCAAGAGATGAATTAGTAACAGGAAATGTTTGGGAACAATATAGTAGAAAAGTACAAGATAGAATGAATAACCCAAAAGCACTTGGTGAATTTACACAAGAAGATGCAGATAAAGCAGGAGCAAGACTTATCGTTGCAGACTTTGGTGCAGAGTCTTGTGGTGATGCAGTAAGATTGTATTGGTTAGTAGATGAAAAAACAGATACTATTTTAGATTCAAAATTTAGAAGCTTTGGTTGTGGTACAGCAATCGCAAGTAGTGATGCAATGGCAGAACTATGTATTGGTAGAAAAGTAGATGATGCAATCCATATTACAAATACAGAAGTGGAAGCATTTTTAAGAGATGAACCAAATACTCCAGCAGTTCCACCTCAAAAGATGCATTGTTCAGTTATGGCATACGATGTTATCCTTGAAGCTGCAGCACAATATAAAGGTGTAGAGAGAAGTGAAATAGAAAATCAAGATATCGTTTGTGAATGTGCAAGAAAAACAAGAAAAGATATCGTAGATGCAATTAGAGAACATAACCTTCAAACAGTAGAAGAGATAGTTGAAACAACAAAAGCAGGAAGCTACTGTAAATCATGTGTAAGACCAGGTGGACATGAAGAGAAAGATGTATACCTAGTAGATATACTAGCAGAAGTAAAAGCTTCAATGGAAACTGAAAAATTAACAACAGCAGCAGATACAACACAAAGTGGTGAGAATAGTTTCGATAAAATGACAATCGTACAAAGAATAAAAGCAGTAGATGCAATCATAGAAGAATATATTAGACCAATGCTAGTTATGGATGGTGGAGATATGGAGATAATCGATATTAAAGAAAATACACCATACTATGATATCTATATTAGATACTTGGGAGCTTGTAGCTCTTGTGCAACAGGAAGTACAGGAACACTATACGCTATTGAGTCTACGCTGAAACAAAAAGTGGATGAAAATATTAGAGTTTTACCGGTTTAA
>JAIORZ010000008.1 GCA_021107855.1 archaeon
GAGACTGTGAAATAACTACATTTTACTAGTCTTTTCAAGTCTCTTGAAATTCAAATAATTCAAATATTTTTTACTACAATTTTACCAAATTTGAACTACTATTCTAGTATAATATTATCTTGTAAAGCTATATATAATGGGCTTTAAAAGGTATTTAATGAGTAAACTATACAAACAAGGTCAAGATAGAAATCAACAGTTATTATTTCCTCTTAGTATTGATAACTATGTAGATGAAGATAACGGTGTAAGAGCAATTGATGCTTATGTAGAATTACTAGATTTAAGCAAACTAGAATTTTCAAACACTAGAAAAAGTAATAGAGTCGATGGTCAAAAAGCATATAGCCCTAAACTACTGCTAAAAATATATATCTATGGATATCTTAATAAGATAAGAAGTTCAAGAGCGTTAGAAAAGGAGTGTAAGCGTAATATTGAGCTGATATGGCTCACGGAGAACTTAATACCAAGTTATCATACTATTTCAGATTTTAGAAAAGAGAATCCAAAAGCACTCAAGCAAGTATTTAAAGAGTTTATATTATTATGTAAAAACATAGACTTAATAGGTGATGGTCTCAAAGCAGTTGATGGTGCATTTTTAAGAGCTAATGCTTCTAAAAATAGGCTCATTATGAAAACAACATTAGATAAAGACTTAATTCAAGTTGAGCAAGAAATAGAACAATATCTAAAATCATTAGAATACTCAGATACGGAAAAACAACCATTAAATCTAATCAATAAACTACCAAAAGATTTACGAAAATTAAAATATAAACAAAAAGAGTTCTATAAAAACCTAGCGTTACTAGAAGTAATGGGCAAGACTCAACACAACACAACTGACCCTGATGCTTCTTTGATGAAAAAGCCTGCCCATCTTCTCATGGCGTATAATTCACAAATAGTTGTAGATGAAAAGTATAAGTTCATTGTAGCTACAGAGGTATCTTCAAAAGGCAATGATGCACAGCAACTGCATAAAATGGCAAAAGAGACTAAAGAGAATTTAAATGTCGATAGTCTTGAAATCGTTGCTGATACAGGTTACTACAGTGTAAAAGAGTTTAAAAAATGTCATGAGGATAATATTAATGCAATAGTACCAGAAGCTAACATCAAACGAGTTCAAGAAGATAAAGGTAAATTTACAAGAGATAAATTTACTTATGATGCAAAGAGTGATTGCTATATTTGTCCAAATAATAAAGTATTAAAAAAGAGAGCTGCACCACAAATAAAAAATGATAAAACTAACTTTATATATACAGGAGCTAGTGTAATATGTAAAGCATGTCCTATTAAAGATAAATGTATTCCTATCCAAACATCTTATAAACAAATATTTAGATATGAAAATGAACACATTATAAAACAACATAAAGAAAAGATGAGAACAGAGGAATCCAAAGCGATAGTAAAAAAAAGAGGTTCTTTGGTTGAACATCCATTTGGAACTATAAAAAGAAATTTGGGTTGGGATCACTTTTTGGTGAGAGGCATTAAAAAAGTATCAGGTGAAAATGCTTTGATAATGTTTGCATATAACTTTAAAAGAATGCTAAACCTTATAGGGATAGCTCTGTTTAAAAAACTTATAATTGCTATAAAAGATGGAGATATACAACAGATAAAAGAAGAAATAGCCGAATATATCGCTATTTCTTTGCTGTATATGCTTTATTTTGTTAAAAATAATTTTATGTTTGAATTTAAAAGTAAAACATGTATAATCGGAAGATAAAAAACTGTTTTTGGATTGAGACTGTTGGTTATTTCACAGTCTCTCC
>JAIORZ010000001.1 GCA_021107855.1 archaeon
AAATAAAAAAACTCCCCAAGGGAAAACCTCAAGGAGTTTTAAGTAAATTAAAAACTTATTTTAATTCATAGAATATTAGTAAAAATACTAAACAGCTTCATTTCCTGTTTCACCTGTTCTTATTCTTATTACTTCATCTACACTCATTACAAATATCTTACCATCACCAATCTTCCCTGTTTTTGCTGAAGTTGATATTAGTTTTACTACATTATCTACTTCATCATCATTTACGATTAGTTCTAGTTTTGTTTTAGCTAGAAAGTCTACTATATATTCTGCACCTCTATAAAGTTCTGAGTGACCTTGTTGTCTCCCATATCCTTTTACATCTGTTACTGTCATACCTGTTATTCCAGCTTCTGTTAATGCATCTTTTACATCTTCTAGTTTAAAAGGTTTTATTATTGCTTCTATTTTTTTCATCTATTATCCTTTACCATTAAGCTTTTTTGAATTCTGGGTAACACTCAAGACCTGTTTCATGAATATCTAAACCATTAATCTCTGTCTCTTCATCTACTCTTAATCCTACTACCATATCTAGTATTTTCCAGATTATGAAAGAAGTTATGAATACGAATGCTCCAATTACAACTACACCTTTAAGTTGTGCCATAAATGTTGCTGATTCAGTAAATAAACCAACTGCTAATGTTCCCCAGATACCTGCTACAAGGTGAACTGAAAGAGCACCAACTGGATCATCTATTCTTAATTTATCAAAGAAAGGAACCATAACTACTACTATTAAAGCACCTACTGCACCTACACCGAATGCGTACATCATACCAGCATCTGGAGCTGCTGTTACAGATACTAGACCGGCAAGTGCTCCATTAAGAACCATAGTTAAATCAACTTTTTTATAAAGTATTTGAGTTAAAATTGCTGCTACTACTGCACCTGTTGCTGCTGCCATATTTGTATTTGCAACTACCATTGCTATACCTGTGATATCATCTTTAGACCCTAAAGCTAATTGAGAACCACCATTAAATCCGAACCATCCCATCCATAGTATGAATGTACCTAAAGTTGCAAGCGTTAAGTTAGAACCTGGAATTGGTCTTACTTTACCATCTGTTGTATATTTACCTTTTCTAGCACCAATGATAAGTACACCTGCTAAAGCTGCCCATCCACCAACTGAGTGAACAATTGTAGAACCTGCAAAGTCAGAGAACCCTGCTAATATTCCACCAAGTTCTGATCCACCCCATGTCCAGTGACCTTGTAGAGGATAAATTACACCACTTAATAGTACTACGAATATTAAAAATGGCCATAATTTCATTCTTTCTGCAACTGATCCAGAGATTACTGAAGCTGCTGTTGCTACGAACATTACTTGAAAGAAGAAATCTGAAGCTACTGGGTATGCTGAATCTGCTGCATTACTCATATCTGCTACACTGATACTTCCCATAAATGCTCCACCATCACCATACATTAGGTCATAACCTATAAAGTAGTACATAATACAACTTATTGAGAACAACGCTACATTTTTTGTAAGTATTGTTGCATTATTTTTTGATCTTGTAAGACCAGCCTCTAACATAGCAAATCCTGCTGCCATCCACATTACTAGTATACCTGAGATAACGAACAAAAATCCATCTAAGATAAACTTGACATCATTGAAATTTTCCATTTCTGAACTCCTTTTAATT
>JAIORZ010000004.1 GCA_021107855.1 archaeon
ATCAATGCTGTTAAGTTAAGCAATAAAGCCCATAACTAAAGCATTTACAAGCTCCTAAAAAACACTTTTTTTCTTCCTCTTTTGATAATTGGCACTTTTAATACCTTTTGTATTTTTACCTTCTCTAGATGTTGGTCTTGGATATTTCCTATTTGGTCTTATTTGAATGGTATTTGTTAAGAATAATTTACTCATTTCGTCAAATATTATCTCTATATCTTTATTACTATAAAATAGTTCAAAGCAATAATTTTTAACTGTATTAAAAGAGATAGATTTATTTGTTTTTTGTTTAAATTTATTATTAGTTTTATGAGACAGTTTTTCATCTGTACCTAGTGTAACTAATGTCTCCAGATTACTTATAAATATTGTTGCATAAAAATCTTGTTTAATTGCAAGAGCTGATAATCCTGTAAAATTCTCTAAAGATAACCTATTTTTGATAATCTCATAGTATGTTTCTATACCCCATCTTTTAAAGTATAACTCTTTAAAATGATCTGTTTTTAGTATATCACTATCTAATACAGAAGTTCCTAGTACTTCTACTTCTCCATCATCTAAGATAACCTGTACAAATCTAACCTTTATCTCTAGTGGTAAGTTTTGTTCCTTGATCTCTAAAGAAAGTTTTTTAGTTGTTGGTTTTAAAGTTACAATTATATCTTTTACTAAACTATTTTTATCAAATAAAAATTGAATATCTTTATACCAACTTTTTTTCATTCTAATTAAAAAGTCAGCATTATATTGTGTTGTAATAGTTGCAAACAGTTCATAAGAAGGATAACCTCTATCTGCAATAACTAAATCATTCGTTTGTAGTTTTTTAAAATGATTATCTTTTGCAATACTAATTTCACCTATTTGGGAATCAGTAATAATAGCATCAATAGATATATTATTTAAAACATCATATAAAACTGAAATTCTAGCTTGTATTATTTTTTTAGCTTTATCTTTGTGCTGATTAACAACATTAGTAGTACAAAAATCTTTTTTTATATTATCATTAAAAGGTAAAGTTACCATACTTCCATCAATAGCTAATAATCTAAAACCTTTATATTGCTTATATTCATAATCTCTATATAACATATCACTTGTATCATTTGCAAGTTCTTTAAAAGCTGTATAATTTAATTTATCTCTTGCTTGTGAATAAGCACTTTTAGAAATAGTTTCCAAATCTTCATCTAATAAAACACTTAAATGCTTTTGTGTTTCATTTAATACATTTTGTATTGATTTAACACTTTTTCTTACTATTGTTAATAATACTTTTGAAAATGGTAATTTTCTATCTCTGGTAAAATCTTTTTTATTCATTTTATTCTCTTCTTTAAAACTATTTGATAATATTTTCTCTTTTAAAAACTCTAAATTTAATATTGTTTTTTTTAAGTAAATTTGACATAATTGACCTTTTAATAATATTTATTATTATATCTAAAAAGTAGTTTTAAAGACTTTAAAATATGAGTTTTATTGGATTATTTTGTAATTTACTAGGTGTTTTTTTAGTAATATTTTAGATAGAAATTATTAGAATTTTTTAGGGTATTTTTCTTAACTTAACGGCATTGGGGG
>JAIORZ010000010.1 GCA_021107855.1 archaeon
GTGGCAGGGTTTTTAAAAATTCAACTAACTGACCGACTGTGGAATGGAATACTTCTTTTTCACTCATTGCGATTCCTTCCCTCCACTCAATTCCGCCTCAATCTCTTCAATACTTGGCAGAGATGATCTGAACTCATCCGGCAGATTTTTCGTGATATTCTGTCCCCACGGAATCTGCACCAATTGCGCAGCAGCTTGCTTCGCAATTGACTTTTCTGACTGCAAAAGAGCTTGTGATGAAATTTGGCCTACATCTTGTTGGATTTTTTCAATCCCTTGTTGTATATAATTTGTAGAACATATACTCCCAGCTAATCCAACTGCAAGGGAGGATTTTCTAGTTGTAATTATGTCCTTCCACGCACCCATCATTCCCCCTCCAGCTTCCGGGTAGTCCTATCCTCAACCAATATCCTCATCTGATGGATGGCAATCCGGTTCAAGCGTGTCAGGCGTTCGGCCTGCTCCAGCCCCTCATTGATAAATACCGCATTCAGGTGTTCCATATTGGCCAGACAGACCAGTTGTGAAACATTGGCAAAGTCGCGAATATTACCAGTTTCACCAGGATTTTCTTCCCGCCACTGAGCTGCGGTTTTGCCAAACAGTGCCATATTAAGAATGTCAGCTTCAGAAGCGTAAACATGGCTGATCTGTTGTTTATTCAGGGTAGAGGGAATCAGGTTTTCCTTGATGGCATCGGTATGAATGCGATAATTTATTTTAGCAAGGTTACGGCGGATGTCCCAGCCCAGTTGTTTTTGCTCTTCGTCTTTAAGGCGCTGGAATTCTTTGATGAGATAGATTTTAAACTCAGCGCTAATCCACATACCAAATTCAAAGGCAATGTCTTTGTGCGCATAAGTGCCACCATAACGGCCTGCTTTCGCCGTTAAACCTATGGAATTGGTTTTAGCCACCCATTCTTTTACACTGATTTTGTAACTGTGTAATCCTGCCTGACTTTTAATTATGGCGAATTCGCCACAATTAAAATCCGGATTATGTATCCGTTCCCAAATGCCTAGATATTCAACTGTGTTTCTATTTCTTAGCCAGTCCGATATAAAAAAATCCCCATCCTTGGCTTTCAGCATATCTGTTAAAGATATGTAATCATCTTTAGTTATGGTGATATTCTCACCTTGAACCATGATTATTCGGTTTTTCTTAACCATCTACTTTCACCGTTCCCAAATTCTCAGCAATCAGCAACTTAAGCTTCTCTTCCTCTTTCAACTGCTCATCAAACTCCGTATAATTATCTATTACCAATTTTCCATTTTTTATTGTCACCATTTCTTTCCACTCACACATCCCGAACCACCCTCCTGACTACCACCACATCAAATGTCCCCACATCACCATCCTCTGCAACCTGAAATTCACCTTCATAATACATATTTTCAGGCTCATGCTTCACCTTAATAATACCTGGTTGATAAAAATTCTCAAAACCATTTTCATAACCGCTGGTCAATACCGGTAG
>JAIORZ010000012.1 GCA_021107855.1 archaeon
AGTAGTTTTAGAAAGTGTAAATAGATTAGGCGACTCCCTATCAAATAGCGCAAAACAAAACCTATCAAACGGACAACACCTCCAATCAAACTCTTCAACAATGACACAAAGTGTAAATAACCTAGCAAATAAAGCGAATCAACAAGCAGCTTCATTAGAAGAAACAGCAGCAGCAGTTGAAGAGATTACAAGTATCACTAGAAATAATGCAAATAATGCTTCTAAAATGTCAGAACTTGGTTCAAAAGTAAAAACAGAAGTATCAAATGGTATGAACCTAGCAACTAAAACATCAACCTCAATGGATGATATAAATGACCAAGTAACAGCTATTAATGAAGCAATAACAGTAATAGACCAAATAGCATTCCAAACAAATATTCTTTCACTTAATGCAGCAGTAGAAGCAGCAACAGCAGGGGAAGCAGGGAAAGGGTTCGCAGTAGTTGCACAAGAAGTAAGAAATCTAGCTTCAAGAAGTGCAGATGCAGCAAATGAGATTAAATCACTTGTTGAATCAGCTGCAAGTAAAGCAAATGAAGGGAAAAAAGTAAGTGATGATATGATACATGGATATGAATCACTTAATGAGAACTTTAGTCAAACAATAAAATTAATAGAAGATGTGTCAAGTGCCTCAAAAGAACAAATGACAGGAATAGAACAAATAAATGATGCAGTGACAATGTTAGATAGAGTAACACAAGAGAATGCAAGTGAAGCAAACTCAGTTGCTCAAATAGCAGAAGATGTAAGTAAAATGGCAAATGACTTAGTGTCAGATGCTCAAACAAAAAAGTTTAATTAATACAAGCAACTCGTTGCTTGCTTTAGGATTTGTTCTACTTTAGTAATTTTTTATAAATTACGCTAAAAGTAGATAATAAACAATAAGGTCCCTTCAAAATTGGGACAATTTTTAAGGAGATAAGTATGGCAGGTGAAACAGTATTAGATGATTATGCATTCCTAGTAAGTGAGACAGATGCAAAAGGGATAATCAAATTTGCAAATGATGATTTTTGTAAAATAGCAGGATACTCTTTAGAAGAGTTAATAGATCAACCACATAATATGGTAAGACATCAAGATATGCCAAAAGTAGCATTTAAATCACTATGGGATACAGTACAAGCAGGAGATGTATGGACAGGATATGTAAAGAATGCAACAAAAGATGGAGGATACTATTGGGTGTTCGCAACAGTGTTTCCATTTGAGAGTTGTGATGGAAGTAAAGGATATCTTTCATGTCGAAGAAAACCATCTCGTGAAGAGATTGCTGAACATGAGG
>JAIORZ010000003.1 GCA_021107855.1 archaeon
CCACTCCAAAAAGCAGAACTTGTATCTTGTCCTTGTGCTTTAGCTATAGCTGCACGGGATATTCCATGAACTACCGCTTTTATAGCTGCATTTGTATATCCTGAAGATGCACTTGCATAGCCACTTCCTCCACCATTTTCGGCAAGAAAACTTGCATCATGCCCAAAAGCATCTCCGATTTCACTTGCAACATAAGTACTTGCATATGCTATCACAGCTGATTTTAACATATTATTAAAGCTAGCACCTTGTATCTCTGCAAAATATGCAGAAGCTCCAGCAGTAGCTCCAGGACCACCATAGTATGTAACTACTATAGTCACAACCGTTCTAGCCCAAGCATATTTTCTAAAAAATCCTTTTACTGGTTCTGAGTGTAGAATTTGTGCACCAAGATCAGTTGGTAAGAAAATATTATAATGAAAATTTTTCAAGCTACTATAAGGGTTACTTCCAAACCCTGTTTTTGCTTCACCTTTAATATAATTTTTTAGACCTTGAACAGCTTTTTTAAATCTCTTTTTTAAACCACTAAATAAAAACCCACTTGGATCCACATATTTTAGCGGATTGTTCTTTACATAACTATAACGATTGTAACTTTGTGTCTCAGAAGGTGCTTGGATATGTGGATCAGCAGAGAGAAATCTAGCTGTAGTTGGATCATAAACTCTACCATTCATATGTATAAGATCAAACTCTTTAATATGTTCATGACCTGTATACCCTCTTTTTACTATTGGGGTATTTGCTTGGTTATCATTTATCCACTCTTGTACTATCTGTTTTCCAAAAGGATTATATGAGAGTCTTTGTATTACTATCCCTGATTCATTGGTAATAGTATCTACTGAACCTAATGAGTCTGTATGGAGATATCTATTTTGAGGAAGTTTGAGTTTTCCATCATCTGTTGTTGTGTGTATTGCTACTAGTTTATCTCCTGCATAGATGAAGTTCTTTTGTAGGATACTAGTTAAGCTTATCTCCTCTTCATAGTGTTTTGAGATATAGTAGGTGGTTGTGTCATTTTGTGTTTTTCAATTAGGGGTTATCGTTATTACCTGACACCTATATTTTATATTTTGCAATTAATTGGTATCCTGTCCCC
>JAIORZ010000014.1 GCA_021107855.1 archaeon
AACTGTATAAGTTCAGAAACATATGGCACTCAACAGAGGAGAACTAAAGAGTGAAATATGCAAACAGATTATCTATTCAATGGAATAAAAGGATATGCAACATTTAAGAAATTTAGCTATCTTTTAGAGATGGAAAATAAAGAAGCTCAAAAAAGATTGAAAATACTAAAGTTCTTTGATAAATATGGACTAGAAGCAACAATAGAAGCATTTGATATAAGTAGAAGAACACTTTATAGGTGGAAAGCAACACTTACAAAAAATAAAAATAATATAATCTCACTTAATCCTAAATCAACCAAGCCTAAACACAAAAGAGAACCAACTACTTCTCAAATAATTATTGATGAGATAAAAAGACTTAGAGAGATATACCCAAATATAGGTAAAGCAAAATTATATGTTATTTTAAAACCTTGGTGTGAAGAGAATAATTTAATACTTCCCTCTGAATCTACAATAGGAAGAATAATAGCAAGAGATAAAAATAAAATGAGATTATTCCCCAATAGAATTGACTCTAAAGGGAGAACTAAAACAAAGAAAAAAGAGATTAAAACTCGTAAACCTAAAGGACTTAAAAATGAACCTATGCATCTATGGGCAGTTGATACTATACAAAGAGTATCAGTAGGTATTAAAAGATATATAATGACTATGATTGACCCAAATAGTCGTATTGCATTTGCTGTAGCCATTCCTACTAAACATACAAAACATACAGCTAAAGTTCTTGAAGCTCTAATAGATGGTGTTTCTACTAATGATATTCAAGATAAATTTTCTGTTCTATCTGATAATGGTTCTGAATTTAAAAAAGAGTTTGATGCTCTTTTAGAAGAAAAACAATTAACACACTACTGGACATATCCAAGAAGCCCAAAAATGAATGCACATAATGAAAGATTTAATAGAACAATACAAGAACAATTTGTAGATTATAATGAAGATTTACTCTTTACAGATATAGATGAATTTAATAAAGAGATGTCTAATTGGCTTATTGATTATAATACTAAAATACCACATCATAGCTTACTAATGAAAACTCCTGTACAATATCTTATTGAAAATAATCCTCAGTGCCAAATGTTATGGACTAATACA